>JBHIEF010000207.1:0-7190 GCA_046760465.1 Armatimonadota bacterium | reverse complement strand
GCGTCGGTTTTGGGAGAGGCTCTTGGCGGGCTCGTCGGTCCTTGACCACCGCAGGAGGGATCAGGGATGCGCACGACCCCGAGCGCCAGCTACAGTCTCACAGTGCGGTGTCGCTACCAGAACCGGGCGGGCATGCTGGAGCGTTGACGCTCCAGTAGTTGCCGCCTCCCACCCGCTTGAGCGTCGGACACGTGGGCCACCTCCGCACCGGGAGCGCCAGGTACATCGAGGAGTTCCCCGCGAACGCGTCGAAGCTCCGTGAGCGCAGAACGAAGGAAGGTGCAACCACCATGCCGACAGAGTCAACCTCTCCAGGGAACGGGCTCGGCCCGATGGGTCGCGTGCTGTGCGTGTGCACAGCCTGGGCGCTTCTGGCGTCGCCAGCATGGGCCGAGGTGCGCTTCGCCAACATCTTCGGCGACAACATGGTGCTCCAGCAGGGCAAGAGCGTGCGCGTCTGGGGGTGGGCAGAGCCGGGCGCGGAGGTCAAGGTAACGCTGACCGAGGACGCGGCGCTGGCCGCACCGTTCCTCGAGGAGGAGCCGCCCAGGAAGGCTGAGGCGGACGCTGAGTACAAGGTCACGATCGCCTACGTGGAGGAGAACGCCGAGCCGTTCGAGCCGCAGAGCGCCGTAGCCAAAGCGGACGGCGATGGGGCCTGGCTGGTGGAGCTGGCGCCGATGGCGGCGTCGTTCAGCCCGAAGTGCCTGGTGGCCCAGAGCGGGGACGAGGGGGCGGCGGTGACCAACGTGCTGGTCGGCGAGGTGTGGATATGCAGCGGCCAGAGCAACATGGACTGGAAGGGCCACGATGCGCGCGACTTGGAGTGGCCCTCGGCCTGCTACTCCGGCATCCGCTACTGCGATCCGGACGGCTCCTGGTACAAGCCGCTGGAGGATATCCCCAATCCGGCCAAGTGGCGCGTATGCTCCCCGGAGACTGCGGACAGCATCGCCGCAGTGCCTTACTACTTCGCCCTGTACGTCCACCGCTACCTCAAG
The DNA here is from genome assembly GCA_046760465.1 of Armatimonadota bacterium. Lineage (GTDB taxonomy): Bacteria > Armatimonadota > Zipacnadia > JAUWAU01 > JBHIEF01 > JBHIEF01. Next base: position 6,189 of record JBHIEF010000207.1, on the reverse strand, counting down.
GTGCCGGTGGGCGTGATCAACAACGCCCGGGGCGGCACGCTGGGACAGACCTGGACCTCGCGCGAGGCGCTGGATGGGATCGAGGCCAAGGTCGTCCAGGAGATCCTCAGGCAGTATGACGCAGAGACGACCAAGTGGGAGAGCGAGGAGTATCGGCGGGAGACGCTGGCCGCCTGGGAGGAGGAGGTGGCCGCCAAGAGGGCTGAGTGGGAGGAGAAGGCCGAGCAGGCCAAGGCGGAAGGCAAGGAGCCTCCCCGCCTGCGCCTGCCCAAGAAGCCGGGCGACCCGCGCAGCGGCTGGTCGCCGCCGGCGGGCATGTTCAACGCAGTGGTCTGGCCCCTCCGGAAGATGGCCATTCGCGGGGCGCTCTACTACCAGGGCGAGAACAACCAGTTCCGCCGCTGGACGCAGTACGAGTACACCTTCCCGACCATCATCCCCGCCTGGCGCAAGGCCTTTGGCGAGGACGATTTGCCCTTCGGGATCATCACACTGCCCGGCTGGGGCCGCTACGGCGAGGCGCCCGAGGTGTCGGTGGTGGCCGACGGCTACGCCATCGTCCGCGACATCCACACGCGGACGCATCAGGCCACGCCCAATGCCGGGCTGATCACCACATACGACGTGGGCAACTCGTACATCCATCCGGGCTGGAAGCAGCCGGTGGGGGAGCGGGCCGCGCGGTGGGCCCTGGCGAAGGTGTACGAAAAGCCCGTGCTGCACACGGGTCCCACGCTGCGAGAGATGAAGAAGGCCGACGGCAAGCTGCTGCTGTACTTCACGCCCGACCCAATCAACGACAAGGGACCCGAGGGGAACAAGGAGCTGCCCATCTGGCAGGCCGCCCCGGTGACGCGCGAGGGCAACGCCGACTTCCGTGGCTTCATCATCGCCGGGGAGGATCAGCGCTGGTACCCGGCGCGGGCGCAGGTCAACAAGAAGGAAAGGGCCCTCGAGGTGTGGAGCGACCTGGTGCCGGACCCGGTGGCGGTCAGGTACGGCTGGGCGCAATGGCCGACGGGCAACGCCTGCGGCAACCGGGGCCTGCCGGTCCCCACCTTCCGCACGGATGATTGGCCCATCGTTACGGTCGAGGGCTACAACGAGGAGGTGCGCAAGGCCTCTGCGGAGCGCATCGAGGAACTGAGGAAGATCGGCAACATGCGCGCCCTGGATCGCCAGATCCGGGAAGCCAGCCTGTCACTGGCGCAACTGGAGCGGGAACTCTATATGGGCCGGTACATGCGCGACCCGAAGCGCCTGTTGACCAGCAAGGCGGAGCGGATCGAGGCCGCCCTGGCCGAGTTCCGTGCCGACGATGTGAGGCGTCAGTACGGCGAGGCCGTAGAGGGCAAGCTGGGCGAGCTGGAGCGGATTCTGGAGGAACTGAAGTCCGCCATCCAGGCGCTGCCGGAATGAGCGGAGCCGGCTGCGCAGGGGCGTCGAGCAGTGGAGGTAGGCGGATGCCGGGAGCTGTGGTCAAGCGATACGGCGATTGGCCGATCCTGGAGCCGCGACGCGGCCAGTGGGATGCAGTCAGCACCTTCAACCCGGGCGCCATCGTCATCGCAGAGAAGGTCTACATGCTGTACCGGGCGGTCAGCGACCTGCGGTCGTACGTCTCGCGCTTTGGGCTGGCCGTCAGCGAGGATGGGTATCGCTTCGAGCGCGCCGCCGACCAGCCCGTCTACGGTCCGCAGAGGGACTACGAGGTCGGGGGCATCGAGGACGCGCGCATCACCGAGGAGGAAGGGGAGTATCTGATCACGTACGCAGCCGTCACCAAGAGGCCCGGTCCGGTGTACGAGGAGACGGGCTTCTTCGATCGCGTTCGCCAAGACCCGGCCGCCGAGCGACCTGGGATCCCGCCCATGGGCCCCAGCTACACGGGCCTGCTTCGCTCCCGAGACCTGCGCAGCTTCACCGTGGAGGGCGTGCTCACGCCCAGTGGCCTGGATGACCGCGACGGCGTGCTGTTCCCGGAGAAGATCGGCGGTCGCTACGTCATGCTGCACCGGCCGACGAGCTGGATTGGGGAGGGCTACGGAACGGACAGGCCTTCCATCTGGCTGGCGTTCTCCGATGACCTCAAGAAGTGGGACTACGGCACGGGCGACCGGGGCCTGCTCCTGGCGCCACGACAGGGCGTTGCCTGGGAAGAGCAGAAGATCGGTGGCGGCCCACCGCCGGTCAGGACCGAGGCCGGTTGGCTGGTGATCTACCATGCCGTGGACGGGCGCTATGTCTACCGCATGGGGGCCGCGCTGCTGGAACTGTCCGATCCCACCAAGGTGATCGCGCGCAGCCGGGAGCCGCTGCTGGAGCCCGAGCTGGCTTGGGAGAGGGTCGGGATCATCCCCAACGTCGTGTTCCCGACGGGGGCGGTTATGTCGCCGGGCGGCGAGCTGTTCATCTACTACGGGGCCGCCGACCGCGTGGTGGGGCTGGCCACCGCGGATGTGGACCGGCTGCTCGACCATCTGCTGTCGTAGTAAGAGCCTATCCTAAGACCGCTAAGGTGTCACCCTGAGCTCTGCCATTCCGGGGAGCGGAGCGCCTAGAGGTAGTCCCATAGCCCGCTGGCGCGCCTTCTAGTCGGGGCCCTTCGACGAACTCAGGATAAACGAGACGCCCCTCCTACAAGGTTGGGAGGCCGGGCGCGGGCGTCCAGGAGGTTGTGAAATCACTTCTGGGAATGTGGGCGCAAGGGGCGCGGGCGGGGCGCGGCGAATCGGGCAGGCGTGAAACCGGGCGACTTCCTCGTAGACTATGCCTCCAAGGACGAGCGCGTGCTCCTGGCGTTGATGTCGGGCACGTCCGCGGATGCGGTCACTGCGGCGGCGGTGAGGGTGCGCGGATGGGTGCCCGCCGTGCGTGTCGAGATCATCGCTCACCACCAGCACCCGATACCGGGCGAGATAGCCGCGAGCGTACGTTCACCGGAGGAGCTGTCGGCGGCCGACGTGGCGCGACTGAACGTGGCGGTGGGCGAGCTGTTCGCGGAGGCGGCGCTGGCGCTGATGGACGGCCTCGACTTGCCGCCCTCTGAGATCGCCGCCATCGCCTCTCACGGCCAGACCATCTGCCACCTGCCGGGGGACGGCGCGACACTGCAAGTGGGCGAGCCCTCGATCATCACCGAACGGACCGGCCTGACCACCGTGGCCGAGTTCCGGCATCGGGACATGGCCGCCGGCGGGCAGGGCGCGCCGCTGGTGGCCCTGGCGGACTACGCGCTGCTGCGCAGCGAGGTCAAGTCGCGCGCCATCCAGAACGTGGGCGGCATCGCCAACGTCACCTGGCTGCCGGCGCGGGCCTCGCTGGACGAGGTGCTGGCCTTCGACACGGGCCCCGGCAACATGGTGATTGATGAGGTGGTGCGGCTCGGGACGCGGGGCGAGCGCCAGATGGACGAGGGCGGCCACCTCGCCTCGCGGGGGAACGTGGACCAGTGCCACCTGGCGCGCCTCCTGGAACACCCCTTCTTCGCGCTCGGCCCGCCCAAGACCACTGGCCGAGAGCAGTTCGGTCGGGAGTATGCTGCGGGCGTCTACGAGGGCCTGGTGGCGGAGGGCCTGTCGCTGGAGGACTGCGTAGCCACGGTCACTGCGCTCACGGCCGCTTCCATCGCTCGGAGCTACCGAGACCATCTGCCGGCACTGCCCGACGAGGTGATCGTGGGCGGCGGCGGAGCGCGCAACCGGTGTCTACTCAGGATGCTGAGTGAGCGTCTGCCGGAGGCGCGGGTGGTCACTCACGAGGAGGTGGGGATTCCCGACACCGCCAAAGAGGCGGCCGCCTTCGCCGTGCTGGCGAACGAGACGCTGCTGGGCCGGCCCGGCAACGTGCCGGCGGCCACTGGCGCGCGCAAGCCGGTCGCGCTCGGCAAGATCGTCTTCCCCTAGGGCGGTGCTGACGCAGGCGCGGCCGGAACAGGTACGGCCTCACTCCTCAGGCACGACCACCCGGAAGTAGACGGCGTCCTCGGCCCATCCCTGGGAGGACATAGTTTCAGCCTTGCGGCGGCGCGCCCCTGCGCGGCCCAACACTTTGGCCAGGGCCTCCAGGGACGGGCGGTCAGGCTCCCCCTTGTCCTCGGCTCCCTCGGCGAACATGCGCCCCCGCGTGGCGATCAGCTTCACCAAGCCGGTGCCGCTCCAGCTCCCGGGCAGGGACGACTGGAAGGCCACTCGCTTGGGCAGGTCCTCGGAGGGTAGCTCGTAGGAGCGCCCGGCCTTGACGGGCTCGTCCTTCAGGGCGAACCGAAGCGTGCCGTCTGGGGCCAGAACGCACAGGGACGCGTACGCGTCCACTGAGACGCTGAACACGAGCTCGAGGCGGTCGCCCAGCCGCACCTGGGACTTCTGGCCGTCTGCCGGGCGCAAGGAGGCCGTGAAGGTGGGCCAGGGATTGGTCACGGCGCCGGCGCTGCGAAACTGGAAGAGCGCCCACAGCGCCTGCGAGAGGGTCTTGGGCTGCGCGACTTCGAAGCTCCCGCCCGCCACCGGCCCGGCCAGCAAGTACCCTTCGTCGTCTCCGGGGTATACCACGACGTCTGCGGCGCCGCGCTCGGCGACCTCGGTCACGAAGCCGAGGTCGGGCAAGGGCGAGGGCGTGCCCTCCCCCAGATTGAGGAGAACGCGGAGTGCGCTGGCCGGTCGCGTGATGCTCTGAGCCCCGGCTGTGGGTGCCGGTGCCTCGCCGGCCGAGAACGGCCGCTGCGCACCAGGGCCCTCCAGGACCGGGTTCTGCTCGGGATCGCAGGAGGAGGACATCCTGATCCGCAGCAGGCGTAGGACCTCGGCCCAACCGGCCTCCGCACGGACCGAAGTCAGGACGTGGTACAGGTGGCTGGTCATCAGGCTGGCCCGGCGCTGCTGCTCGCCGACGGTGAAGGTCATGCCGTAAGCGCTGGACAGCTCCCAGGGCTGGCAGGCGGCCAGCAGCACCTCGGGCCCGGCCGCATCGAGCGCCCAGCCGGCTTTAGCCGGGGGCGGCCGGGACGGCGGCTCGTACTTGGGGAAGGCCCTCTTGACCGCCGGAAGCTCCCGGAAGCGCTCGTCGAAGGGGATGGTCTTGGCCCAGGCGCCGATCGGCCCGGCGCGCGTCACCGTGCCCGCGTGGCAACTGTCAACGATGACCGTGACGTGCCTGGTGTCCAGTTGCTCCAGCAGGAAGTCGAGGTTGTCGTCGCTGAGCACGGTGTTGGTGTCGGCCACGTCGGCGGGCACCACCGCCTCGTCTCGTCCATCATCGAGCTCGTCGCCGCTGGCGTCGTTGAGCTGCGTGCCGTGCCCGCTGAAGTAGAAGACCACCGTGTCGTCGGGCCCAGCCTGACGCACCAGATGATCGCGGAAGGCCGTGACGATGTTGTCGCCCGTCGCCTCCCGTCCCTCGGCCAGGCTCAGCAGCACGCGTATGTTGTCCGCAGGGAAGCCATACTTGCTGGCCAGCAGGTTGTACATGAGCAGCGCGTCCATCTCACAGGAGGACAGATCGCGGTCGCTCTCGCCCGCCGGGGCGTAGTCGTCCACGCCCACCAGCAGGGCGTACTTCTCTGCACTGGCCGGGGCTGCGAGCACAACCAGGCATAACAGCGTTCCTGCGACCGCCGACCGGCAATGTCGAGTATGCATGGCCGAGTCCTCCCATCCCTGCGCCGCTAGGGGCTAGGTATCACCATTCCCGGCGGGCCTGTTGGGGTCCTCCATTGCGCCGAGAATTCCGAGTTGGCCCGCGGCGCAGGAGAGGCGGCGACTGATGGCTAACTGCCGCCGCAGCGAACGAGGCTGGGAGGGACAGAATGGCTGGCGACCGTGTTTCGGTCGGAAGCGACGCGCTGCGCATCGTGCTGGATCGGCACGCAGGGAAGTACCACTGCCGAGCCGGTGGCGGGATCTGGCTGGGGCGAGGGGTCAATACGTGCAAGCTGGCGGAAATGGCGCAGGGGGGCTTCTGCGTGCGGGATGCCGGCAAGGGGGAGCATTGGGGGGAGGCGACCGAGGCCGAGCTGCGGCGGGATGGGCGCGGCGAGGTGCTCAGCCTGAGCCACGAGCCGGTCGAGGCCGAGGGCGTGCGGTGGGAGGTGAGGGCGGAGTGGTGGAACGAGGGCGAGGGGCGCCTGCACTGGCGCTACCAGTTCCGACCGTCGGCGGCCGCAACCGGTGACACGCTGCTGAGCGTGCCCCT
>JBHIEF010000206.1:0-7295 GCA_046760465.1 Armatimonadota bacterium | reverse complement strand
TAGGCTCCCGACGCTCTCGGAAGCTCCCCCGGAGACAGGCCGGTGTCTCGGCTGAGGCGGATCGAAGCACGCACCGTGCTCGAGGTAGGCACGCAGGCAAGGGAGGATACTGATGGCTCAGCCAAAGGAGGTAAGTGCGATGATTCGCAGGCTGCGCGACCTGTGGAGTGACGACAGCGGGATGACCACGGTAGAGTACGCCCTGCTGCTGGTGCTCATTGCCACCGTTGGCATCCTGGCGTGGCAGACGCTGGGGCAGAAGGTCGCCACTTCCGTGGACAACGTGAACACGCAACTGCCCTAGCAGTGGCTGGGGCTTCAGGTGCCCCACGTTGAGGCCAGCGGGGCTGCCCAGGCCACAAGACAGGCCATCTCTGCACCCGCTATTCCGCAGCTCGGCCTTGCTGGCCCAAGGAGGTGAATGGCGTTGACTGGTCAGTTGCTGGACCTGTGGCGTGATGACACCGGTATGACGACCGTCGAGTACGCCCTGCTCATGGTCCTGATCGTCACGGTCGCCATTCTGAGCTGGCAGACGCTTGGCCAGAAGGTCAACACCGCAGTCACCAACGTCGGCCAGACGCTGCCGTAGGCGGCTGCGAAGCGCCTCGTGCCTTTGCGGCCGACGGGGGCGCCGGCCCGAGTTCCCAGGTTGGCGGGCCGGCAGCCCGGGGGAGAGCGGATGCAATGCCCATAGCCGGAACCAAGACCGTCATCATGTGTGCGATGTTGCTCATCGCCGCTGCTATGGATGTCGCTCGGGGCAGGATCCCGAATGCCCTGACCGTCCCCTGTGCCCTGGTCGGGCTGGCCCTGGGCGCTGCCGACGCCGAGCTGGCTGGCCTTGGCGCTAGCCTGGCCGGCATCTTCGCTGGGCTCGCCCTGTGGTTCGTCGCCCCATTCATAGGTAATGTGCTGGGCGGCGGCGATGTCAAGCTGCTGGCGGCAGTCGGCGCGCTCCAGGGCCCGGTATTCGTTCTACATACGCTCGCACTAACGGCTGCTTGGGGCGGCCTGCTCGCAGTCTGCTGTGCGGCAGGCCGCCGCAAGCTCCTCCAGTGCTGCAGGAACTTGGGCCGGTGGCTGTACCTGCGCTCGGTTTGGCGTTCTGACGTGCCTTTGGAGACGGCAGGCGGCTCGCCCAGGTTGCCATTCGCCGTGGCCATCGCCTTGGGGGCCGTCACAGCCCTGTGTGTCGTCAGTTGAGTCCGTTGGGGAGGAATGCACAAATGCGTTCTGGCCGATATCAAGCCGCAGACAACTCTGGATCCGTGTCCGTGGAAATGGCGCTCATTGCACCCGTGCTCATTGTCCTGCTGCTGGGGATACTCGAGTTCGGCCTTGCCATCAAGGACTACCTGGGCGTCAACCAGGCTGCTCGTGAGGCGGCCCGCGCCGCCGCGGTGGGCGCGACCATCGCCGCCATGGACGCCCGCCTCGACGGCAGCGCGCCCACGATTGACACCTCGCGGCTCGCGCGCACCTACGAGTATCGCACCTTCTCGGAGGACACCGGCACCTGGTCCGAGTGGCTCCCACTCAGCGATGTGGGGACGGGGAGCGATGTGCAAAACGCCGCTCCCGTGGGCGCGCAGGTGCGCGTCAGTGTGAGCTATCCCCACGCGCTCCTGACGGGGCCGCTGTTCGCCCGCTTCGCGGATGACGCAGAGACGCGGTCCAAGACCCTCACAGCGGCCATGATCATGCGCCGCGAGTAGCAAGGAGTCGAGAGGTCATGCGAATAGGATTGCTGGGTCCCGGCCGTTGTGGGTCCATTCTCGTGCAGGTCACCATCGCGCTCGTGGTGTTGCTGGGCATGGCGGCCTTGGCCCTCGACGTCACCCGGCTGCACGTGGCCGCTCAGCGCGCACAGGCCGTGGCCGACGGGGCCGCGCTGGCGGCAGTGGCCGAGCTGCCCGATGCCGCGGCTGCCGCTGCCCTCGCCCTGGAGGCAGTTGCTGCCAACAACGACCAAGTGCCGGAGTGGCAGGCCGTGGTCGGCGACGGCGATCTAACCTACTATCCCCCTGGAAGCACCATCTACGATGCAGACGGCGCGGCTGTCATGGAGCTCGGTCCCTACGCCTCGGGCGTCGGCGTGCGTGCTCAGGTCCGCGTTGCCTATGCCTTCGCGCCACTGCTCAACCTGCACCAGGGCCTGCGCACGCGCGAAGCTGTGGCCGTGCAGGGGCCGGCTGGAGCCATCTGCGCTGTGCCCATCTGGATATCAGAGGACTCCAACCCCGGCTTCGGCCAGCCGGTGGACCTGCTCTACGATGACCTCAAGGGGTCCGCCGGCATAGCCATCCCGCCCGGCAGCTTCGGCTTCCTGGACTTCGCCACGCCCGGCTACGACTGGTTCGGGCAGCTCCTGCGCGGCTACGACATCGCCGACCCCGTCAGGAACAACGCCATCGTCCGCATTGGGCAGCTCGTCACCGCCTATACCGGCGTCAACACGGGCAAATGGGTCCACGCGCTGGAAGCGGAGACGGGCGGAAACGCTGGCACGGCCCGGCTGGAGCGAGCTGCGAACGAGCCCTGGCGCCTGGACACCTTCGAGGATCACCCGCCGACCAACCCACACATCATCATGGTGCCGGTCGTGAGCCATGAGGGCGGCACGGGGACCGGGGCCACCTTCAAGGTGAGCAAGTTCGCCGTCTTCTGGCTGGACGAGGTCGGCAAGACGGAGGGCGGCAACCACTACATCGGCGTGCGGTTCATCGAGTACCAGTACTCGCCGGATGCCATACTCGATCCCAATGCGCCCTACACGGGGATCTTTGCGCGCAAGCTCATTCTGTGATCCGGCTCCCCTCGGGCGCCACCATCCGCCGGGCCGCCGCAGCCCGGCGCCGACCGACGATAGCGAAGGAGGTGTGGGGCGTGAAAGTCAGCCTTAGTCGCCGCAGCGCACTGGTCGTGGCCTTCGTCGCCGGCAGTCTGGCCGCTCTGTCCGTGTACGTGTACGTCGCCAGAGCTGCCGGCGATGGAACAGCCTACGGCAGTGAGCGCATCAGGGTGGTCACCGCCGCCACCGATATCAGGGCCCAGAGCCTCATCAAGTCCGACCAGCTCACCACTAAGCTGCGCCCGCGCCGCAGTGCCCCGGCGGGCGCGGCTACGGAGCCGGAGCTGGTCGTGGGCCGCGTCGCCCTGGCGAACCTGCCCAAGGGCCAGGTCATCCGGACCGACCAGATAGCCGAGGCCAGCCCCTCGCTGGGCCTGGCCCACATGGTACCTGAGCACATGCGCGCCATCACCGTTGGCCTCGACCCGGTGAGCGGCGTGGCCGGATTCCTCAAGCCCGGCAACCACGTGGACGTCTTGGCGACCATCACCGAGGACCAGACCACGGTGACCATCACCGTGCTTCAGGACGTGGAGCTGCTTGCACTGGGCCAAAGGCCCCAACCCACGCCAGAAGACAAGCCCAAAGCCAGCGGCAAGCCCTCCCGCCTCGACACGCAGCCCAGCGCCACGCTCGCCGTCACGCCGGAGCAGGCGCAGCGCCTGTTCCTGGCTGAGTCGAAGGGCAAGCTGCGGCTGGCCCTGCGATCGGTTGAGGACCACAGTCGGCTCGATCTCCAGAACACGACCGACTGGCAGGTTACGGGCCTGAAGCAGGAGTCCTCCGAGACCGGCGCCGGCGGCCGTGCCTACGGCCAGTCGCAACCTTACACGGGAATGTACCCGCCTTGGTGGTACGGTGGCCCAGTCCCTCCCGGCGCGGAAGCCGCGCCCGGCTCCACACCGGCCTACGACGACGAGTTCTCCGAGCCCCATGAAGTCGAAGTCATCCGCGGCTCAGAACGCGAGGTGGTGACAACCAATGAATAGCCTCACCGCGCTTGACCCGCGCCCGACGGCGTCCCGCAGCCGTTACAGTTTCCCGCTGAGCGGACGCCGCGTATGGCTAGTGGCGGCGGGCCTCGCCCTGCTCTCGCTACTGGCTTGCCCGCCGGCAGCCGCCGAACGACTGGTGGAGCCCGTGTCCATGGCCATGCTCCGAGGCCAGAGCTCCGTGCTCCAGTACGCCGCCATGCGCCGCGTCGCCGTTGCCGACGCCCAGGTGGCCGATGTCGCCGTGGCCTCGAGCAAAGAACTCATCATCTATGCCAAGGGCGTCGGAGAGACGGCCCTCTACATCTGGGATGCGGATGGCTTCCACGAGATCAGCGTCACCGTCTTCGACGTGACACCGGTGGAGAGGGCGGCAGAGCGGTTGCGCCCGCTTCTGGGACCGAGCTACCGCTTCGTGGCACTCTCGGATTCCACCCTTGCCGTCGAAGGCGTGGCGGAGAATGAGGCCGAGGCCGAGCGCGTCGCCAAGGTCCTCGCTGCTGCTGGCACGGACGTCGAGGTTGTCAACTTGGTCACGCCCGCGCCCGCGCCGCCCCCCGCCGGGCCGCCGGTCAAGCAGATCGCCTCCGCTCTGGGCGACGGCTTCCGGGTCTGGGCTGTCAGCGACGACACGGTCGCCGTGGAGGGCACTGCCCCCACCGCCGCCGCAGCCGCCCGCGCTCGCGGCCTGCTGGCTGCCTTCCAGGCGCAGACGAAGGTGGTGGACCTGATCGAGACGCCCGACCCGCCTGCCCCGAGCGTCGAGGATGAGCGACAGCTCCTGGCCCAGGCTCTGGGCGACGGCATCAGCGTCCGCACCGTCGGCGGCCAGGCCATCGCCTTGGAGGGCACGCTGCCGTCGGTGGCCGCCCTCGACTACGTCACGGACATCGTCGCCGCGCTGGACGTGCAGGCCCCTGTGCTCAACCTGCTCACCGTGGCCGCGCCTGACGTCGAGCAGATCCTGATCCGCGTGAGAGTCGTGGAAGTCAACCGCCAGGAGCTGGAACGGCTCGGCGTCAACTGGGGTCACACCGAGAGCGTCGGCGCCGCCGGCGGCCCCTCCGTGCAGTTCTTCGACCAGCCCTTCCTCTTCGGGCAGGTAAGCCGCCGCGGATTCAGCCAGTTGTTGGACTTTGGCGCGCAGCTCGACTTGCTGGAGGAGAAGAACAAGGCGCGCGTTCTGGCCCAGCCCAACCTCCTGGTCAACGACGGTGAGGAAGCCTCCATACTCGTTGGCGGGGAGGTGCCCATCCCCGTCCCCCAGGCGGGCATCGCCGGCGCCGCCGCCATCACGGTCGAGTACAAGGAGTTCGGCGTCCGCATGCAGGTCGAACCGTCCATCGTCCAGGCCGATGGGGATGCACCCAGGATCCACCTCAAGCTCAGTCCCGAGGTCAGCTCCATTGACTCCAGCAGCAGCGTAACCGTCTCCGGCATCCGCGTGCCCGGCTTCCGCACGCGCCGCGCGCAAACGACGGTGACCGTGGCGCCGGGGGACACGCTGGCCATCGCTGGGCTGTTGCAGCGTGACGTGGCCAGACTCGTGCGCAAGGTGCCTCTGCTGGGCGACCTGCCCATCCTCGGCCATCTCTTTCGCAGCAAGAAGTTCGTCGAAGGCTACACCGATCTGGTGGTTATGGTGACGCCCACGATATACGACCGGCTCGCCGAAGACGAGCCCCTATAGTGCCCGCCCTGGGAGGCCCGACCATGGGAATGCGCTCCGTCGCTCAGGCCCCGACGCACGCGCCGGCCCGGCAACCGTCGCCGGCCGAGCATGAACGCGAGCAAGTCCTCGAGCTCAAGGCCAGCGTCCACGCCAAGCTGCTCGAGGAGACCGAGTTCGCCGTCTTGGAGCGCCTCGGGCCACAGCAGTTGGCGGCCGAGGTGCGGCGGCTCGTCGGCCTGGTCGCAAGCCAAGCCGGCCTCGGCCTCTCCCGCCGCGCACAGGATCAAGCCGAAGCGGAAGTGCTGGACGAGGTGGTGGGCTACGGCCCCATACAGCCGCTCCTCGACGACCCCGAGATCACTGAAGTCATGGTGAATGGCGCCCACGAGGTCTACGTCGAACGTCACGGCCGCATCGAGAAGACCACCAGGCGCTTCCTCAACGACGCCCACCTGATGCGCATCATCCACAAGATCGTCACGCCGCTGGGTCGGCGCATAGACGAGAGCTCCCCCATGGTGGATGCCCGACTGCCGGACGGCTCCAGGGTCAACGCCATCATCCCCCCCCTGGCCGTCCGCGGCCCCACCCTCACGGTCCGGAAGTTCTCCCGCGATCCCTATACCCCGGACAATCTGGTGGACTTCGGCACCATGTCTCCCGACATGCGCGACTTCCTGCAAGCCTGCGTAGTCGGCAAGCTCAACATCATCATCTCCGGCGGCACGGGCAGCGGCAAGACGACCACGCTGAACGCCGCCTCCTCCTTCATCCCGCACGCCGAGCGCATCGTCACCATCGAGGACGCCGCCGAGTTGCAGTTGCAGCAGCCCCACGTCGTGCCCCTGGAGAGCCGGCCGCCCAACCTAGAGGGCCAGGGGGAGATCACCATCCGGCAGCTCGTCCGCAACGCGCTGCGCATGCGCCCCGACCGCATCATCGTTGGCGAGGTGCGCGGCGCCGAGGCGCTCGACATGCTCCAGGCGCTCAATACCGGCCATCAGGGCTCCTTGAGCACCGTCCACGCCAACAGCCCCCGCGATACGCTGTCGCGGCTGGAGACGATGGTGCTCATGGCCGGCACGGAGCTCCCCTCCCGAGCCATCCGCGAACAGATCACCGCCGCCATAGACTTGATCGTCCACCAGGCCCGCCTGCGCGATGGCTCCCGCAAGATCATCCAGGTCACCGAAGTGCAGCGGATGGAGGGCGACGTTATCACCCTGCAAGACCTGTTCGTGTATAGGCAGGAGGGCGCGGGTGGCCAGGCTGCTGCGACCGGTGCGCACGTGGCCACCGGCCTGCGGCCGCTGTTCTACGAGCGCCTGGTCTCGCGGGGCGTCGAGCCGTCGCCTCCCGCCTCCGCCACTGCCGCGAGGGGGAACTGATTGTGAAAGCGATCCTGCCGGCCCTGCTGGCCTTTGCCGTCACCTTCGCCCTCCTGGCCCTGCTGCTGTTTCGCGCGGCGGGCCGGCGGACCGGAGCGCGGCGCCTGGCGGCAGTTGCCGAGACGCAGCCGCAGCAGCCGGGGGCACCGACCGAACACGTGGTCGGACGACCGGACGTGATCCCCTGGGTGACGCGCCTGCTATCGGGCACCCGCATGCAGCGCTGGCTCCAGACGCAGATTATCCAGGCGGGCATGCTGCTGCGTCCCTCGGAGCTGCTAGTGGTCATGGCGCTCGCCGCCGGCGTGGGCGGCCTGGCAGGCTTCGTGTTCGGCCAGTGGACTGGAGCCGCCCTGGGCGGCTTCGTCCTCGGCCTGGCACCGTGGGGC
>JBHIEF010000205.1:0-7338 GCA_046760465.1 Armatimonadota bacterium | reverse complement strand
CATCTGGCCTGTATCATGATCGTCCTGGGTAGGTTATGAAACCGCTTCTAGTCGCGGCGGGACGCCGCTCCTACAACGACACGGAAGGGATCGGTCATGCATGGCCTTTGAACCACTAATCGGCATCGAGGTACACGCGCAGCTCAACACGGACAGCAAGATGTTCTGTAGCTGCCCGACGGAGTTCGGCGCGGCGCCCAACACGCGCGTGTGCCCGGTGTGCTTGGGGCTGCCGGGGGTGCTGCCGGTGCCCAACAGAAAGGCCGTCGAGAGCGTCATCAAGACGGCCCTGGCGCTGCACTGCGAGATTCAGCCCCATAGCCGCTTCGCTCGCAAGAACTACTACTACCCGGACATGCCGAAGAACTACCAGATATCGCAATACGAGGAGCCCCTTAGCGCCGACGGCTACATTGACGTGGAGGTGGACGGCCACACCCGGCGGGTGGGCATTCGGCGCGTGCACCTGGAGGAGGACACCGGCAAGTCCCAGCACGCCCCCGACGGGTCCAGCCTGGAGGACTACAACCGCGCGGGCGTGCCGCTGATGGAGATAGTCACCGAGCCGGACATGCGCAGCCCCGAAGAGGCCCGGGCCTACTGCCTGGCCCTTCAGAGCGTGCTGCGCTACATCGGCGTGTCCTCGGCCAGCCCCGAGGAGGGCGCCATGCGCTGTGAGAGCAGCGTCAACCTGCGCGACCCGGACACGGGCGAGGCCACGGGGCTGGTGGAGATCAAGAACCTGAACTCCTTCAAGGCCGTCTACGACTCGGTGGCCTACGAGATCGAGCGGCAGATGAAGGCCATCGAGGAGGGCGACCTGGGCGGGCGGCAGACGCGGCGCTGGAACGTGGAGAAGGGCATCACCACGGTCATGCGCAGCAAGGAGACCTCGGACGAGTACCGCTACTTCCCGGAGCCGGACCTGGTCCCCCTGGCCATCGGCGAAGACTGGATCGCCCGGGTCAGGGAGAAACTGCCCGAGCTGCCGCTGGAGCGGCGCGAGCGATTCGTCCGCGACTACGGCATCCCCGAGTACGACGCCGGCGTGTTGACTGCTTCGCGCGACATGGCCGACTACTTCGAGGAATGCGTCAAGCTGGGTGCGGACGCCAAGCAGGCGGGCAACTGGATCATGGGCGACCTGGCCGCTCTGCTCAACGAGCAGGACGTCGCCATCGCCGACTGCAAGATCCGCCCTGCGCATCTGGCCGAGATGCTGCAGTTGATCGCCGAGGGCATCATCAGCGGCAAGATCGCCAAGGACATCTTCCCGGAGATGTTCGCCTCCGGCAGCCGGCCCAAGGCCATCGTCGAGGAGCGCGGCCTGGTTCAGATCAGCGATGGGGAGGCGATCGAGTCGCTGGTGGACGAGGCCCTGGCGGAGAACCCCGACGTGGTGGAGCGCATCAAGGGCGGCCACACCAAGGCCATCGGCGCCCTGGTCGGGGCGGTTATGAAGAAGTCACAGGGCAAGGCCAACCCCAAGCTGGTCAACCAGCTGCTGCGCGAGAAGCTGGGCGCCTGACTCTGGCCACACCGGCGAAGGCTGGGCGCGCGTCTGTCTAGCCGCCCCTCAAGTGCTTGAGCTTGTCCTCTAACACGGTCTGCGCGCGCTCGGGGAAGATCAGCTCGCCGATCATCTGCCGCCTCACGTCCTGAAGCCAGGCGGCCGAGGGATCAGCGCCGGCGGTCTCCAGTATCTGCTCGATGCGGGCGCTGATCTGCGCGGCCTGCGCCTGTAACTGGGCCTCGCTCATACCTCGGGCCTGCTCCAGGAGCTGACGGATCTGGCCGCCGGCGGTCTGCGCCGCCTGCGGGTTGCCCCCGGCGGCCTGACGGGCCAGGTTCTGGCTGACCTGGGCCAGCCAGTTGTCCCAGTGCTCCGGTCGCACCACCCGCGCCTCGCCCATGGCCCGGATGATGTCGAAAGAGGTCTGCTCGGCCACTGGATCCAGCAGACGCTGCTGCTGCTCCGGCGTCAACACCTGGATGGCCAGATCGGCCGCCCGCTCGCGCGCCTGGCCGAAGTCGGCTTCCTGCTGGTCCATCCGCTGCAAGTGCTGATCCAACTGCCGCCGCAGGGCCTCCACCTCCTGCCCGCTCTTGCCCTCCAGCAGTGCCTGCCGCACTGCCCTCAGTATCTGCATGATCTCCGGGGCATTGCGCGCCTTCTCCAGAGCCTGGGCCCGGGTGCGCATGTCCCGCACTATCGGCAGCAGCCGGTCAATCTGCTCGGCCGTCAACTCGAGGCGGTTGACCATGTACAGCAGCCGAATGTCGGCATCCAGCTGGGCCGCAGTCGGCGCGGCCTCTTGACACGCGGCGTACGCTCCCATCAGCATCAGCCCCAGACCGCCCAGCAGCAAGCCCTGTACCCAGCCGCGTCTGCGCATTTCGGTTACCTCCTGCCTCGATGGTGTGGGTCCACCACCGCGCCTCTGGCCAGTTCGCGTGTCGGGCGTGCTATCCCTGCCCCAGAGCCGTTTCTGGCCTCGTGTCGCCTTCGTTACACGTCCCTGGGGTGTGCGCTAAATCATGCTTGCGGCGCCATTGCGGACGGTATAACCATAGTGAGAGAGGAGGGCAGGCACTAACGGAAATGGTCGGTGTGAGCGCTATGGCGCCAGGAAAAACCACCAGGGACACTCCCGCCTGTCACGCACGGGATATCATCCGCACGCCCGTGGACAAGGGCGGCAGGCAGCGCATTCTGGCCGTTTGCGCCGCCTGCGGCGCCTTCCGCGACGTGACCGGCATTCCCCGCCCGGAGGTATTCGAGCTGCTCCACGAGGACTGGGAGCTGGACGGGCACACCCTCACTCCTCCCGAGGACTCCGACTAGCGCCGGTTCAGGACTGAACACGAGCGGCCCACGCGTAGACGCGTGGGCTGCTTTCACGTGTGCCTGCCGCCATTGCCGCCCCGTGAGCGCGATGATATAATCCCACCACGCCTAGCCTCGTGAGCATCGGGACGGGAGCAGCATGATCCGCAGCATACTGGTCGGTCTGGACGGGTCGGCCCATAGCCGCGCCGCGCTGGCAGCGGCCATGGAGCTGGCGCAATGGCACGGCGCGCGCCTGGAGCTGGCCACGGCCACCGACCAGGACCCCTCCGCCGACGTCGAGCTCGACCCGGAGCCGGGTATGGGCGCCGGCCTGGAGCGCGGACCCACGCCGGCGGTGGACACCGAGCCCATCTCGGAGGCGGAGGAGGACGAGGAGGCCGTTTCGCTTGCCGCCCGCAGCGATCCGCATATCGCGGCGGCCATCGAGGTCTGCCGCGAGCGCGGCCTGGCCTGGATAGCACGACGCATGCAGGGACTGGCCGCGGAGAGGCTGGCGCAGCGCGCCCCGGCCGTGGACCTGGTTGCCGTGGGCCGACGCGGAGCCTCACACCGGCGCGGGCAGATGGGCGTGGGCGCATGCGTGCGGTCACTGCTCAGCAGCCCCGCCCGCGCCGTGCTGATCGCCCCCGAGGACCATCAGGACACCGGCGGCATCGCGACAGTCTACGACGGCTCCGGACCGGCCCTGCGCGCGCTGTCGTGGGCGGCGGCCACGGCGCGCTACGGCGAGCTGCCCCTGCGCGCGGTTCTCCAGAACGCCCGCCAGCCCAACGCCACGAACGCCCGGCGTCAGGTCAGGGCCTATCTGCGCCCACATCGGCTCAAGCAGACGTCCGTGGCCGAGGTGGCTGATTCCGGCGCGTTGGCTAGCCTCCTGCGCGGGCTACGTCCCGGCCACCTGGTGTTCCTGGGCCGCGCCACGCCTTCGGGCCTCAGCATCGCCCGCCTGTGGGGAGAGCGGCCGGAGCTGGCCGTCATCAGCGAGTGCCGTGGCCCCGTGGTGGTCGTAAGCTGAGCTCCCAGCCGCTCCGCCCCTCTACGCAGGACCGCCGGCTCCAGGCGGAGAAGACCCTCCAGACGTTAGTGCCACGCGGATTTGGGTAAACCTACACAAGTAGCGGGGCACACGGCAAAGCGAGGGCAAACGCAGTAGCATTCCCGCAATGGCGCGAGCTCAACTCGCGTCCAGCCGCCCCTCCCACTTCGTGGCATCGCAGCAAGCCCGCACGTGCGGGAGCACGAGCATGCGTCTCCTGGCTAAGCTCATATGCACGGCCGCGCTTGCCTTGTTGGCTCTGGCCGCCTGGAGCCTGCGGCCGTGGGCTCAGGCGCCGCAGTTCGGCGGGCCACGACCTGGGACCGTGCGATCGGGCAGAGCCGGGGAGTTGCCCCCCGGCGCGCAGCCGCCGCCCAGGTATGCACGAGGGCACATCGTCGTGAAGCTGGCGCCGGGCGCGCCGCCCGCGGCGGTCGCGAGTCAGGCCACTCGGTCGGGCCTGCGCCTGGGTCCGGTGCGTCCCGGCGCCCGTTGGACCACCATGCCCGTGCCGCCGGGCCGGACGGCGCGTGAGACCGCTGCCCGGGCGCGGGCACTTCCGGGCATCCAGGCGGCGGGACTGGACCCCATACTCCGCCTGCACCAGCACCTGTCCACCTCCGATCCCTGGGCGCAGATGCCCCCCTATGGCGATGAGCCGTGCGTACAGGCCTGCATGATAGACCTCTTCCACCCCGATTGCTGCCTGGACCTGTTCTTCATGCACCTCATCTGCCACCAGTGGGGCCTCTTTCACATGGACATCGAGTCGGCGTGGAGCCAGTCCCACGGCTCTCCCGACATCGTCATCGCCGTCATTGACAGCGGCGTGGACTTCGACCACCCGGATGTCCACCACGTGCCAGACGCGCCGAACGGCGTCCTGCCTGACGTAGACATAGACAAGATCTGGACCAACCCCGGCGAGACGCCGGACAACGGCGTGGACGACGACGGCAACGGCTACACCGACGACGTCCGCGGCTGGGACTTCTGTGGCACGGACGTTGGCGAGGGTTCGGGCAGCGGCGAGGAGGCCAACGCGGCCAATCCCGGTACACCAGCGGAACCGGGAGAGCCGGGCGAGGATAGCGACGACAACAACCCGGACGTATTCGCCGGCGGGGGCTACTGGGTCTGGGACGATCCCTTTGACCCCATCTACGTCGTCGGCTTCGTCGGCGGCGACCCCTCCGTGGGGGACATGCTCGACAACAATGGCGATGCCGGTTGCGGCGGCACCGACGCCGGCGTGTCACACGGGACTCTGGTGGCGACCGTCGCCACCGCAGTGACTGACAACGTCTGCCCCGACATCGGCTACTGGTTCGACGGCCTGAGCGGGTTCGCCGGGGCCGGTTACGACTGCTCCATCATGCCGCTGCGCATGATCAACGCCGAGGGCGTCGGCTATGGGATTGACGGCTACGACGCCATCATGTACGCCGCCGACAACGGGGCTGACATCCTCAACATCAGCTGGGGCGCCGTCAACGACCCCACCCACCCAGACTACGACGCGACCGGCGTTGCCATGATACAGGAGGCCGTGGAGTACGCGGCGGCGCAGGGCTGCGTCATGATCTGCTCGTCCGGGAACTTCGGCGGCGGCGATCCCTGCAACCCCGGGTGGACCTACACGGGTGGCATGGACGTCCCGGCAGCCTTCCCCGAGACCATCTCCGTCGGCGCCATCAACGATCTCAACGAACGCTCGTCCTTCTCCAGTTGGGCCGGCCCGGGCGAGGTGCTCGACGTCGTCGCCCCCGGCGAGTTCATCTCGGGCGCGGCCGTCTGGAGCGCCTACGACGCTTCCGGCTACGCATTCCTCGGCGACGCCATCGTGACCCCCGGAGACGCCGACTGGGACAGCGGCCTGGGCACCTCCTTCTCCGCGCCCCTGGTGTCGGGCCTGGCCGGCCTGATCCTGGCCGCCCACCCCACCTACACCCCCGAGCAGGTCCGCTGGGTACTGCGCAACGGCTCCATTGACCTGGGGGCCAGCGGCTACGATCCCTACTTCGGCTACGGCCTGGCGCGCGGCAACGTGAACGCCTCTCCCGATCCCGACGATCCCACCGTAACCTGGGCCAGCGACCTCTCCCTCCAGCCCGCCCGGCGGCAGTGGCTGTTCACCTGGCAGTCGGCCATGGGCGAGTCCCTGGCGGGCTTCAACCTCTACCACGCACCCAGCCCGGCCGGCCCCTTCGCCAAGCTCAATCAGCGGCTCATCCCGGCCCAGGGAGACAGACGCAGTTACGAGTGGCGGAATCGCACGCGCGGCGGGCCGTGGTACCGTCTCGAGGCCGTCCACCTCGACGGCCGCGCCGAACGCCTCCCACCTCAGCGACTCTACAGGTAGTAGGGGTCTGCCCTAGAGGTTACCAACACTGCTCAGGTAGATGGCGAACTCCTCCTCGCCATCCAATCCCACCAGCTCATTGACCTTGTCGTCGTTGAAGGCGCCGATGGCACAGCACCCCAGGCCCAAGGCCACGCAGGCCAGGTGGAGCTGCGCGCCGATGTGGCCCGCGTCCAGGTAGATGTACCGGAAGGCCCTCTCGCCATACTTCCAGCGGCAGCGCTCGATCACCGCGCTCCAGACGAACACCGCCCCGGCGCGCGCGCACATCTGCTGCCCCCAGCAGGCGTCGGCGATCCCGTGGGCGAGGTCCGCCTCCTTCAGCCGCTCGAGGGCGTGGTCGGGCACCACGTAGTGGTACAGCCCCGCCCTCAGGCCGCTGACCCGGTTCACCACCAGGTAGGTTTCGCACGGGTAGAGCGCACCGGCCGAGGGCGACGCGCGCAGCTCGTAGCCCTCGATCCTGCCCGTGATGCCCTGCGTGGCCCACAGCAGTTGACTGAGCTGGTCGAGGGCGAGGGGCTCGGCGCGGTAGTCGCGCTCGGACCGGCGTCGGGCGATGACCTGCCATAGCGCCTCTCCCCCCTCCGCCTGCGGCTTTGGCAGGCGGATCACCTCAAGCGCCTCCGGGTAGCGTTTGTAGTCCACCATGCCTCACCCGGCTGCCGAGCTCAGGCCCAGATTGAGCAAACGGTCCAGCCAGTCGAACCATTGGGGAGAGCGCCTGTCGTGGACGGGACGGACGATGGTTGGGTCGGAGCCCTTGGACGCCTGGTCCGTGTTGCCGTAGGCGCCCATGTTGACGCACCAGCCGTTGGGGGTGGGCTCGTTGCCGTAGTCGCTGGCGGGGTCGCCCTGGTCAATGCACGGGCTCATGGCGTCGTCCGTCACCCAGCTGTTCGGGACCCAGCGGCCCACGACCGACTGCACGTGGTAGTCCCAGATCTGGTAGTCGTCCAGGAAGTCGGCGATCGAGGTGACGTCTCCCCACACGTTGATCGTCATGGCCGTGTTGCTGGCGATCACGAGTTGAAGCGGCTGCGTGATATCTGGGTTGACCAGCAAGCCGACGAGTTCGTCCACGGCCCA
>JBHIEF010000204.1:0-7342 GCA_046760465.1 Armatimonadota bacterium | reverse complement strand
CAGCCCCCCGCAGCGGGCGGGCTTCATGGCCACGCCGTCGAGCATGCCCAGGCGGATGAACTCGATCAGGTCGTGCGGAGAGACGACGCCCTCGTCCATGATGATGGGCAGGGCGCCCTGCTTCTTTAGCGCCTGATAGCCGGCGATCTGGTTGGGCCGCAGCGGCGCCTCCAGCACGGGCACGCCCACGTCGGCCAGCCTGGGGGCCACCTCCAGCGCGGTGGCCAGGTCGTAGCCGCCGTTGGCGTCGGCCCACAGGAAGCCGTCGGGGACGCGCTTCATCACGCGCTTGCACATCTCCACGTCGAACTCGGGGTCGGGCGCCACCTTGACGTTGAAGTTGCGATAGCCACGCTTCCAGCCCTCGTCAATGAGCGGCTCGATCTCGTCCAGTTTGCGGGGGTTGAGGGTCCAACTGATGGTCAGGGGCCCACCGCGCGGCCGACCCCAACGCTGGGCCAGGGACTGCCCGTCTAGCTTGCCGGCCAGGTCGTGCAGGGCCATGTCCACGCCCGACTTGGCGATGGGCATGCCCGTGGAGAAGGCGGGAGCGATGGCCGAGTTCATGGCCGCGTGCGCGCCGGCCAGGTCGAACACGTCGCGGCCAAGGAGAACGGGCCGAAGGTAGCCCTCGATGCCGGTGACGGCCGATTCGAGCGTTTCGTAGCTCCACTTGGGAATGGGGACGCTCTCGCCCCAGCCCACGGTGCCATCGTCGGCCGTGATCTTGACCAGCACCGCGGGCCGTCCCGGCGGCGTGCCGGGCGGGCCCTCGAAGAACTTGAAGTAGGCCACGGTGGGGTAGCGAACGGGGAAGGTCTCAATGCGCTCGATCTTCACGGGAACCTCGGCCGCCCTGGCGGGCAGAGATCGCGCGAGCAGCAGCGCCGCAGCGCCCGCCCCGGCGCTCCGCAGGAAGCTGCGGCGGGTGTGGGTCCCGGCTCTCGGCATGACTGGATGCTCGGCTTCGCTCAGCATGGCATGAGACCTCGGTCGTGCACGGCCTCAAGGCCGCGCTAGATCCTTCGGCACTGCGTGCCTCAGGATGACATGGGCGCGCTCTACGCCGACGTCGGCGGACGCTCGGGCACCATCCGGTCGTACAGCGGCGCCCCGGGCGTGCACAGGGGGCCGCAGTTGCAGACATAGTCGTCCGGGGTCTGGCCCAACTGCGCACCCAGGGCATGCCACATCTCCTCGGTCTCCAGGCAGAGCGCGACCACGGTGTCGGGGCTCACGCGCCGAATCTCGCCGATTAGGTACTCGAACAGCACGCGGCGAGCGTCGTGCGGGATGGGCCGGCCGCCGCCGGCGGTGTAGCCCGTCTCGCGCAGGAAGGGCGCGGCGGCGCGCATGGCGGCGACGAAGTCTGGGTCCAGCTCCCCGAAGTCCAGGCAGCGCTCGGCGTCGTCCAGGTCCATCCAGCCGAAGGCACAGAGGCTGATGACGTCCGGTGCGGTGCGCTCGAAGATGCGC
Source organism: Armatimonadota bacterium (assembly GCA_046760465.1). Classification (GTDB taxonomy): domain Bacteria; phylum Armatimonadota; class Zipacnadia; order JAUWAU01; family JBHIEF01; genus JBHIEF01. Next base: position 5,866 of record JBHIEF010000204.1, on the reverse strand, counting down.
TCGATGAGGGCCGTGCTCTCCTCGCGCCAGCCCTTGACGGGGATGATGGGCGAGAACCGGTAGCGGACCGTGTAGCCAGCCTGCTGGCACTTGCGCGCGGCCTCGATGCGCTCCTCCCAGGAGGCCGTGCGCGGCTCGAAGACGGAGGTCTGGGTCGGGCCGCCGATGCTCCACTGGATGATGGTCCGGCCGTTGTGCTCGAGCGGCAGGAGGTAGTCAACGTTGTCGCTCTTGCCGGCGTAGATCTCCAGATACCTATCCTCCTGCCGGGCGAAGTACTCCACAAAGAGCTCACTGGCGCCGTACTCGGGCTCGAAGCAGTTGACGTCGGCGTAGTTGTCCCACTTCCACAGGCGCTGGTCGCCGGCCAGGGCCAGCCAATCGTCCAGATGGTCGAGGTAGTCCTCGATGTTGACGAGCACGCGATTGACGCCGCCGAAGGAGCAGTAGGCGCAACGGAAGGGGCAGCCGATGACGGAGTGGAGCTGCCAGGCCGACTGGCAGATCGTGCCCTTCCTCTGCTCCCGCGCCCACGGTTCGCCGTGCGGGCGGAAGTACAGGGTGTGGTAGCCGGCCAGGTCGCGGCAGTCGAGGTTGGGGTAACGCGCCAGGAGGGCTTTCTGGCCATCGTCGCCATCGAAGCGGGCGACGGCAAAGACGATGTCCGGGTCGCGCGGCTGCTCGATCGTCCCCCACCTCGGCTGCGTCTTCCAGCCGCGCTCCTCGACGACATCGTTCAGCTCGGCGAGGCTGACGACCGACACCTCGCCGGGGTCCATGGCCGCGATCATGCGCTCGGCGCGGTCCATGCACTGCGGCCGCGCCTGCAGTTCCTCAGTGATGTAGACCTTCTCGGGGGCGATGTCGAGCATAGTGGCGCCGTCCTAGCGGATCTTGTATAGGTGCACGTCGTACGGCTGGAAGTCGTCTGCGAACTTGCCGTCCGTGACCTGAATGCTGCGATCTTCGCCGAGGACCTCGGCCGTCGCCCTGGCAGGCAGCCCACGGACCTCGAACGAACCCCTGGCCGGCCCGTTGCGCATGCCCACGGCGAAGACGTACGTGGCGCCGCCGTGGCGCTTCACCAGGAGGTCAATCGGCACTTCCTGGGTGGAGGACTGCACCGTCGCGCCATCCTGGATTGTGGGGCTGTTGAGCACGGGGGCCAGCTGGTGGATCTGCCGGTTGATCGCAGTCACGGCGGGGAGCATCTCCTCATCCTGTAGCAGCGCGGCCTCCACGAAGTTGGGCTGGAACTGATGCACGAAGTAGATGAGGCCCATGGAGCCGTGGATGAGGGACATCCAGACCTCGGCCTTGACCTGGTGGGGCGTGGCCCGCTTGTTGGGATTCGATATGTGGGTGCATTCGATGACGTTCCAGATGATCTTCTCGCCGTTCGTCCACTTGATCAGCCGGTCCACTCCCTTGGGCACGTACCACAGGTAGTTCTCGCCGTCGGGCTTCCTGATGCCCACCACTGGATACACGTCGAAGGACACGATGTCGGCGCCCTTCACATAGGTCAGGTAATCGTCAATGTGCGCTCCGGCGCCACGCCCGATCCACTCGTCGTTGGCCACGCCCTGTCCCAGGTTCAGCATGACGGGCCGGGCGGGGTCGGCCGCCCGCATCTTCTCGTAGTCGGCCACCACCTCCGGCGGGGGCACGCACGGGCCGTAGCTCCTCTCGCCGGTCTCCGGGTCGGTCACGGGCTGGGCGTTGTCGGGCTCGTCTCCGTGCATCCAGCCGATGATGGTCCGCTCGTCCTTGTGCGCCAGGCCCCACTCGTTCTGCGCGCAGATGACGGGCATGTCGGCTGCTCTGAGGGCGGCGATCTGCTCCTCGGTGGGGCCCTGCCACAGGCCCACGTAGAGGTTGATGCCGGCGGCCTGGTACTTGGCGGCATTGCCTGGGGCCTGGAGCCACACGGCGATAGGGAAGTAGTCGGGGTCAGAGGGCGGCCCATACTCCCACTTCGCATACCTCCCGCTGCCGTGCTGCTGCCCCTCGCCGCTTCGCGTCCACAGGACGGCCGCCGCGAAGAGCAGGGCTGCGGCCGCCGCGATGGCAAACCTGGTCATGGCAGGTCATCCCCTCTGGCTGTCAGTTGCGGCGCTGCTCGGCAGGGGGCCAGTGCCAGGGAATGCGGTTGCACGCCCGGCAGCGCCTCAAGGCCCGCTTCCCCAGGTCCCGCTGCCCTTCCTTCCCTCCCAGCCGGCAGGAGGGGAGCCCAGGGCGGCGAGGAAGGGGACTGTTGGGGCCATCGGTTGGGCCGGCTGCCAAGTGGGGAACGGTCAATGTCGAGGGAGGTGGGCCCATGAAGACCATCGAGCTGCGCCGACACAGCCTCCGCGGGGAGGGCAAGGGGCTGTCCGCGGAGGGAGTGGAGCTGGCCAAGAAGGCCAGCAGCGACCTGTTGGACAGCTACGCGCGAGTGATCGCCAGCGAGAAGCAGCGCACGCAGGAGACTGCGGAGGCCTTCGGCTTCTCGAAGTGCGAGGTGGACGAGCGGTTCAGCACCATCGGGTTGGAGGCCGGGGATCCAGCGGAAGCCAAGGCCGCGCAATTGCGCGAGGGGCGCGGCCTGTCCATCCTGGAATCCTGGCTGGCCGTGCCCGAGGCCGTGGAGGCCATTCGGCCGCAGGCGCACGCTTACTGGGCGGCGGTGCTGGAGGTGGCGCGCGACCTGGAGGAGGGAGAGGCCGCCCTGATCGTGTCTCACGGGGGCGCCATCGAGCCGGCCATCATGGCCGGAACCGGCAAGTGGTCCCTGGACGTCCTGGGGGGAGAGCTGGAGTGCTGCGAGGGCGTGAGGCTCCGCTTCGAGGGCGGCCAGCTCAAAGAGGTGGATGTGCGACGGCTCGACCGGTGAGCCGGGAGGGCCCGGACAATCAACAGGAGGTGGTACAGATGGGTTGTCGGCATTTGCGCAGGATACTGGCATTGGCGCTGCTGGCCGGTGTGCTGCTGGTGGGCTGTCAGCGACAGCCGGCCGCGCCGCCGGTGACGCCGCAGCAGCCGCCGCCTACGCCAGAGCCCGCAAGGCCGGAGGGTGACATGGACTTCACACTGGAGAGCACGAACTTCCATGAGGGCAGCGAGATTCCGGCCTACCACACGGGGGACGGCGAGGACGCCTCGCCGCAGTTGTCCTGGTCGGACCCTCCCGAGGGGACGGAGGAGCTGGCGCTGATCTGCGACGATCCAGATGCGCCGGGAGGGACGTGGGTGCACTGGGTCATCTACGGCCTGTCGCCGGAGCTGCGTTCCCTGCCGGAAGCCGTGCCCACCCACCAGACGGTTGTGGATCTGGACATGGCCAAGCAGGGGAGGAACAGTTGGGGCGAGATCGGCTATCGCGGCCCCAAGCCGCCCAGCGGCACGCACCACTATTCCTTCAGGCTGTACGCCCTGGACGCGCCCACCGATCTGGACCCGGGGGCGACCAAGGAGGAGCTGCTGGCGGCCATGGAGGGCCACATCCTGGCCGAGGCGGAGCTGGTGGGGCTTTACTCAGCGCACTAGGATTGAGGCGAACTGAGCCATGCGCACTTGTCTGGTGCTATCAACACTGCTCCTGGTCGCTGCCGCTCTGCCGTGCGGAGCCGAGCCAGTAGCCTCGGCGTGGCTGAAGGCGCCGGACGGCGCGGCACGACAGAACGTGCCGGTCACCTTCGCCCAGCCCTTCGTGCGGGGAGTGGTGACGGACACTCTGGCGGTGCGCGTCAACGGGACCGCCATCCCGGCCCAGGTGGACGCCAAGCGGCACTACGAGGACGGGTCGGTCCGCCACGCCATCGTCAGCGCCATCGTGCCGGAGCTGCCGGCCGGTGGCGAGATGGAAGTGGACCTGGAGCCGGCCGACGCCCAGCCCGCGGGGGGCGACGGAGTTGACCTGGAGCCCCTGCTGGCGGCGGGGTTCGAGGCGACCGTCAGCTTCCGCCTGGCCGACGGCACCCAGCGCAGCGCCAGCGCGCGGGATATGCTGGCCAAGACGCCCCAGGCGCGGCGTTGGCTGGACGGGCCCGTATGCACCGAGGTCCTGCTCGAGGGAGCGCCGCTGGACGCCGACGGGGAGCCCGATCCGTACCTGCGGGTGCAGTTCCACCTGCGCGCGTACCGGGGGACCAGGGGGGTGCGCGTGTCCTGTGTGGTGGAGAACTGCCTGGACGTCGGTGCCGGCGACCGCGACATCGTGTACGACGTCACCATCACCAGCGGGCGTGGGCAGGCCAGCGAAGTCGTCTACGAGAAGCGCGACGTGCGCCACTACTACCTGGCGCGCTGGCGCAAGGTGTTCTGGTGGGGGGATGAGCCGCCACCGGTTGACATCCGGCACGACCTGGCCAGCCTGATCCGCAGCGGCGCGGTCCCACGGTACGACACCGGCCTGGAGCTGGACCCGGGCTTCCACGACAGGGTCTGGGAGCGCTGGCAGCAAGCGCCCAAGGACATCCTGGAGAACGGCTCGATCATGAAGTACTTCCCCACCACGGGCGGTCGCGATGACATCGGCCCCTATCCGGCCTGGGCGGCGCGGTACCTGGTGAGCATGGACCCGCGCATGAAGGCCATCTGCCTGGGCAACGGCGACCTGGCGGGGAGCTTCTCCTACCACGTGCGCAACAGCAAGACCGGGCGGCTGCTGACCCTAGATGAGCGGCCGGAGTTCTGGCTGGACGAGCGCGGCCGGGACAAGCTGGCGGGCAAGCACAACTCGCCCTACACCGTGGACACTGCTCACCAGCCGTCGCTGGCCTACGTCCCGTACCTGGTCACCGGCGACTACTACTACCTGGAGGAGATGTACTTCTGGGCCGGCGGGTGTCTGCTCAGCCAGTGGTTCGTGCCGCGGGAGAACGAGAAAGGGCTGCTGAAGGGCGACCAGGTGCGCGGGCAGGCGTGGGCCTTCAGGCAGATAGTGGACGCGGCCTCATACGGCGTGGACGGCGACCCGGAGGTCGCCTACTTCGACGAGAAGGTGCGCAACAACATCGCGTACTGGACGCACTGGGCCACGCGGCCCGAGGCCAGTCCCTTCGGCACCTACAACGAGCACTCCTACCCGGCGCATCGCGTCGGCCACGAGGGCAAGCTGGCCGTGGCCCCGTGGCAGCACGACTTCGTCGTGTGGGCCATGGACCACGCGGTGGACCAGGGGTACGCGGAGGCAGCCGTCTTCCGGGACTACCTGCTCAAGTTCACCGTCGGCCGTTTCACCAATGGGCCCGACTACGACCCGGTGGACGGCGCGCCGTACTTCATCATCGTGGGCGAGAAGGGTCCTCCCCCGCGGCTGTACGGGAGCTGGAAGGAGATGTGGGAGGCCACCTTCGGGGACCGCGAGGACGCGCCGACGGCCGAGCGCAGGTTCGGCAGCTACGGGGCCATCTCGCGGATGGCCCTGACCATCGCCGTGCGCGCGGGCATCCCCAAAGCCCAGGAGGCCCTGGACTTCGTGGAGGCACACCTGCCCGATCGGGGCGGCTACGGGTCCGACTTCGAGCGGGATCCGACCTGGGCGCTGGTGCCGTGACAACTGCGCCCGCGCTGGTCCGAGGCTCGCGTGGATCGGCAGTAAGGCTGCGGTGGCTGGGCAACGTGAACTCACACGGTGTCCGCGAGCTGACCGGCTCAGCTCGCGCGTCTGAGGACGTGTCGCCACAAGAGGGTGATGACCAGCATCGCCGCCGTAGGCATTCTGGCAGCCTGGGGCCTGCTGGCAGAGACGGATGCGGCCCCGGTCCTCATGGCGATCTCCATAGGCATTGCCTCCCACCTGACAATCGACGCCCTCAGCGAAGGGGGGATCATGACGCTTCCTGGACCCGATGGACGGTGGCGCAGACTGGCCCTGAGACGT
>JBHIEF010000203.1:0-7355 GCA_046760465.1 Armatimonadota bacterium | reverse complement strand
TGCAACTTCGGCCGCGAGCCCGTGGAGTTCCGTTGTGACGCGCAGATCCTCCGTCCGCTCTTCCGCGCGCCCGACACTACCGAATCGCTGTCAGCGATACTCGAGCCCGGCCAGGTGCGCGTGGTCGAGTTCGACCTGAAGCTGCCAGCGCCGGAAGACGTGCGGTACCAGCACTGGTACGCGTCAGTGCAAGGGGGCGGACTGCACGCACGCGGCAGCCTCTCGGTACGCGGTGAACGGATGGACGAGATCGGCCATGCCCTCGACATCGGCGTGCCTGGGACCCTCATGCGCGGCCTCGTCACCGCCCGCGACGGCCGCTTCTGGGTCGGGGATCGAGTCTGGATACCTTACGGCGTCAACTACTGGCCCTCCTACGCCATCGGCGCGCCCACGCTGCAATGGCACGGGCCCCAGTACGAGCCGGCGATCGTGGAGGAGGAGCTGGCCACGCTTCAGAGCCTGCGCATGAACATGGTCAGCATTCAGGCCCCCACCGCCTACTGGCGCGACCTCTGTGACTTCCTCCGCCGCTGCGCCCACCACCACATCCGCGTCAACCTGTTCCTCCACGGCGCCGACCCCATGCGCTTCGACCGCGACGCGGTCCGCACCCTCATCGAGTCCGCCCACCTCGCCGACCAGCCCGCCCTCTTCGCCTACGACATCGCCTGGGAGCCCCGCCTGGGCCGCTACAACGAGCGCCGCCGCTGGGACCGCGAGTGGGAGCAGTGGATCGTCGAGCGCTACGGCTCCGTCGAGAACGCGGAGCGCGACTGGGCCTTCCCCGTGCCGCGCACCGACGACGGCCGGGTCACCGCCCCCAGCGATGCCCAGGTCACCAACGACGGCGACCACCGGCGCATGGTCGCCGCCTACCGCCGCTTCGCCGACGACCTCATCAGCAGCAAGTACCGCGACGCCACCCGCTTCATCCGCTCCCTCGACCCCAATCATCTCATCGGCACCCGCACCGGCTACGGCGGTACTGGCCCCTGCCACCCCGCCGTCATGGCCTTCGACCTGGCCAGCGTCGCCAAGCACCTGGACTTCGCCTCCCCAGAGGGCTGGGGCATGACCGGCGACCGCGACACGCTCGTGGAGTCCGGCATCACCACCGCCTACGGCCGCCTGGTCACCAACGGCAAGCCCGTCATGTGGAGCGAGTTCGGCATGCAGAAGTGGGACCGCGCCAAGCAGCGGCCTGACCCAGACCTCGTTGCCCAGGAAGCCGACTACTACGCCGACATGTACGCCATGATGGCCGCCTCCGGAGCCCAGGGCGCCGTCCCCTGGTGGTGGCCCGGCGGCTATCGAGTGGGGGAGAACAGCGACTTCGGCATCTCCGACCCCAACGCCCGCCCCCGCCCGGTCTGGCGCGCCGTCCGCGAGTACTCCCCCTTAGTGCCGCGGAACGCCAGGAAGTGGCTCGAAGCCGTCCCCGAGCCCGACGCCTGGATCACCATTGACCGCGATGCCCACGTGGACGGCTACCACGGCATCTACTTCGCGCACAAGGCCGAGTACGGCCGCCTCCTCCGCGCCGGCAAGTTCCCGGCCCTGCGCACCGAGGGCACCGGGACGACCTCCGCCAACACGCCTCTGGTCGCCGTCGGCAACGTCCCCTACAACGGCTCCAACCCGCCCAAGTACCTCAACGCCGAGTTCAACTGGGTCAAGCTGAAGATCGGCGACGGCGACTGGACCGAGATCACCGACGACGCTACAGTGGACGTCCCCCGCGCCGCCGCAGTGCAGCTTACGGCCTCAATCGGCAACACTGCGGAGGCGAAGTGGCTGGCAGGCGAAGGTGAGGGCCGCGTCTTCCTGGCCTCAGCGGCCGGCAGCGACGTGGCAGTGCATCAGCCCATCAGCGAGGACACGGCCCACCTGGCAGACGCAGAGGTCGCCCCCTTCGAGCTTGCGCGATCCCTCGCCAAGCAGACGCGCGTCGTTCTGGAGATGGCCGCCGAGGGTCGCATGAGGTTTGGCCCCAAGTTCGCCTTCACCCTCCGCCCCCGCTGACCCCTTGCCCGTTCCCACGTGGGAGCCACTTCCCCCTGCCGACTTGCGCCGGCGTGCCCTGGCTGGGGTGCTGTGGGTAGTCGCAGGCTTGCTGCTCTGCGAAGTAGCGGAACTTCGCTACGTAGCACGAGTCAGCCTGCGGCGGTGGGCCGTCCCGTCGGCCTGCGCCCGTCGTCCCCAACTGCTCCTGCCTCCCAACCGCCCCTTGCCGCTGCAATCGCGTGGGAGGCAGGTCCACCTGCCGATGGGGTGGATGGGCTGGGGTCGCCGTCGTACGTGTTTCGGCAGCTTGCTGCCGAAACCACCGAGCAGCGTAGGGAAGAGCTTGCCTCCTCCCCCCCGTCACCGCGTAGGAGCCAGCTCCTGCCTGCCCTGAGGTCGCCGAAGGGCTGGCGACTTGACGTGGCTACCCGCTCAGTGCAATGATGGCGTCCGCGATCTGTTGCCTCAGCTTGTCGTAGTCCTCGAACTCCCACCCGTTCGCCAGCTTGTGCTCGCCCCGGACCAGCTTGTCGCCATCGGGAGCGATCTCACACTTGCCCGTCCAGTCGCCTTGCGCGGCGCTGCCCTCGCAGGCCCGGAAGTCAATCGTCGCCAGCTTCTGCTCCACTTGCTCCCAGGCCCGTTCGGCAGCTCGCCTCACCTGCTCGGAGCCACCGGCTCGCGCCCTCTGCACCAACTCGTGCAGCGTGGCCAGATACCGGTAGTCGTCCACGCCCTCGCGCGTGGCCTCCCAGCCGATGCACGGCCCACCCGGCTCGGTCGCCGTCTCCGGGAACGCGTACAGCAGCGCCCGCGGGTTGGCGTACACGGCCTGCGGATCGTCGTCTCTGACTGCGAACTGATACGTCCACGACAGGCACCCCGTCGCCCCGGACTGCCACAGCCCGAAGCCGTACATGAACCGCTGTGGCTCTGGGTGCCAGCCGGTCAGGTCAATGTTGTAGAACCATATCTCCTTCCCGTCACCGTGCGCCCGCTCCAGGAAGGCTGCCCAGGCCTCCGCGTCGTACTCCCCCCGCCGCATCACCGGCCCGTCGTGGTACACCAGCACGTCCGACAGATCGTACAGCGCCTCCAGGTTCTGCCGTCGTCCGTTGGGCCCATCCTCCTCCGTGCGCACGCCGGGGATGGACTTCAGGACCTCCAGGCACCGTCGGGCCGTCGGCAGCCGGTCCACGTGCTCGAAGGGCTCGTCTACCGGCTGGAAGATGATCTCTGGCCAGCCTGCCTCCCTGGCGTGCTCCAGGATCCGCTCGATCACGCCGCGATACGCCGCCGCGAACGCCTCGCTCTCCAGCGCTCCCTGCTTGCGCGCAAAGCGGATGATGTCGCCGCCCATCAACCATACCAGCGGCTCGGGGAAGCCCGCCTCCATGTACGCTGCCACGCTGCGCTCCAGGTCGCTCTGGCCGTTCCAGGCAACTGCGGCCCGTCCATCCTCCCACTTCATCTCAGCGCCCAGGCTCGCGCATAGCCCCACCGTGGTCATGCCGTGCTGCCGCATGTCGTGGAAGTTGCGCCGCAGCCAGTCGTCATCCCGGCGGTGTCGGGCGTACATGCCGAAGTAGACACCCTCCGGCTCTACCAGCCGGATGGGCAGCACCTCCACCCGCAGGAGCACGCGCGCCGCATCTCCGCCCTCGGCGGCGATGCGTACCTCGCCCCGATACGTGCCCGGCCTGGCCTCCTCCGGCACGCGCACGGTCAGCCAGAAGGGCTGGCTGCTGCCCGCAGGCACGTCTGCCTCGGCCACGGGTTCGAGATACAGGGGAACCGTCATCAGCCCGGAGTGGTAAACGCCCCAGCGCTCCTGCCCCTCCTTCTCGGCGTACCGCACGCGGCGAACCTCGACCTCCTCGGCCGGCAGCACGGCGCCCTCCGGCCCGCGCAGGTCGCTCACGCTCACGCGCACGTTGTGCATGTCGCGTAACGCCCGTATGGCCAGCATGACCGGCTCTCGCTCGCCCAGCGCCGCCCGCGCGGCCAGGGACGTCGCCCGCTCGTCGGCCCGTGGCACGCTGTTGGGAAACACCAGCCGCAGGTAGTGACGGCCAAACAGCAGGAAGCCCCGCCGCTTCTCCTCCTCGCTCGGCGGCGGCAGCTCCCCATCGTCCACATAGCGCAGCCTGGGTGTCTTCATCTCGTCGGTTGGCTCCAGCGAGACGTCGTCGAACCACACAGTGCCCGTGCCCGTGTAGCGGAAGTTCAGCCACAGTCGCATGCGGATGCGCTTCGTCTGCGGGTGCACCTCCCAGTAGCCCGTGTACTGCGTCCAGTCGCGGTCCTGGTTGACCACGATGATGCCGTAGTTGGCCGACAGCCACTTGCCGTCCGCCGCGTGGCACACGCCGGCGATGCGGGCCTCGCCTTCGTGCATGTCCTGCGTCTTGATCCAGGCCGTAACACGGTAGTACTTCGTTCCGGCCGGATGCTCCAGGAGTTGCGTGCTCCAGACGCCGTCGTCCACGGCCCGCCTCACGCCGATGCGCACGCTGGCCCGTCCGCCGTGCTGGACGTCGGTGTCGAGGGCGAAGTCCGGCTCGTGCTTGACGACGCCTCGCTCGCCATCCGTGCTGTGCGTATCCCGCCAGGAGAAGCTCCACCCGTCCGGGCTGCCGTCACCGTCGCCGTCCTCCTCGAAGCCCGGATTGGGCAGCAGACCCTCAGCATGGACGCCGCCGGCCGCGAGCAGAGCCACCGTAGCGATGTAGAACGCTATGCGCACGTACATCCGCTTCCTCCCAGCCTCGATTCGCCTCGGTGCATATGCTTCCCCCATCGGCCTTGGTGCACCTTGTCCCTGGGCGTGGTCGGGGAGGTCATGCCGGAGGCAGTGCTGAACCGTCCGGCGCGCGAGCAGGCCCGTGCCCAGTGCCTCACGAGCCCGAGGCACGCTTGCGGGTAACATCAGTTCCGTCGGCGTCGCACGGTGAAGACCGGAGAGGAAGGGGAAGCGAGAATGGACCTCGGCATGGTCGGACTTGGCCGCATGGGGGGCAACATGGCGGAGCGACTGGTCCGTGGCGGGCACCGCGTCGTGGGCTACAGCCGCACCGCTGCCACGGTACAACGCGCCGCGGAGAAGGGTGTCGAGGGCGTGGACTCCCTCCCCGCGCTGGTGCAGAAGCTGGCGCCGCCGCGCGCCGTCTGGCTGATGGTCCCGGCCGGAGGACCGGTGGACCAGGTGTTGCAGGCGCTCGTGCCCGAGCTGGCCTCCGGCGACGTGGTCGTCGAGGGCGGCAATTCGCGCTACAAGGACACCATGCGTCGGGCCGCCGACCTCAAGCACCACGGCCTGCACTTGGTGGACGTGGGCACCAGCGGGGGCGTATGGGGCCTGACCGAGGGGTATAGCATGATGGTCGGTGGGGAGGAGGAGCCTGTGGAGCGCCTCAGGCCCATCCTGGAGACGCTGGCTCCCGCGCCCGACCGCGGCTGGGGTCACGTTGGCCCCAGCGGCGCTGGTCACTTCGTCAAGATGGTGCACAACGGCATCGAGTACGGCATGATGCAGGCCTACGCCGAGGGCTTCGCCATCATGGAGCGCAAGGCCGAACTGGGCCTCGATCTCCAGCAAGTTGCGGAGATCTGGCGCTACGGCAGCGTGGTCCGCTCCTGGCTGCTGGACCTGATCGCCAGGGCCCTTGCCGATGACTCAGACCTGAGCGATGTGGCGCCACACGTCGCCGACTCGGGCGAGGGCCGCTGGACTGCCTTCGAGGCCATTGACCTGGACGTCTCCGCCCCCGTCATAACGCTGTCGCTGCTCCAGCGCCTGCGTTCCCGAGACGAGAGGTCCTTCGCCGACCGGCTCCTGGCCGTGCTTCGCCACCAGTTCGGCGGGCATGCCTTCAAGCGAGAAGGGGGGGATCAGTAGCCATGCCCGGTCCCGGCGTCGAGCCTCACCTGTTCGTGGTTCTGGGCGGCACGGGCGACCTGATGCGCCGCAAGCTCCTCCCCGCCATCTACAGCCTGACTGCCAAGGGGCTCCTCGGCGACCGTTGCCACATCCTGGCCGTGGCCCGCAAGACCGAGGTAAGCGACGACGGCTTCCGCTCTTGGGCTCGCGACGCGCTGGCGGCTTCCGGCCACTCGACCGATGACTTGGGCGGGCGCTGGTGCAGCCAATGCCTGCACTATCAGCCCCTGGGCCAGGGCACCCCGGATGACTACCGCGCCCTCGCGGCCCGCATCGCCTCGCTGGAGACGGAACACGACCTCCCGGGCAACCGCGCCTTCTACCTGGCCCTGCCTCCCGCCGCCTTTCCGGCCGCGGTGTCCGGCTTGGGCCAGGCTGGGCTCAACCGCGCCCCCGGCCGCGTGCGCCTCGTGGTGGAGAAGCCCTTCGGCCACGACCTCGCCTCCGCGCAGGAGCTCAGCCGCCTGGTGCACCGGCACTTCGATGAATCCCAGACCTACCGCATTGACCACTACCTGGGCAAGGAGACCGTGCAGAACCTCCTGGTCTTCCGCTTCGCCAACGCCATCTTCGAGTCTCTCTGGAACCGAGAGCGCGTGCAGAGCGTGCACATCACCGTAGCCGAGAGCGTTGGCGTGGGGCAGCGTGGCGACTACTACGACGAGGTGGGCGCGCTGCGGGACATGGTCCAGAATCACCTCACGCAGCTCCTGGCCCTCACGGCCATGGAGATCCCTCCGGCCTTCGAGGCAGATGCCATCCGCGACGAGAAGGCCAAGGTGCTGCGCTCGCTGGAGCCCATCACCCCCGACGACGTCGTCTTCGGCCAATACGCCAGCGGGCAGCTCAATGGAGAGAAGGTAGCCGGCTACCTGGAAGAACCCGGCGTCGCGCCCGATTCCGCCACCGAGACCTTCGTCGCCCTGCGCCTGCGCATCGCCAACTGGCGGTGGCAGGGCGTGCCCTTCTACCTCCGTACTGGGAAACGCCTGCCCCGGCGGCTCACCCAGATCGCCGTGACCTTCCGGGCCACGCCGTTGGCGTTATTCCGCGCCTTCGAGGGCTGCCAGGTCCACTCCAACGTCCTGGTGATCACCTTGCAGCCCGACGAGGGGTTCGATCTGGCCTTCGAGGTCAAGTCCCCCGGACAGCCCTTCGACATTCAGACCCAGCGCCTCGACTTCCGCTATGCCGAGGCCTTTGCCCCAGTCCCTCAAGCCTACGAGACCCTCTTGCTCGACATCCTGACCGGCGACCAGACTCTCTTCGTCAGGGCCGACGAGATCGAGGCCGCCTGGCGCTTGTACACCCCCCTGCTGGAGCAGCGCCTCCCCGTGCACCCCTATGCGGCGGGCACCTGGGGACCCGAGGCCGCCCACCGACTGCTGGCGCTCGACACGCGGGGCGG
>JBHIEF010000202.1:0-7360 GCA_046760465.1 Armatimonadota bacterium | reverse complement strand
ACGACGAAGAGGGGGAAGTAGAACGGGCGCAGGCGATGGGTGTGGTGCGAGCGCAAGCTGAGGGCCACCAGCCTCGCCGGAGGGCTGTCGTCCGGGGACTGGACGACGCGTACCGGACGTCCCGTGAACGAGGGCGGGATCGGCAGGCCGAAGTAGGCCAGCACGGTGGGCGCGAAGTCAATGGTGGCAACCAGGCCAGGGCGCAGCGTCGTCCCCGAGGTGAGCAGGCCGCCACGGCGTTCGGGCCCGCGCACGATGAGGGGTGTGAGCCAACTGAACTCCGTCGGGCTGGGAGAGGGCGTGACGAAGACGAACAGCCACTCAGGCCGCGCCCGCTTGAGCACCGCGCCCAGGAGCTCATCCGTCTGCGCCAGGGCCTGGTGCCTGGCGCTGGGCTCCTGGGTTGGGGATGTGCTCGCCTCCGGGAGATGCGCAATCCGGCCCGTGTCGCCCGCCTCGATGACGACCACGTCGGCTTGGTCGAGGCAGCGGTCGAGCTGGGCCAGCAACTCGGCCCGGTCAGTCCAGATGAGAGTGCCGTCGTCCCCTTGCCGTAGCACGGACCGGCCCACCTCTCCGCAGTCCACCACCCCGTGGTCGTCCATGGCGATGGCGATGGCCCAGAGGGAACTGACGTGCCTGCCCGCGGCGTCAGTCCAGTCGGCGTTGCCGACGAGGGCGGTGCGCAGCCCCGCCTGGTGCAGGGCCCGGCCCAGCGCTCCGACCTCGACGTCGTAGGTCAGACGCCGGTTGGCCTCATGCAGCTCGTCAATGCCCTCCAGCACGAGGCCGTGGTCGGTGCCCTGGACGGCCGGCTCGTCCCAGCCCAGCGGGTGGGTGGCTCGACTGCCCGCTCCCAGCGTCAGGTACGAGCGCTGAGACAGTGCCGGCGCGGCCGTGGCGCAGCTCATGGCCGCGATGGCGCCCTGGGCGGCCAGTCGGTCAATGTTGGGGGTGTCGGTGCCGGCGATCTGAAGCCAGGTGAGGGAATCGGCCACGAAGACGACGGCCTTCTTGTTCGCCGCCAGGGCGCTGGGGGGCCCAGCGACGGCCGACGCCATCAGCAAGAGCACCAGCAGGGCGCCGCCGGGGCATTGGGACGCCCTGGAGGAGGCTCTATCGTTGCGCCAGCAGCTCATCGTAGGCCGCCTTGGTGGCCGCGACCATCCTCTCCACGGAGAAGCGTCGGCGTACGTAGGCCTGGCTGGGGGAGACCTCGGAGCGGCCCGCACCGTGGCTGCGCCGCCAGTCGTCCCGATCCGAAAGCTCGTAGGACTCCTCGGACACGAGGGCGCGCACGCGCTCGCCCGTCTCGGTCTGCACGAACTCGGAGGCGGCCGAGGCCACGGCCTGCTGCGGCACGCGCCTGAGCACCTCGGCCAGCCCTCGCGCGAGGGCCAGGCCGTCGCCCGGCGGCACCAGCACGGCACCGGGCGCCTCGCCCAGTATCTCGACCAGGCCGCCTGTGTCGCTGGCGACCACTGGCGTGCCGGCGGCCAGGGCCTCGGCGGCCACCATGCTGAAGCCCTCGCTGAGGGAGGGGATGGCGACCACGTCCAGCACGGGCAGGATGCCCGGGATGTCGTCACGGAAGCCCGCGAAGACAATGGTGCCGTAGATGCCCCGGCGATGCGCCTCCCGCTTCATCCGGTCAAGCTCGGGCCCGGCGCCGACCACCAGGAACTCCACGTTGGGCAGGGCGTGGGACAGGCGCACGGCCGCGTCCATGAACACGTAGACGCCCTTCTCGCGCGATAGCCGCCCGACATAGCCCACGACAGCCGCGGGCGGGCTGAGGCCCAACTGCTCCTTCTTGAGGCCGGCGTCTATGACCACGTCGAACTTGTGGGCGTTGATGCCGTTGTAGATGGCCCGACACCTATCGCGGACACGGGGCGCCAGGCGGCACAGCTCCTCCTTCACGGCCTCGGAGACGGCGATGGTCGCATCGGCCCGGGAGAGCAAGCGCCGATAGGCCAGGCGCTCGGCCAGGCGCGCGCGCAGGCCACGAGGCGTGGAGAACGGCATGTTGTGCGCGGTACAGATCAGGCGCGGGCGCGGATCGGCGCGATCCACGGCCAGAGAGGCCAGCAGGCCGGCGTGGTAGCCGTGGGCGTGGCAGATGTCGGGCTGCTGCGAGTTGAGCAGTCGGGCCACGGCCGCCGCGGCGTTCAGGTTCTCGCGGATGCGCCACGTTGCCGGAAAGCCGATGTTGGCATAGCGCACGCGCGCTCGGGACAGGCGCTTACGCAACTCAGCATCCAGCGCTCCGGCCACCATGACGTCGTAGTTGTCCTCGCTGAGAGCGCCGGTCAGGGAGATGACATGCTCGCGCATGCCGCCGATGGAGGGGCGCAGTAGATGCAGGAGGCGCGTTGCGTCGGTCGAGGCCATGCCCGCTTCCCTGACTGCCGTCAGGCAGGCGCGCACCGCTAGCCCAGACCGTGCTCTTTGATGTACCTATTGAGACGGCGGATGCGATCGCCGCTGGGCGGGTGCGTGCGGAAGAACGTTTCCAAGTCGGAGGGGGGATTCCCCTCTTTCTGCTTGAGCTTTTCCAGGAATCGCACCAGGCCCCAGGGGTCGTAGCCCGCCTGGGAGCCGTAGGTGACGCCGACTTGGTCGGCCTCGAACTCGTGGCCGCGGCCGTAGCCGAGCAAGACGAGGTCCGTGGCCGTGCCTGCTAACCTGGCGCCCTCGTCTCCCCCCAGGGCCAGTTGGATCAGGAGCTGGGCGCCCATCTGCCGCTCGAGTTGCTGCATGGCGTGACGGCGGTCAATGTGCCCGACCTCGTGGGCCAGAATGCAGGCCACGGCGCTGGTGTCGGTGCCGATGAAGTCCATGATGCCGTCGGTCATGTAGACGTAGCCGCCCGGGGCAGCGAAGGCGTTGACCTCGCTGGTGGCCAGGAGGCGGAACTGGAAGGTGAGGTTCCTGCGTCGGGATTGCTGGGCGATCTTGGCGCCGATGGACTGCACGCGGGCCGTCTGCTGGCGGTCCTTGGAGAGGCCGTACTTCTGCACCAGGTTGCGGTCAACGCTGCGGCCGATGCTGCCCTCTTCCTTGCTGCCGAGGAGCAGGACCTTGTCCTCCTCGCAGCCGGTGCAGAGGGCCGCCAGGCCGATCAACACGACCACGACGAACGCCCTTCTGCGCATGGCCTCACACTGCCCTTACTCGCATCCGATCTGCGAATGGCGGCCCGTCGCCGGGCCGCCATGCAGCCACTACCATCCGAAGCGCGGGTGGCTCTTCTTGCGCTTGGGGCGCTTGAAGATGCTCCAGCCCTTCTTGCTGGGGCGAGCCTTGCCCTCCCAGGTGAGGTCGAAGTCGGCCAGCGCCGTCACCCCCACCCCCTGCACGCGGTCCAGGAACTGACCAGGCGTCTTCGTGCTGATGGGCACGTAGATGTCTATCTCCAGGAAGTCCTCCCACGGCGTCTCCAACTGGGCCACGGCCACCACCCGCCGGACGTCGCTGGAGGCCCCGTTCACCCGCGCGGCGCCGATGCGGATGCCGTCGGGGATGCTGAGGATGGGCACCCACTTGTCGCGGTAGTTCTCCTCATACCAGGCGTCGTCGTGCAGGGCCTCGGGGCCAGTCGGGGGCGGAGCCTCTATGGTGCTCTCCACGCCGGCATCGGACAGCGCGCCGGCGATGTTGTCGGCCCAGGTGTTGGCCAGGCCGATGGGGGTGGAGTTGTTGATGTCCGCGTGATACTCGTCCACGGTGGCGATGACATGTTCCCCCGCCACCACGACCGCCTGTCCCTCGCGGTGCTCCGCGGTGATGTCGCGGGGGCCGTAGCCCTCGTCCACGCGGGCGCGGAGACGCTCGGCGATGGCGCTGGCATCCTGGTAGGCCGTCCTGCCGCCCCGGCCCCGGCGGATCTTGATCACCGTCACCTCGTTGATGAGCACGTCGGCAACTTCCGTCTGGCCCAGGACCACGCGCCGAGCGGAGATGTCCACCGCGTCGGCGGTCGGCTCGGGCTCCTGGGTCGTTGGGCTGGCCGCGTAGAGGGCGTTGCTGATCTGCGCAGCCCAGAGCCTGGCCAGGGCCTCCCTGGTGGTCTGGTTGGCCGCGGCGTCCTCGGCGGCCACGAAGATGAGCACATCCGGCCCAATCAAGACGGCGTTCTTGCGGTTCTCCTTGCCCGCCTGGATGGTGGCCGGATCCACCTCCGCGTTCACGGCGTTCTGCAAGCGCTTGGCCGCGTTCTGGGCGCGCGTGTAGCCGCTCTCGTCGCCCACGCGAGCGAGCTTGTCCATCACCACCGTCTCGTTGATGAGCACGCGGCCGTAGACGATTCCCTGGATGTCAACGCCCTCGGAGCTGACCGTGACGTCGTCCGGGGCCGCCCAGGCAGCGTGCGGGGCCTCCTGGCGCAGGAGCGTGCTCAGCGAGTACGTGCAGGTGAGGGCGAGCACGGCTGCCAGGGCCAGAGCCAGTCGCAGTGCCATTCGGTGCTTGACGGTCACTTGGTGTGCCCCCTTCCTGCCTGCCGGCAGGCAGGCCTGCCGCCGCTAGAGCGGGAATTTGATGTTCGCCGAGACGCCGGTGCCGCCGACCATGGTGATGCTCCTGGTGATCTGCTTCTTGGTGGAGACGGGCAGGAGGCCGCGCCCACGCAGGGCGCGGTAGTCCAACTCGACCTCGGCTACGGCCTGCACCAATCTGACGCGATGAGCGGGGCCCATCACCTGGGCCGCGCCCACGGCCGCGTCGGGACTGCCCACGCGGATGATCTCCACGACCTTGGTCTTGCCCTCGATGCGAGCCCGCTTCTGGCCCAGGATGCGGTTGATGAAGTCGTCAATGTCATCGCCCCATCGGTCCAGGACCAGGCCAACGCCGACGATCTTGATGCCGGCGCCGAAGAGGCCGTCGAAGAGGCCGGCCGTGGCCTGGGTGCTGCTCAGAAGCGTGCCCGCGGCGAGCATTACGATGAGCATCAGAAGGCAAAGGCGATTGGCCCGCAAGGCTACCACCTCCTGTCAGGGCTGTACCCCGGTCGGGGGGAAACCCTCGTGACTGTTGTCACTCAGCCAGAGACGCGCCCCTGGCCCACTGCCGGGGACGGCTGAGCCTGGGCGAACGCCCCATCGGACGGCCACGTGGACGAGACTCTCGCTGCCCCCTGTGTTCGCCGCGGCCGGCCCGCATCCCTGCACCGTGACAGCGCGCCGTACAGGTGAGCCCCGCGCTGAGGGCGAAAGGCCCCGGCGGCCAGGGGCCGGCTGGAGGCAGAAGCCATGATCATTGACGCGCACGTGCACATATCGGACCGCGAGGGCTGCGTGGACGAACTGCTCAAGGCCATGGACGACAATGGCATTGACATGGCCGTGGTGTTCGACGTGGCCGACAGCGACAACTGCCTGCGCGCCGCGGCGGCGCATCCCGATCGCCTCATCCCCTTCGGCTCCATCGGCTGGGGATACGACGACCCCAAGCAGATGATCGAGCTGGCGGATCGGGGCGCTCGCGGCATGAAGGTCATCCGCCCAGCCTACAACTACAACGACGAGCGGCTGCTGCCCTACTGGGGCCAGGCGGAGGAGCTGGGCCTGCCCTGCATGGTCCACACGGGCATTGTAGCCCGCCACGAGGGCGACAAGGAGGCGCGGGTGGATACCGCCCGCATGAAGGTGATCTGGCTGGATGCGGTCTGCCGTTGGTTTCCAGATCTGACCATCATCGCCGCCCACATGGGCAACCCGGACCACGAGGAGGGGTCCATGATGGCGCGCTGGCACCCGAACTTCTACTTCGACCTGTCCGGGTCCAGCCTGCTGCATCGCAGCCACGAGTACTTCCGGCGGCTCTTTTGGTGGGACAAGCCCAGCCGGTTCTCGGGCCGGAACGCCTTCCGGCCCTTCGAGAAGATGGTGTTTGCGACCGACGAGCCCTACGACCGCCTGGGCGAGCCGATGCGCGAGCAGCGGGCGCTGCTGGAGGCGCTGGGCCAGGACCAGGAGATGATCGAGCGGGTGTTCGGGGGCACGATCGCCGAGATCGTGGGCCTCCAACCGTAGGGCAGGAGGCCCTTCGACTTCGCTCCGGACGAGCGAGCTTCTGCCCTACGGCTGATCGGACAACGGCGGTCGCCAAGCAGGTGTGCAACGACATGAGCGGTCGAGCGGACCCACTTCCCGTGTTGGTCGTTGGCGGCGGCATGATCAGCCATGACGTCATCCTGCCGACCCTGTTCCAGGAGCAGGACGACGGCAGCGTGGGCGAGGTCAGCGTGGCCTCGCGCCGGGCGGCGACCATCCAGGGTCTGCGCGACGCATTTGGGCGTACGGAGCCGCCCGACGAGCCGCACGAGTTCTCCGGCCATCCGGACCCCGATCAAGCGGATGACCTCGAGAAGGCGCACCCCGAGGCCTACAGGGACGCCATCGCCGGCCTGCCGACGGGCAGCGCGGTCATCGTGGCCACACCGGACGACTTCCACACGCCCGTGGCCCTGGCGGCGATCGAGGCGGGGCACCACGTCCTGGTGGAGAAGCCGCTGTGCCTGAAGGTGGCCGAGGCGCACCAGATCATCGCCGCGGCCGAGCAGGAGGGCGTGCTGGTCCAGACGGATTACCACAAGCGCTACGATCGGGCCAATCGGGCCATCATGACCGCCTATCGGCGCGGCGAGCTGGGGCAGCCGCTGGCGCAGTATGCCAAGATCAACGAGCGCAAGGAGATTCCCGAGGAGGTGTTCCGGCGCTGGTGCGAGCGCAGCTCACCCTTCGAGTACATCGGCGTGCACTACGCGGACATCTACTACTTCATCACTGGCCTGAGGCCCAAACGCGTCATGGCCACGGGGCAGAAGCGCTACCTGGTCGAGCTGGGCATAGACGCCTATGATGCCGTGCAGGCGCACATCGTCTGGGAGGATGGCTCAGCCAGCCAGATCGCCACGCACTGGGTGAGTCCGCGGGGGAATACGGCGCTTACCGACCAGTTCGTGGAGTTCACCGGCACCAGGGGAGTGGTGGTCAGCGACCACAAGGACCGGGGGACGTCGTTCTGCACGGACGAGGCGGGCTACCGGCACGTCAACCCCAACTTCTTCCGAGGCTACGTTGACACGCTGACGGGCAAGACGCGCTACGAGGGGTACGGCTACGACAGCATCGTGCAGTTCCTGCGGGATGTGGACCAGGTCCGCCGCGGTGAGAGAACGCCCGCCGACTTCGAGGGCGGCAAGCGCCCCACGGCCCGGGACTCGCTGGTGGGCACGGCCATCAATGAGGCAGTGCGGTTGAGTCTGGAGAATGGGAGCCAGTGGGTGGGGTTCGGGGAGGGGATGCAGCCGGCCCTGGTCTAGCATGTGGTGTTTCGGCAGCTTAGCTGCCGA
>JBHIEF010000201.1:0-7541 GCA_046760465.1 Armatimonadota bacterium | reverse complement strand
GGCCCTGCCTGGGCGAGGTCGGAGAGCTGGTCCGGTCGCACGGTCTGAGCGGCCGGTTTGTGCTGCTGGGGCCTCAGCCGCACGATTCGCTGCCGGACCTGTACAGGGACAGCTCGGCCTTCGTAATGACAAGCGTCAGCGAGGGTCTCCCCAGCGTGCTGATGGAGTCCATGGCGTGCGGCGTGCCCGTGGTGGCGCCTCGGCTGCGGGGGATTCCCGAGCTGGTCCGGCACGGCGTCAACGGGTTTCTGTTCGATACGGGTGATGAGGAGGCCGCCACCGCAGCCGTGGCGCGTCTGCTTGCCGACCGCAAGCTGGCGCGCCGGATGGGTCGGGCCGGCCGCCAGCTCGTCCGGGCCGAGTACAACGTCCGGGCCAATGCCGAAGGGCTCATTGCCATGATGGACGCGGCCGTGGGAGAGCACAGGGCCAGCAGGGCTCTTCGGTAGCGCCGCGTCCGGTGCCGCGAGCACACACGCTTGCGCAGGATGGGAGATGGTGATCATGCCAGCGATCCTGGGGGCGGTGAACTGGGAAGGGGCTGACCCCGCCACGAGGATTGGCGCTGCGACGCTGGATAGCCTAGAGCCCTACAACCGCGGATACTCCACGGAGCGCGCGCGGGGCGCGCACTGGGCCTTCTGGGCGACCGCTACTGACTCGACACGCGCTCAGACAAGCGTCGCCACCGACGAGGAGTCGGGGCTGGCAGTGCTCGCGATAGGGCGCATCTTCGGACGCCTTGAGTCGAGCGGCGACGAGCGCCCGGCCGAGCTGGCAACAGCGGAGGAGGTGTTGCGTGCCTATCGCATACATGGGCCCGACTTCGCCGAGCAGCTCCACGGGCACTTCTCCGCGGCAGTGCATGACGCACGGGAGGGGCGCACCGTGCTTGTCACTGACCGTTTCGGGACGGAGCCGCTCTACTACCGACGCTGCCCGGATGCGCTGTACGTCGCCAGTAGGGTCTCGCCACTGGTAAGGCTGCGCGGTGAGGCTTGGCGTCTCGACTTGGCTTCGGTCGCATGTTATCTGGCAACCAGGTATGTCATGGGCGAGCACACCTTTGCAGCGGAGGTACGCCGTCTGCGCGCTGCCACCACCGTCATCTGCACGCCCGATGAGGTGTCCGAACGGCGCTACTGGCGGCCCAGGTGGTCCGACGTGAGCGATGCCGAGGAGCCTGAGCTGGCGCGAGAGGCGGTCCGGCTCCTGCTGGAAGCCCTCGCCCGCCAACGACCTCCTCACGCACGTGTGGCATCCTGGCTTTCTGGAGGCCTCGATAGCCGGACCATCGCGTGGGGCCTGACTGCGCTCGGCGTCCCCTTCGAGGCACACACTCATGGGGAGACGGCCAACTGCCCCGACAGGCGCTTCGCGCGCGCCGTCGCACAGGCCCTGGGATGCGTCCACAGGGAGCACGAACTGCGTCCGGAGATGCTCGCAGACAACGCCCGCTGGGCGGCACAAGTGCTGGAGGGCAACGCCCACCTCTTCCACGCGACCATGGCGGCCACCGTGCCGAGCGTCTTCGGGACGGCAGACTGCGTCTACGATGGCCACATGGGGGACTGGGTCACCGGCGGATACCAGCGCTCGGTCGGGGAGGAGTCGTTTCCCTCCTTCCAGCGGCGATGGCTGGGCGACCAGCAGACGGGCACGCCGCTGAATGCGCTGCCAGTCCTGCTACGCGCTCGCGACGCGGCGGAAGCGGCTAGGTCGCGACTGCTGGAGCTCACTACGGAGGTCGAGGACGCGCCGCCGGAACGCCGAGAACGGGTGCTGGGCTACTCAACATACATAGCGCAGTTCACGCTGGGAGGCGTTCTGCTCGGCAGGCAGGACTTGGTCTCGTGTTGCCCTTACGAAGACTACCACCTGTTCGACTTCTGGGCCGGGCTGAAGTCCGAGTGGACTGAGGGGCAGCGCTTGTACCAGCGTATCATCCGGACGCGCTTCGGCGCCGCGGGGCGGGTGCCATGGCAGTGGACGGGCTTGCCGCCGAGCTCGCCCGACTGGGCAGTAGCAGCGCTCAGGTTCGGCAGAAGAGCCACTGGGCGCCTTCGACGGACGCTGGCGCGTTCCGTCGGCAGCCGCCGCCACGGGATCGACCCTGGAGCTCTCTGCCGCTCCGAGGACTGGTTCGCGGGGCCGCTGCGCGGCTTTGTGAGGCAGACGCTGTTCACCGACAACGCCGTCCTCTGGGAGTTCGTCGACAGACAGGCGGCTGCCTCGCTGGTGGCGCAGCACGAGAGCGTCGAGAGGAACAACGCGCCGACCATCGCTGCCCTGGTGTCTTTGGCGCTCTTCTTGGAGGGCCAAGAGCCGTGCGGCTCTGCCCTATAGTGCGCGGCGCAGCCGTTCGGTCGAGCTGCGGAGACAGACATGAAGCCACTGACTGTTGGGTTCCTGCGTGGCGCGGGCGGCATTGGGGACACGCTGCGTGCCGTCAAGGTGCGAGAGGCCATCGTGCGGGCTGGTTGCCGCGTGGTGGACATCGAGGTCAACTCCGCGCGCCCTGGCGGCGGGAATCTATGGACCTTGGCCACATGGCGCAATCTCGTCGCCCTGGCGACGCCTGGGTCGCCGATGGAGAAGGTCAACAGAGTTCGCGCCAACGAAAGCGTCCGCTGGCTGGTCCGATATCGGCACGAGAACACGCGACGCATCGTCGACTCCGAGTTACGTGGGATCGACATACTCCACGCCGAGACTCCGCCTTGGGTGGCTGTCGCGTGCGAGGTTGCCCGCGTGACGGGCTTACCCTTGGTGATCGGTCTGCACGGCTTCTACGGCGTGCAGGTCGCGCGCGAGGGAGCCGCACCCGGTCTGGCGAGGTTCTGGGACGAGGTCGAGCAGGAAGCCGTCGCGCGAACTCAGGCGGTCATCGTGCATGGCGAGAAGATCAAGGCAGCGCTACGATGCAGGCATCCGAGCGCCAAGGTTGAGGTAGTCGTGGCAGAAAACGGGTCCGACATACCGCCGCGAACGGCGCGCTACGAGCAGCCCGCACGCGTCGCCTACTGCGGCGCGTTCGACGTGTTCGAGGGCATCATGCTGTTCCCTAAGATCGCCGAGGCGATGGACCACGAGTCGTCCGAGTTTGTGCTCATCGGCGATGGAGAGATGCGCGGCGAGCTGCTGGACTACATCAACAGCCACGGCGTACCGATCACCTACCTCGGAAGGCGGCCACCGGAACAGGCCCTCGATCTGCTGTCGTCCATGCAGGTCGGGGTGGCCACCTACACGCCCAGCGCGCCCGATCGCTCCCCGCAGGCACCCGATCACTGGGAGGTCAACTCGTGCATGAAGGCCATCGCCTATGCGGCGGCCGGCCTGCCCTCGGTGTTGCCGCCCACGGGCGAGACGGTGGACAACTTCCGAGCCTACGATGCCGCAGTCTTCGTAACCGAGCCGTCGGTCGAGGCCTACGTCGCCGCGCTGCGGGAACTGGCAGAGCAGGACGTATGGCGCGCCAAGGCGGCGAACGCCCGCCGATTGGCCGAGGAGCAGTACCGCTGGGAGAAAGTCATGCAGCCGGTGGTGGACTACTACCGGGGCCTAGGCTAGGGCGGCGCGGATAGGGAGATGGCAGCACAGCAACTGAGAACCGACAGCGCGGACAACCCCGTGCGCGGAGGCGTCGTCGGCCTGCGGGCCAGGATCTCCCGTCGCCTGATGGGCGAGAAGTCGTCGCCGAGTCCGATGCGGCCGGGATACATAATGGAGGCCCTGCTGTCGCGCGCGCTGGCTGAGCACGCGCAAGAGGTGTCGGGCATCTTGCTGGACGTGGGGTGCGGGGGCCGCCCCTACCGCGGCTACTACGAGCGGCGCACCGAGGCGCACTGGGGCCTCGACGTAGATGGAGCACAGAAGCCGGACCTGGTGGCCGACACGCAGGCTCTGCCAATAGCGGCAGCGACCGCGGGGACGATCCTGGCCACCGAGGTCCTGGAACACGTGGAAGACCCGGCTCTGATGCTACGGGAAGTCCATCGTGTGCTGGCGCCAGCCGGCCGGGCGATGGTGACCGTCCCCTTCCTGTATCGCGTGCACGATGCAGGTGCCGATTGGCACAGGTACACCGTCTTCGGGTTGCACGCGCTGTTTCAGGAGTTCTTCGATCAGGTCGCCATCTACCAGCTGGGCGACTTCTGGACCTCCTGGCTCCTGATGTGGGCCACCTACGCTCACTGGGACCTGATCCCCAGGTCGCGGCTGTTCGCGCCGCTGCGGGCCGCCAACAACCTCGCGTGCGCAGTGCTGGCGCGGTGCTCGCCCAGTGCCTGGGCGGCCCGCCAACTCGACGTGCGGGCTCTCGCCGATCCCGAGGGCTTCTGGCCCAACCACCGGGCCAAGTTCCCGACGGCCTATCTGGTGATCGCGCGGAAGGCGGACCCCAGCGACGCCAACGTAACGCTCGATGCGCAGGAGCAACCAGACGAAGAGTGACGGGCGGGCCTTGACCACAGATGGTACAGCGAACGTTGAGGGTGGTCTGCTGCGGGTACCAGGGCTGGTGCAGCCAGCAGCAGGACGTACAGCTCATGAGGGCAGCCTTCGCCGCGGATCGGTTGCTCTTCGTCGAGCCCCAGACGCCGGCGGAGCGAGCCGCGGGCGGCAGCAGCGAGGGCTGGTGGAGCACGCTCGCCGGCAACTGCTTAGAGCAGGCTGGCAGTCACACGTGGCGGCTGACGCCTCCGCCCCTGCTGCCCACGATGACCCGGGTGTTCCCCGGCCCGCTCGGCAACAGGGCCGCGTACCAGTCCATTCGCGCCAGCAAGTCACTGATGCGGCTGGCGGTCCGCCGGGCGCTGAACCGACTTGGCTGGGCACCCGACATCCTGTTCGTCTACCATCCCTACGACCTGCTCCAGGTCGGCGCGCTTGGCGAGAAGATGTCCTGCTGGCGCATCTTCGACGAGGTGGCCCTGCTGCCGGGCTACCGTACGCTGGGTGGAGCTATCGCCCGCATAGAAGAGGAGCGCTCGCGCCGTTGCACGTACCTGCTGGCGTCGTCGCGATCCCAATTCGAGAACCGAAGGCGCAGCGACGGCAGTTGCCGGCTGTTCCCAAACGCCGTCAACTTCTCCCATTATCACCGGGCCCACACTGAGAAGCTGCCCGAGCCCGAGGACCTCCGAGGGGTCGCCAGGCCCCGCGTTGCCTTCGTGGGCAGGATCAGTGAGAAGATCGACTGGAGGCTGGTGCGGCACCTAGTTGATAGCGGCGACGGCCATCAGTTCGTCTTCGTGGGCCCGGTGGACGACGCGGTGCGCGAAGCGGTCCGCCGGATGCGTCGCAGGCCGAACTTCCATCTGCTGGGTGCGAGGCCGGTCGAGCTGCTGCCTCGATACCTACGCCACCTGGATGTGTCGCTGGTGCCGTACGTGGTCAATGAGTCCACTAACACGATGTTCGTCATCAAGGTACTTGAGCATCTGGCGGCGGGAGTGCCGGTGGTAAGCACGGACCTGGCGGAACTGCGCTGCCTGGACGGCGCTGCGTACCTGGCCCGTACAAGAGGCGATTTCGCGCGGTGCGTAGACAAGGCGCTGAAGTCGAAGGACGATCGCCGCGAGTTGGGGTTCCGGTTGGCCCGCGAGAACGACTGGTCCGCGCGCGCGACCGTACTGCGGGAGTTGATCGAAGTGCGACTGGGTGACGGCACGTAACGCAGCCGCCGTCGGAAGACTGGTCGGCAGCGTGACCATCAAGGCGGGGTGCAGTTGATGTCCGCGCAAGGAAGGCCCCGCGTGGTATGCACGCGAGACGTTCTCGCGAGTGACTACACGGGCGCACTCACCTACGACGCTCGGGTCTACCGGCATCTGGCCGGCCAGGGCTGCGCGATGGCGCAGGTCACTGAGCCGGTGGGCCCGCGAGGGCGGAGGCTGCTGTCCAGTCTGAGCTTCGCCCGGCGCATAGCGCAGGCGTGCGCCGGCCCTTCAGTGCTTCTAGCCTACTACTGCCAGAGGTACGAGTTGGGGCCGGCCCTGTGGGTGTGCCGGCGCCGGCGGGACGTCAGGACCGTGCTCATGGTGCACGGCCTGGTGGACTACGAACCGGACATCAGGTGGCGGCGACAGGCGGATGCGCGATACCGGCGGCGCTTCGTCGGGCTGGCCGACGAGGTCGTAGTGGTGAGCGAGGCGATGCGGCGGGAGGTTGCGGCATGGCACGGCGGCCGGGGCCCGCGCATACACGTCGTCAGGCCGACCATCAACCCACGGCTGGCGGACATGCTCCCGGAGCACGGGAGGCAGGCCGGGGGCCGATGGCAGGGCCCCTTCACCTTTCTAAACGTGGGCCGACTGGAGCCCTACAAGGGCGTGGGGGTCCTGGTTGAGGCGTTCCTGCGAGCGCGCTGCCCGGACGCGAAGCTCGTCCTGCTGGGCAGCCACGACGACGACCGGTATCGCCGAGAGATCGAAGCCCGGATCGGGAGCCGACCCGGCACTCGGGACATTGAGCTGACGCCGCGCGTGGACGACCCCGAAGCGCTTGCCTCGTACTACCGCAGGGCCGACTGCCTGGTCTTGCCGTCGCTTTCGGAAGGATACCCCATGGTAGTGCTCGAGGCCCTGGCCTTCGGCCTGCCGGTCATAGCCAGCGACATTGACGGCGTGCGCGAGCAGATCTCGCACGGTCGCTCCGGGATGCTCTTCCCGGCCGGCGACGTTGCCTCCCTGTCGCGTTGTCTGCGCCGAATCCGCAGCGACGACGCACTCCGCGCCAGGCTGGCGCGGGGCGCGGGGGCGCGCTCCAGCGAGCTCCAGCGGACCTGGGAAGACGTCGGTCGAGAGTTCGCCGCCGTGATCGGCGAGGCGTGGGACGCAGTGCACTCCCCGTGACCCTCAACTGAAGCCCGAGATCGCGCCGGCCCGGCCGCATCCGGGCCGCTCGCCTCCGCTAGCTCGCGCTAAAGCTCGTGCCCTCAAGCGCCGAACTACATAGAGGAGCGAGGGCATTCTTGGGAACCCAACCGCCGTCCACAGACACCGGCTGCAGGCGTGTGTCGGCGCGCGGCCGAGCCCGTCGGGTAATGGTCGTCGCCCCCAGCTTTCCTCCGGCCAGGGGGGGCGTGGAGCGACTGCTGGATGGGATCTGCCGCGAGTTGGACTCGGCCGGCTTCACACTGACGGTCCTGGCGCCGAGGCGCCGGGCGGCGCCTGCATGGGATGCGGGTCGGCCGTGGGAGGCTCGCCGCGTGCCCCGCCTCACCACTCCTGGTGGGGCGTTGCGCGCAATGTTGGCGCTGACGCGCGAGCTGCGCGGCGGCGTGTCCTGCCTGGTAGTCGGGCACTGGTGCCGTCTGGGAGTGCTGCTGGCAGCGGTCGCCCGCCTCCTGTCCGGCACGCCCTGCGCCATCCTCGTACACGGCCTGGACATCGGGAGCACCAAGTCCCGCTTAGCGCTGGGCCTGCTACGCCGCTGGAGCCTGCGCCGCGCCGATCTGTTCATCGCCAATAGCCGCCATACGCGGCGCTGCCTGCTGCAAGCTGGTGTGGAGCCGTCGCGCGCGGTAGTCATCAACC
>JBHIEF010000200.1:0-7567 GCA_046760465.1 Armatimonadota bacterium | reverse complement strand
CTCGGGCAGGGCGTTGATAGCACGAAGCCCAGGGCAGTCGGAGGCGCGACCGGATGAAGGTCATCAACTGGCGCAACTGCGGCGCCTGGATCGCCTTCGCCGCAATCTGGGTCGGACTGGGCATTGCCCAGCCCGGCGCCCTGACGCTGGGCAACCTGGTCAACATCCTGCGGCAGGTCAGCTCCGACTACATGCTGGCCATCGGGGCCACGGTGGTGATCATCTCCGGCGGCATAGACCTGTCGCCTGGAGCCGTGCTGGGGCTGGCCGGGATGGCTGCCGCTCTGGCCATGCCGCGCCTCGGCATGGAGGCCGGCATCGCGGTCGGCGTCGCCACTGCTGTCCTGTGCGGCCTGGTGTGCGGCGGGCTGATCGCCTGGACGGGCCTGTGGCCCTTCGTGGCTACCCTGGGCATGATGTCTGTCGCCCGCGGCCTGACCTACGCGCTCTCCGGCGGTCGGGCAGCCTCGGACCTCCCGCAGGCCTTCTTCGCCCTCGGCCGCGGCAACACGCCCATCGTCATTGCGCTCGCCCTCGGAATGGCGACCCATGTGGTGCTGACCAGGTCCACGCTGGGGCGGCGGTTGTATGCGCTGGGCGGGAACGAGCAGGCGGCGTTCCTATCGGGCATCCCGGTCCGCCGGCTCAAGATCGGGGTCTACGCCGCGGCCGGTCTGTGCACGGGAATAGCGGCCTTGGTCTTTACGTCGCGTCTACAGTCGGCCCAAGTTGAGCCGGGCATCGGCTTCGAACTGCGGGCCATCGCGGCCGCTGTCATCGGCGGCACGAGCCTAACCGGCGGGCAGGGCTCAGTCGTAGGGACGCTGGCCGGCGCGCTGATCATCGGGACGATCCAGAACGCCCTTAACCAACTACAGGTGCCCGCCTTCTGGCAGTACACGGTCGTCGGCACCGTGATCATCGCCGCGGCGCTCCTGGACAGGGCCGTCAGGCGATCTCGGGCCTGGCGCACCGTCGGCAGATGATCCGTGCCAACCCACAGGGCTACGGCATGGCCGGCGCAAGGCCTGACGTTGCCTGACTACGTCATACTCGGTGATTCTGAGGAGGCCCGCTCGTGAGCAAGTTCCGTCGTGCCGCCATGAGCGCCGTATTGGGCGCAGCAGTGCTGGCCGCCTGCGGCTGCCCCAAGCAGTCGCCGCCCTCCGCTACAGCCCCAGGGCCCGCGACGCAGCCCGGGAGCACGGAGCGGGTCGTACTGGCATATTCCATCTCGTCCCTCTCCCATCAGTTCTTCGTGGACATGCTCGACGGGGTCCAGGACGAGGCGAAGCGGGAAGGGGCCGAGCTGCTCACGGCGGGGGCGGGCGCCGATGCTGGCAAGCAGCTCGGGGACGTCGAGGACCTCCTGCAAAAGGACCCCTCCGTCATGATGATCACGCCGCAGGACAGCGATGCCATCAGGCCCGCGGTGGCTGCCTGCAACGAGAAGGGCGTGCCGGTGGTGATCATTGACATTGGCGCCAGTGGCGGCAAGGTGGACTCCTTCATCATCTCCGACAACTACGAGGGCGGCCGCCTGGCCGGCACGTACATCGCCGAACACGTCCCCAGCGGCTCACGGGTGGCACACATCCGCTGTCAACTGGGCGCCGCTAACGCGCGCCAGCGCGGGGAGGGCTTCGCGGCCGTGATGAGGCAAAGGGGACTGGGCGTGATCCCTCCGCAGCCCGCCGACTCCAAGCGTGACTTGGCGATGACAGTGATGGAGAACCTGCTGCAAGCCAACGAGGAGATCTCCGCCGTCTTCGCGGAGAATGATCCCATGGCGGTGGGCGCGATGCTCGCTGCCGAGAACGCGGGGCGTCTCGGGGAGATGATCGTGGTCGGCTTCAACGGCGACCCTGAGGCGCTCGACGCCATCCGGGACGGCAAGCTGGCCGCCACCGTCATGCAGTTCCCCTACGACATGGGGGTCGAGGGCGTGCGGCAGGCCATGAAGCTCGCCCGCGGCGAGCGGGCGAGCGAGCGCGTGGAGGTGCCGGTCGAGTTGGTCACGGCCGACAACATCGAGCACTTCGAGGGATACCGCCGCAAGAGGGATCCGGGCGCATGACCTCGCGCGAACGGGTGCAGGCGACGCTGAGGCACGAGGAGCCCGACCGCGTGCCTCTGGACTTGGGCGGCAACCAGTCGGGCATCACCAAGGGCGCCTACGAGGCACTGCTCGCATTCCTGGGCCGCTCTGGCCGCGAGCGGATCACGATCCTGGACACGGTCCAGCAGCTCGCCCAGCCCAGCGAGGCGGTGCTGGACCTCCTGGGTGTGGACACGCGCTACGTGCGTGCGGGAGCGGCGGAGGGCCAAGAACCCAGGCTAAGCGAACAGACCCTGCGCGGGAAGCCGCATCTCTCGATGACCGACGAGTTCGGCGTCGTCTGGTCCATGCCGCTCGAAGGCGGGCTCTATCACGACATCACTCACTCCCCGCTCGCCGACGCCACCACTGTCTCCGACATCGAAGCGCACCCCTGGCCGGACGGCGGCGACCCGAGCCGCTTCCATGGCCTGGCTTCGGCGACTGCGCAACTGCGGGCCGAGACTGACAAGGCCATCTGCACGGGCATCTCCGGCGTGGTCTACGAGTTCGGCTGGTACCTGATGGGGTTCGCCCGCTTCTATGAGGCGTTGGCGAACGAACCCCATCTGGTCGAGGCCATCCTCGAGCACACGCTGCGCTACTGGCTGGACTTCGAAGCCGGCTTCCTCGACGCCGTCGGGCCCTACGTGGACGTGGTGATGGTCGGCGACGATCTGGCCGGGCAGGATGGCCCGTTGCTGGCGCCTGAGACGTACCGCCGGATCGTCAAGCCCAGACAGGCCAAACTGTACGAACTGATCCACTCCAGGACCGAGGCGAAGCTGTGGTACCACTCCTGCGGCGCCATCCGGGATTTGGTCCCCGACCTCATTGAGATCGGTGTCGAGGTCATCAACCCCGTGCAAGTGTCAGCGCGCGGCATGGACACCGCGGAACTGAAGCGAGAGTTCGGGCGGGACCTCGCCTTCTGGGGCGGCGGGTGCGATACCCAGCATGTGCTTCCGCGCGGCACGCCGGATGAGGTGCGGGCGGAGGTCGGGCGGCGCATGGGCGACCTGGCGCCCGGAGGCGGGTTCATCTTCGCGGCCGTGCACAACATCCAGCCCGACGTGCCTCCCGAGAACATCGTCGCCATGTACGAGGCGGCGCGCGAGTTCGGTGGCTATGCGTGAGACGTGCGCAAGGGCCACTTGGCTTTAGGACACCGCCTTGGGCACCGTTCTCGGGGAGCCGCGCCGGCCATGTAAGTCGCAGGACCCGGCGCACTTCCGCAACTCAACGTCCGACGGAGGACAGACGATGAAGAGCGTACTTACGCGTCGCTTGCTGGTCGCTGCGCTGCCAATATGGGCCTCGGTCCTGGTCGGCTACCAGGACGCCCGGTGCGACAACCTCTCCTCACTCGAGAGCCGATTCCGCAAGCTCCCCATGGAAGCGCGAAGGCTCACCGGCCCCCTCTTCTGGCTCCACGGCGACGAGAGCCCGGAACGCCTGGAGAGCTACTTAGAGAGGGTCGCCGAGGGCGGCAATGGCTGCTTCACGGCGGAGTCGCGCCCGCACAACGACTGGCTGGGCCCTGGCTGGTACCGCGATCTCGGGATCTGCCTTCGAGCTGCGAAGCGGCTGGGCCTCAAGATGTGGATCTTCGACGAGAAGTGGTGGCCCAGCGGCGAGGTCGCCGGCAACGTCCCGCAGCGGCACGGCAGCAAGTATCTGGAGGCCGCAGCGACCGAGGTGGTCGGGCCGCGGCAGTTCACACAGCAGCTAGCTGCCGATAGACTCATCGCCGTGCTTGCCGGCAGGTCTGTGGGCGACGGCGTTGACGGCCAGACCCTAGTCGAGCTCACTGAGCGCGTGCGCGACGGAAGCGTCACCTGGCAAGTGCCGGAGGGCACGTGGCGGGTGATGACCTTCACCTGGCGCTATGCCGAGGGGCGGCGCGGGCGGCTGTTGGTGGACGGCGCCAGCCGCGAGGCCGTGGACTGGTACATTGACACGGTCTACCAGCCGCACTACGACCACTTCGCCAAGGAGTTTGGCAAGACGATCGTGGGCTACTTCTACGACGAACCGGAGACCTTGGGCGACTGGGGCACGGAGGTGATCCCCCTGCTCAAGGAGCGCGGCGTTGACTGGAGGAGAGCCTTGGTGGCCTGGAAGTTCAACCTCGCCGACGCGGACGAGCAGGTCGCCGCCAAGTATCAGTACCAGGATGCCTTCGCCGAAGCGTGGGGGCGCACGCTGTACGGCGGGCTGGCCAAATGGTGCCACGAGCACCGCGTTCTCTCCATCGGCCATTGGCTGGAGCACAACCGCGATTACCTCCATCCAAGGCTCTGCGCTGGCAACGTCTTCCAGGTGATGAAGTACAGCGATATGGGTGGGATTGATGCGGTGTTCCGCCAGTTCGTGCCGGGCCGGAAGGACGACAGCACCTACCAGACACCCAAGCTGGGAAGCTCGGTCTCTCACGCCTACGGCAAGCAAGACGACTTGGCCATGGTGGAGATATTCGGCGCGCGGGGTCAGGACCTCACCTACCCGGAGATGAAGTGGTGGACCGACCACATGCACGTGTCGGGCATCAACTTCCACATCCCCCACTCGTTCAACCCCCGCTCTCCCTACGACCGCGACTGCCCGCCGTACTTCTACAATGGTGGTTACGAACCTCGATGGCCGCTCTACCGCGTGTACGCCGACTACACCAGCCGGCTCAGCTTGATGCTCACTGGCGGAAGGCACGTCTGTCCCGTCGCCCTTCTCTACCTGGGCAATAGCTACCACGTAGGCGGGTCCATTCCGCCCGAGGGCATGACCACCGCCCTACAGGACGCGCTGTTCGACTGCGACTGGCTCCCATACGACGTGTTCGAGAGCGACGTGGCGATCAACGACCGTCACCTGCGTCTGCGCCAGGAGCAGTACCAAGTACTCATCGTGCCGGCGGCGGAGGTGATACCCTATCCTACGCTGGCCAAGGCGAGGCAGTACTTCGATGCCGGTGGTGTAATCGTCGGCTACGGCATGCTGCCGTCGAGGTCGGCGACCCTCGGCAGGACGTCAGCCGACATCGCCGCCCTGCGCGACGCCATTTGGGGCCCTGACACGCGGCCAAGCACGCGGGCTTGCCAGGTGAGTCCCTCGGGCGGACGCTCATACTACTTGCCTGAGAAGCCCACACCCGAGCAGCTCCAGCAAGTGCTGACCGGTGACGCGGGCATCCACCCGACGCTCGAGGTCCTGGCAGGCGACACCGGCCATTGGCTACATGTGCTCCATCGCCAGAAGCTCGGGCGCGACGTCTTCTTCGTGACCAACATGAACTGGGACGGCCAGGTGCGCACGTTCCGACTGCGCGTCCACGCCGAGGGGTATCCCGAGGCCTGGGATCCCATGCGAGCGGAGATTGCCTCCGTTTGGCACGTACGGAAGGGCAGGTTTGTGGACCTGATGCTGACCCTGGGTTCGGGCGAAAGCGTGCTCCTGGTGTTCTGGCCGCGGGAACGGAAGCTGCCGCGCCGTCTGGATTGGGCGGATGCCGCGCGTATCACGTGGCTCCCCGTTGAGCGCGTTCCTTTGCCGGAGCAGGCCGAGGCCATCCCCGCCGCCTCGGACGAGGCCAAGCAGTTGCAGGGCGCCCGCTGGATCTGGCATGCCGCCGACGGCCAATCCGTGCCCCCCTGCAAGCGCTACTTCCGGAAGTCATTCTGGCTCGGCAGCGCACCCACATCGGCGCGCCTGGTGCTCACCGCGGACAACGAGTACGCGCTCTATGTCAACGGCCGCAAGCTGGCACAGGACAACGTGTGGGAGACAGCAGACGAGCACGACGTGCTCCCTGCCCTCCGGCGGGGCGCGAACACTCTGGCCATTGAGGCGGCCAACGGCGGCACCGCGCCCAATCCCGCGGGACTCATCGCTACAGTTGTCATCCGGCAGCGGGACGGTGAGGAGACGAGCATCTTCACGGACCATAGCTGGAAGTCGTCCGAGCGTCTGTCTGCCGGATGGGAGCGACCCGACTTCGACGACAGCGGATGGCCCTTCGCCGCGGTACTGGGGGAGTTCGGCGTGGCGCCCTGGGGGGAAACTGGGCGGCAGATCACAACCAGCCCGATTCCCAGAGCCGACCCCTTCGAGGGAACCGCGAGGGTCACCGCGGGACTCCTGCGCAAGGGAGCGAGAGTGTTCTTGGTGGCTGGAAGCCTCGAGCCGGAACGGGCCACGCGGGTGACGGTCAACGGCCGTGACGCCGGTGGCTTCATCTGTGATCCCCTGCGGCTAGACATCACACGCTTCCTGAGGCGCGGGGAGAATCGTCTTCGCCTTGAGCCCTTCGCCCCGAGCGAGGTGCGGTTGGCAGCGGTGCCCGCCGACGCAGGTGAAGCTGTTCCTGAGACCACGGACGCGCCCCCTGCGGAACGCGGCCAGGAGATCGGCTACCCGCCGGCAGAGCTGCCGGTGCCGCCCCGAGTTGCGCCAATCCACTAGGGGCACGATCCCACTCCGCTCCCTGGGCCCGCCGGCCCGCAAGGTGGGCTCACGGCCATCGGGCCGGGATCAGTTGTCCTATTCAAGCGTCAATGGGACCGTCTATGCCGGTCAAGTGGCCATCGAGTGGTCCAACAGGGCCCTGGCGGCAGACCCCGATGATCCCACCGCTATGCTCTGTCGAGGCTTCTCGCTGTCGAACAAGGGCGAGGACGAAGCGGCCATCGAGTGGTACGACAAGGCGCTGGCCCTGAGCCCCGACGACCGCGATGCCCTAGTCAGCAAGGGCGTTTCGCTATCGAAGCTGGGCCGGCCATTGTGCTGGTAACACTTGCGTCATGTCCTTCCCAACGAACAACCTCGGACGCGACGGCCATTCCTGCAACGCGTGCAGGGGTATGATACTCATACACAACAACTGACAGGAGGGTCTGGGCACCATGCAGCAGACCCAGCGGTGCCGTCGTTGGTTCATTCGCCTTGTTGCGCTCGCGTATGCCGTGTTACTGCTGGTCGTCGCCCCCTGCCCGCAGGGGCAGGAGGCGGTAGCGAGTCCATCAGGCCTGGGTGGCCCCGCTGTTCGTAGGCGGCCCCATGTCAGCATGGCCGCGGGCTTGATGCTTGCCCTCGGTATGGGCTTGGGCTGCTACATGGTGGTGGTTGCGGAGGCGGACGACGCCCTGGAGCGGAGGATAAGGACAGCAATACGGAAGGTAGAGCAGGGCAATCTCGAGGACCTCGCCATGCCCCTGTATCCCGACAAGGGCGCGGCTGCGCTGATTGCCCTTAGAGAAGCGCGACGGTTGACGAGTGCGGACGTGCGCGAGCAGATCATCTTCTTCGCAACGGACCTGATCCGCGTTGGGCGCGAGCAAGGTCAGCCTATTCCGGCGCAAGTGCATGAGGCTTGCATCAGCGAGTTGGTGGGGTTCCTAGAACGGGACCCCTCATTCAAGGTGCGCAACCGCGTCTCGGAGTTCCTTCTGCAGGAGGAACTGAGCCGACTCGTCC
>JBHIEF010000199.1:0-7640 GCA_046760465.1 Armatimonadota bacterium | reverse complement strand
TCCTGCCGACCACGGCGCCAGGGGGACCCGACATCGGGCACAGGCCCGGATTCCGGCCGAGATCAGACTCCCTTGGGTACGGCCCAATGGCCGCCCTTGCGGTACTTGCGCCGCAGCAGCCTGTTCGCCGCCGGGTCGGCGACGATCCGCTCCGCCACCGGGTCGAAGTCCACCGGCCGCCCCAGCCGGCACACGATGTTGCCGAGGTGCACCACGCCAACGGCCAGGTGGCCGATCTCGATGTCCGCGTTGGGCCTGCGTCCGGTCCTGATGGCGTCAGTGAAGTCATCCTGGTGGCTCAACAGGTCCGGCTGACTCTCGGGCTTTGCCTCGATCGTCCGGTTGTCGTCGTCCAGAATCTCGAGCCGGCCCTGCTTGCTGAGGAACATCTTCCCTCCCGTACCGTAGAACTCGACCCCGTTGTCGGTGTCGTAGGGCGAGTTGGGTGACCAGATGCGCATCTCGAAGATCAACTGCCGCTTGCTGCCGATCTTGCCGTCGGCGGGGTAGTCGAACGTCAAGGTCGCCGTATCGGGGAATTCCTGGTCGTCATCGAAGAAGAGCTTGGTGCCGGAGCCGGACACCTTGGAGGGCAGTGTCTCAACACCCAGACCCCACAGCGCGTAGTCAATCTCGTGCACGCCGTCGTTGCCGACGTCGCCGGTGCCGAAGTTGTACCACCAGTGCCAACTGTAGTGGAACCGGTTCTCTTGGTAGGGAACGAACTCGGCCGGGCCAACCCAGGTGTCGTAGTCAACGCCGGGCGGCGGGTCCGTGGGCCGGTGGTGGCCGATGTTCCGCCGACGCTGAACGTTCCACGCCTTGGCCACCAGCACATCGCCGATAATGCCATCCCTGAGCATCTGCACGGCGCCCACCACGAGCTCACTGCTGCGGCTCTGTGTGCCATGCTGCACGACCCGATCGTATCGGCGCGCCGCGTTCACCAGCAGCCTGCTCTCGCGGAAGTTGTGGCTGGAGGGCTTCTCAACGTACACGTGCTTGCCCGCCTCGCAGGCCAGCAGGGCCGCAGGAGTGTGCCAGTGGTCCGGTGTGGCGATGATGACGGCATCCACAGCATCGTCATCGAGAATGCGGCGCAGGTCCGTCACGGCCTTGGACGAGTCCACGCCCAGCCTTCTCGCAGTGGCGGCCAGGCGGTGCTCGTCCGGGTCACACACGTAGGCAACGCCGCCCATCTGCTGGGCCACAGTCTGCCCCCGGCCCCCACAACCGATGAGCCCAACGACTACCTTCTCGTTGGCGCCCACAGCCTTGGCGCTCCCTGCGTAGCCTAGTGTGGCCGCTCCGACCGCGGCCTTCTTCAGGAAGTCCCTGCGGGTGTGTGCCTGCATCTTCGCACTTCCTTCCCATGCGTTCCGTTGCGGCGGGGACGCCACCGGAGGCGTCCCTGCGCGTCCGACAGCCGCTTTCCAGACCACGCCCATGCCGTCCTTCCACATGAGCTATGGGAGCATATTCGCACGGTTGCCATGCAGGAGAGACACGCCTCGCGAGTGCCGGTGGGCGATCTCGCATCTGGTGCGGCGGGTGCCTTCGGCCCAGTGGATCTGGAAGAGCTTCTGGCAGCTCCACTTCGAGCTGACGTACTTCGCGTACGTGGGGCGAGCGCTCTTCACGTCGGGGCACCGGGCCTCCTCGGCGGCCAGGCTGGCAACGCAGCCTCGGGTGGATGACCCACGGGTCTGCTAGCCGCGATCAATGGTCGGCTTCCCGTACGTGCCCGCCTCGCCTCCGCGGGGCTACTGGGCCGTTTTGACGTCGTTGAGGCGGCCGTTCCCGGCATCCACGACTATGACGTCGAGCTCGGCCACCGCAGCCCAGGGGTTGCCACGTGGACCGTTGAGCGCGACGAGACGAAGGTAGCGACCGCGGCGGGGCGCATCGAGGCGCACCGTCTTCTCAGAGGCGTCTAGGTCGAACGAGCCGCTGGCCACGGGGGCGCCCCAGTCCTTCCCGTCCTCGCTCACGTAGAACTCGTAGCCCTGGAACCACCCGTTCTGCATATCCTGGCGCGGCAGGTAGCGGAACCCGATCAGCTCAAGGCTCTTCTGCATGTCAACCTGAATCTCGTGCGGGAAGGGCGGCTGGGCCGCCACCCACTCGGTGTGCCAGAACGTGTCGGGATCGTCATCAATGGCATTTCGGGCGACATTGCCGCTGGCTCGATCCTCGCTGTCAACCATCACGATGGTTGCCCCCAGCGACTGCAAAACGCCGGACCGAGCCTCGCGCAGGAAGCTGGTCAGTTCGGCGATGCTGAGTCGGTGCCTGGGCCGGAACGCGTCAGAGCCCGCGTAGTCAAGGACGCTCTTGAGCAACTGGCGCGCCGCTGGCCGGCTATCCAGGTCATCCCACAGGTTGATGGACGACACCAGCAGGCGTCCCTGCCCAACCCGGGCCTCGAGGAGGTTGCCCAGCTTCTGGTTCAGGGTGAAGTTGTCAATCACCTGAACGATGGGACGGAAGCTCGGCGGCGTGCCGTCGAGCACCATGGTCTGCGAACGTTGAAGCAGGTCGTACCACTGCCAGTCGGTATGTGCCTCGGTGGGGAATCCGGCCAGCGCGGGATGCTTGGGATCGCACAGGATGCTCATGGTTCCTCTGGCGGCGCGGCGGAACCAGACGGGGCTCCAGAAGACCGGTGTGAAGCTGCCAGAGCGCGGCTTCACGAGAGAGCTACGGCTGGCCAGCAGGACTGCGCGTCGTCCCTCTGCCAAGGCCGCGAGGGCCTCAGCGGTCGAACTGGTCACCAGAACGCTCTCTGGAGGCATTGGGCTCACATGCGCAGGGAACACCCAGATGTGCCAGTCATTGACCCACTCCGTGTCCTGAAGGGAAACGCTCAGGGTCAGCCTGGCCGGCGCAGCCACCTCCGCCAACGGCAGCGAGATGGCGCCCAGGCGATGCACGTTGCCCGTGGGCACGGTACGGCCAGGCAACGCTCCGGCCGCAATCTCGCGCCCCTCGTCGTTGCGCAGCGTCCACATTGGCTTAGCGTCCGGCAGGTCACTCGGCCCGTAATGCGCCAGCTCAATGAGGGCGGAGAAGGTCTCGTCGGTGGTGAACGTACGCTTGCTCATGCGGGCAAGTGGCACCGTCGGCCCACAGAACCGCCGGAACTGCTGGGGCTTGATGAAGCCCTTGGAGTCCCAGAAGGCGTCCAGCATCCCCACCAGCGCCGTGCCCTGACCCGGGAAGTCGTGCAGGTCCAGCAGCTGGAACCCCGAGTGGGCGGCAGTCCTCAGCAGGACCTCAATCTCCTCCTTGTAGAGCTCCGCCGAGAGCTTGCCCGTGGCCTGAGTGAAGGCCCTGGATTGATCCAGGAGGTGGTGTGTCTTGAGGCTGTCGCGGACCAGCGCGAAGTTCCGCGGCTTGAGCACGCCCGTATACTTCGGCATCTCGGCGAGGTTTGGGAACACACTCCACTGCCCGATCTCGTGAGAGACGATCGGCACGCTGCTCTTCGCGACCTCGGCGCTGAAGTCCGCATCGGTCGAGGGGCCGTGCAGACCCCGGACCACGGCCACGTTGTAGTCATTGTTGCGGCAGAGCGACCAAGCTGTCGAGGAGGTGTACAGGTGGCGCGGGTCCCTCTCCTTGCCCAGAGCCACCAGCCTTTCCAGGAAGGACACGTCGCCGCCCAGTTCGTTGCCCATGCACAGCATGCCGAACGACGGGTGGTTGCCATACGCGTCCAGAATGCGGAGCACTTCGTTCTCGATGAAGCGGTCACGCGGAGGGTCTCTCCCCACGTTCCCAACCCACTGCGGCGCCTCAGTATGCAGCAGGAATCCCATCCGGTCCGCGGCCTCGAAGGCAGCTTCAGGCGGGCACCACGAGTGGAAGCGCATGTGGTTGAGTCCGTAAGACTTGGCGATCCTGAAGATGCGAAGCCAGGGCTCGACCTCCGTAGGCGGGTAGCCTGTCAGCGGGAAAACGCAGCACTCCAGCGTGCCGCGCAGGAAGATCGGACGGCCGTTGAGCACGAGGCGCTTCCCTCGAACTCGCAGATCCCTCATGCCGAACACGGTGGTGACCTCATGGGCACGTGCTTCCTGGTCGCCGCGCGAGACTAGGGTCGCTTTGAGATCATAGAGAGCGGGCGAGAACTCGTCCCACAGCTGCACGCCCGCCCCCATCAGCAGCTCGAGCTCCACGGTCGCTTCAGGTGCGGAGCCTGCTTCCTCGCGAGTCACGGAAGCGATGAGCCTGCCCGTCTCGTGGTCGGCAGCCTCGACGACGAGCCGGAACGGCTCGGCAGTCGCGTTCCTAACCGAAGCCACCACTCGGACCGCCCGGCGAGCCACATCTGGGTAGACCTGGACACCCGCAATCCAGACCCTCGGCGTCGCCCGCAGCTCGATCCGTCCCACGATGCCGTTCCAGTTCGTCTGTGTTTGCTCGGAGGTGGAGTGGGCCGCACGCCCCATGTTGTACTTGAGCCGGTTGTCCACGCGGATGGTGAGGCGATGTCGGCCAGGCGCAACCTCAGTGCCCAGTTCATATACGTGGGGAACGCACAGGCTGTCCTGCATGCCGCAGTACCGCTCGCCCAACCAGACTTGGGTCTCCCAGTGACAGCGCTCCAGGAAGAGGACGAGGCGCTTGCCCCGCCATTTGCGCGGGACTGTGATGTCCCGCTGGTACCAGGCCGGGCCAACGTACTCGTACACTCGGCTGAGGCCGTTCAGGTCGGGCTCTCGCTCAGTGCGCACGCCCTTGCGGTTCTCGTCGGTGGAGCCCGGTAGCTTGACCTTTTCGGCGAGAGGCCTCCCATACCACCCCTCGGCAATGCCGACATCGTCCGGGTCTAGCTCGAACCGCCACTCGCCTGCCAGCGACACGGGCCGCGCTGTCTGGGGGGGCGCCGCGGCGTGCAGGCGCCCAGCCGGCGCTGTCAGCACCCCCGCGACCGTCGCCAGGATACACAGGCCGCGCCCTTCCCGAGTGATACGTCGGGCGAAGGCTGCTATGC
This sequence comes from Armatimonadota bacterium, assembly GCA_046760465.1. Lineage (GTDB taxonomy): Bacteria > Armatimonadota > Zipacnadia > JAUWAU01 > JBHIEF01 > JBHIEF01. The sequence continues at coordinate 2,641 of JBHIEF010000199.1, read as the reverse complement.
TGGCCTGCTTCATGTTCGTCGTCTCCATCTATGGGTGACGTGGGCGCGCCAGCCGCGCCAGCCGCTCGAACTCATCAACAGGCCGTTTTCGCCACGGCTGTGGGGACGTCCTTGTGGCGACGGGTCTTGTGCGATAGGAGCGAGGCGAGCCGCGGTTCCGGCGTGACAAGCTCAGGGGGTAAGACACCGTTGACGTGGCCACCTTCTCACTGACGCCGGCGACCGTTCTCGAAAGCAGCGTGCCCAAAACGTCGGGAAGGGAGTCACCGCCGTTTCACGGAGGCGCTCCTGAGGAAGCCGCTGCGCGGCGCCAGGTGGCGCGGGCCCCACAGGCAGGAGCCGAGGCGTCCGCTTGACGAGGCCGGGCGCAGGTGCTACCTTTTCGAGGCCAACTGAGCCATCCAGGGACGCCGAGAGCTGATGTCCCCCCGCCTCAGCCATTCTCCGCAACTGACCGAAGCGGCGCGGTTGCTACTGCTCCCTCTGTTGGCCGCCGCGTGGCTGACGCTGTCAGCCGGCTGCGCTCGCGAACGTCACCAGACCGTTCGTCTGGCCAACAGAGTCCCTACCCGCGAGGTGGCCCAGACCAGTCCCGACCGGCCCCGCCTTCGCGTGGCCTTGGCCGGGATCGTCTCGCCCAGCGAGGGCATCGCCAGCTACGACGATCTCCTGCGCTACCTGGAGGCGCGGCTCGACCTGTCCGCCACGGTCATCAGCGGCCGCAGCTATGCGGAGACGAACCGACTGCTTCGCATTGGCGAGGTGGACATGGCCATCGTCTGCACCTACGCCTACGTGCGCGGCCACGACGAGTTCGGCCTGCGCCTGCTGGCGGCGCCGCAGGTATCGGGGCAGGTACGCTATCGGTCCTACATAATCGTCCCCGCCGATAGCAGGGCCGCCAGCTTGAGCGACTTGCGCGGCCGTCGCTTCGCCTTCACCGATCCGCTTTCCCTTACCGGCCGCATCTACCCCATGGCCATGCTCTCGCGCCAGGGCCTGGACCCAGACACCTTCTTCGGCTCGGTCGTCTACACCCACAACCACGATAGCTCGGTGCGCACGGTCGCGGAGGGCCTGGCAGACGGCGCCGCCGTGGACAGCTTGGTCTACGATACACTGGTAGCCGGGGACGCGAGCATCGGCGAGAGCACGAAGATCATCGAGCAGTCCAGCCTGTTCTGCTCGCCGCCCGTGGTCGTGCGCCCGGACTTGCCCGCAGACAGAGTAGACCAACTCCAGCAGGTGTTGCTGAGCATGCACAAGGACGCGAAGGGCCGGGAGGCTCTGGCGAAGATAGGGATTGAGCGGTTCGCGCTGGTGGCCGACAGTGACTATGACAGTGTGCGAGCTCTGGCCGAGGAGGTGGCGGAACGGCTGTGAACTCGCTACAGCCCATCCGTCGAGTGCGCGCGCTCGCCTCCAGGGCCAGCCTCCGGGGCAAGATAGCGGTCGCCGTCCTACTGTTGGCGCTCTCGGTCGGCCTGGGGGCCATCCTCGAGGTCCGGGGCCGCGTGTGGCGCTCCCTGGCCGGCGAACTGGATCGCAGGGCGGTGGCCACTGCCGAACACCTGGCCGCCTCCAGCGCCGACTGGGTGGCCACCCACAACGAGTATGAGCTGCATCTGCTGGTCACCAACGTAGTGCGGACCGACGAGGACGTGGTCTACGCTTTCATCCAGGACCGCGACGGAGCCGTGCTGGCCCACTCGTTTGGCGGCAGCTTCCCCATTGAGCTTCTGCGCGTGGAACGCTCGGCCGGCGCCGAGGTGGCCTACTTCGAGACCGAGCTGGGCCGCGTGCACGATTGCGCGCAGCCCCTCCTGGGCGGGCTGCTGGGAACGGCGCGGGTGGGCCTATCGGAGGCCCGCCTGCACGGCGTGGCCGCCGCGGTGGCGCGCCGCATTGCCGGATGGACCATCCTCCTGGGCCTGGTTGGGGTGGTGCTGGCTCTGTTGGTTACGAGGGCGGTCCTGGCCCCCCTGCTGCGCCTTCGGGATGCGGCCGGTGCCATGGCCCAGGGGGACTTCTCGCAGCGTGCCGCGGCAACCTCGCGCGACGAGATCGGGGCCCTGGCACAGAGCTTCAACACCATGGCCGACGCGCTGGCCCGCACGCAGGGCGAACTCCGTCAGAGCAACGCCGAGCTACGCAGGAAAGAACGTCGCCTCCAGGAACTGCTGGGGAAGACCCTGTCGGCGCAGGAGGCCGAGCGCTCGCACATCGCCCGCGAGCTTCACGACGAGACCAGCCAATGCCTCACCTCGCTGATGGTGGAGTTGCGCGTGCTGGAGAATCTGTCGGCCAGCCACTCGGTTCGGGCGCAGGCGGCGCGTCTGCGCGAGCTGTGTTCGCAGATCCTGGACGGCATCCAGAACACGTTGCGCCATCTGCGCCCCAAGCCGCTGGAAGCGCTGGGTCTGCACGATGCCGTTCGCGGGCTGGGTGAGGAGGTGGCGCAGCGCTTCAACTTCGATCTGGACTTCGAAGTGGTGGGCGAGGCAGTGGAGCGGGACCCCACCGAAGCCGACCTGGCCCTGTACCGAATCGTGCAGGAGGCCCTCACCAATGTGGCCAAGCACGCCCGCGCCAGCCATGTTAGCCTCATCCTGGAGTACCGTCCGTCCAGCCTATTCGCCAT
>JBHIEF010000198.1:0-7641 GCA_046760465.1 Armatimonadota bacterium | reverse complement strand
CCAGCAACTCCGAGGCGACCCGGCCTCGTTCGCTCACGTAGGGACCCAGCCGGCGCACCAGCTCCTCGTCGGGTCCGTAGTAGCGGAAGTCCAGAGGGCTCACGCAGTCGTACAGGTCAATCTGCATGTTCGTCGGACACCACCCTCGCGGGCGCCGTGGCCAGAACGTGCCGCTCTACCGCCGCGCAGATGCGCCCCTCTGGCGTGGGCACGACCGTCCCATCGGCGGCCGCCAAGGCCTCCGGCCGCCCATCGGCCATGGCCAGGCCGAGTCCGGCCAGCTTCAGCATCCCCACATCGTTCACTTCATCGCCGATGGCGACCACCGCTGCGGGTCGGATGCCCTCGGCCTCCAGGATCTCACGCAGCGCCACGTCCTTTCGGCACGCGGGCGATTGCACCTCCACGCTCCAATGCCCATAGCGACCGTTGCTCATGACTATGACGCTGGCGGCCCGGCCCAGCTCGCGGCGCAGACGCTCGGCCGCGGCCTCGGCCGCCGGGCGCTGGGCCATGCCGGAGATGAGCGTGGGCGGCGAGTCCAACTCGTTTTCGACCGTCCCGACCCATTCGACGCGGCCCGGGTTGAGGGCCAGGAAACGCTCCATCTCGGTAGTCGCGCGCTCCAGAAACACCTGCTGGCCGCGGTGTGGATTGCCGAAGACCATCGGGGCCAGGCCACACTCGCGGATCAGCGCCACGGCGCGGCGGGCCGTTTCCACGTCGAGCAGGGCCTCAGCCACAATGGCAGGGCCGGGCCACTCAACCGTAAGCGCTCCGTTGTGCAGAATCCACGGCGCGTTCACCGGAAGCTGCTCGGCGTGGCGGGAGCTCGTGCGGATGCTGCGGCCGGTGGCTATGACGATGAGCACGCCTTGGGCGGCAGCGGCCTCCAGCGCAGCCAGGTCGGCCGACGCAATCCGGTCGGCGCCGGGTGCCGTAAGCGTACCGTCCAGGTCCGCGGCCAGTAGCTCAGGGGCGCTCACGGGGCAAGCACCGCCTCGCCACCAGCAGGCGGGGCCGACAGCGGCCAGTCCACCAGTGGGTCCAGTCGCAGGACGCGATGCTCCTCGTCATAGTGAGCCTTCGTGTGAAAGGCATTGCAGACCAGCCACATGGGCACCATGGCGTGCTCGCCCAGCACGATGAGGGGCACACGCAGCGTACGCGTCACGCCGTCCACCTGAATGGTCTCATCGAGAGCGCCCACGCGAATGGGGCCTCGGGCGGAGGTGAAGGTCAGGGTCTTTGCCTCCGCCTCCCAGCTCACCTCGGCACCCAGCATCTCCAGGATGGGCGCGGCCGGCAGCACGAGCTGTCCATTAACCTCGACCGGCGGCGTCCCAAGCTCGGCGCGTTCGCCGTTGACGTACACCTCGACCCCGGCGGGCAGCTCTTCTACCAGCAGTCCTCTTCCCTGCGTGCTCACCAACAGCTCGCGCGTCGGCTCCGGTACGAGGGGAGGCGGCGGCTCAAGTCCAGCCAGCTCCGACAGCGTCACCATCTGGTAGCCCTTCTCCCGCAAGGCGGGGATGAGCCGGTCCAGGGCTGCCACGGTGCCGGCTCGATTGCCGCCGCCGTCGTGGAGCAGGATGACGGCCCCGTTGTGGACGCGCCGCATGATATGGCCATATATGTAAGTGCTTCCCGGCCGGCGCCAGTCGCGGGGGTCAATTGACCACAGAGCCACGGAGTACCCGTGGTCGGTGAGCGTCTTCAACAGGCCCGTGCTGACGGCTCCGTACGGGGGGCGGTACCAGCGCGCCAGGCTCCGTACCTGCTCGGGGAGGGCTTCCCTGTTGCGCTCCAGGTCTCTCAGGACACTGCTGCGGCCGCGGCGCGTCATGTTGCCGTGACTGTAGCTGTGCAGGCCTAGCTCGTGGCCCTCCCGCGCCGCTCGGAGCACGAGTTCAGGCTGGAACTTGGCCGGCGCACCCAGGACGAAGAAGGTCGCCTTCGCGTGGTGCTTCTTGAGCACGTCCAGGATGCGTGGCGTCCAGGTGCGATGGGGGCCATCATCGAAGGTGAGGGCCACCTTCTTCGGCGTCCCCCGATAGCTCGCCCGTCGCACCACCAGCGGCGAGGCCTCGGCGACCAGCACGCCGTCCACCAGTCCGCTCAGCGCACCCCGCTGGACGCGCCGGACCCCGGGCACGCCGCGATGCTCCAGGAGCAGGAGAGGGCCTTGCCCCTCGACGAGGACGTCGTAGGGGATGAGGGTGGCCTTCTCGGTGAGCGGCTCCGTCGCGTCGGCGCCGCGAGCGATGCGGACGGCATCGCGATCACGCACGGCGTCGCCCAGGCGACACGTCCGTCCCTGCACCAGAACTTGCGGGCGGCGGCCGCGGCGCTGGCCGATGACGCGCCTGCGCACATCCACCAAGTCGCCAGGCCCGGGCCAATGGCGCCCGGTCTCCCGGAAGGTGGCGTGGGCAGACTCAAGGGCCGCGCGCAGCGTGGTGCCTCGGGCCACGCGGACGGACACGCCGTTGACCGTGAGGGTCACCTGCGTTGAGGACGCACGCAGGGCGTGTAGCCCGAACACGCCAGCGGCAAGCGCAAAGCCAGCCACCACGCCGGAGCGCGTGAGCCGCATCCGCCTCTTCACGCGCCGGTCAGCCTCCTGCCCGCCGCACCGTGGCATGTCTGATCCTCTGTCACGAGCTGCTATTGTCGTGCCCCTCTGCGCGGAGGCTCTCGGGCCCAAAGGCATGGGGCTGGAGACTGCTCAGCCGGTCCGTGAGGACGGCGCCGGCGACGTTCGCAGCGTAGATGGTGGCGTCCTGCCCGAACTCGCCGATCACCTGCCGGCACACGCCGCACGGCCAAGCAGGTTCGGGCGCGTCGCACACGACAGCCAGGGCGATCAGCTCCCGCTGGCCGGTGGACACGCCTTTGAGCACGGCAACCTGCTCCGCGCAGCGCGTGGCTCCGAGGGAGGCGTTCTCAACGTTGCAGCCGTCGTGGATGCGGCCGTCGGCAAACAACGCGGCAGCGCCCACCGCGAACCGCGAGTAGGGGGCGTAGGCACGCTCCCGTGCGGCGGCGGCCGCACGCACCAATCGCGCGCCAATGGCATCGTCCGGCCCGTGTTGTGACGCCATGCTCCCTTTCACCAGAGAAGCGAAAGCGCGCTGCTCTCGCAGGCAGCGCGCCAATCGGCGGCCCGCCCTGTGGCGCCTGACTACGGTCAGCCAGGACGGGATCGGCCGCGCGCGTCGTCCCTACGTCGCCCCTCGCCGGCCAGACTAATAGCTCACGTACATGCGCTTCTCGCCGGCGTTCCAGGCCGTGTCCACTCCCAGCACCCGGCACATGCCCCTGACCGGTACCCAGTTGCGGTTGGCCTTCATCACCACTCTGGCGCCAAGATCATCTTTCACGCCGTTGACCCAGACCACCGAGCTGCCCGGGCGCAGCTTCACCGTCGTGCCCAATCGGTGGACGACCAACTGTCTGGTGGTGGGGCCCCACTCCACCGTGCCCCCGATGTGGCGAATGAGGTCGGTCAAGGTGATGCGGACGTTGGGGCCCAGATTGGTCGCGTGGAGCTCCAGGTCTCCCTCGCGGCCGTTAAACCAAACCGCGTGCCGCTTGAGTGGCTTGCGGTAGATCTTGACGAATCCCGGCTGCGGCCCGAAGTATCCCTGCTTGATGGTGGCGGGCGTAAGGACGTTGGCAATGGTAACAGCCACCGTGCCGGTGCTGGCGATGCGGTACTCCCCCTCAGCCAGGCTGCCCTCGATGGCGTCCACGCGCAGGGCATGGTCGCCATCCTCCAGCGTGGTCGTGTCCAGTTCGTACAGGGGGGCCGGCCTGTCGGTGCTGTACCGGCTGGCGCCATCCACGTAGAAGGCCCACAGCACGTCCTCGCGCGCGGCATCGGGACGGAAGGCGACCTTGCCTCTCAGCACGAGCGTGTTCTCGTAGACCTCGAGCTCGCCGCTGGTATGGAGCTTCAGGCCGAACTCGCCCATCCCCCTGATGGTGGCCGTGCCGGCCAGAGAGGAGCCAGCCACAGCCGCCAGCAGCAGTACGGTCAACGCCGCGACCAGGATAACGGACCTCATCGCTGTCATGAGACCTCTTCCCCCCGATCGGCAGGCAGCGCAAGGCGCGCTGACTCCACCTGCAAGACGGGCAGCGCATAGGGCGCCGTCTCGCGGACGGCTCAGTGCTTGTGCGGAACCCACTATATCACCGTCGCGGAGGCGATGTCAAGGCTGGCAGACAGGGGCATCGTCGCTCGCGAAGGCCCCGAGATGATCGGCGCCGAAACGATGCCCGCGGAGGCGTGTCTCACAGGGCGATGCAGCTCCACCAGGTCATTGCGATGAACCGGAACGCCGGGTGCTCCGTGTTGGCGAAGGCCGCCCGTTGGGCTGCCGGCCTGTTGCTGATCGCGGCGGCGTGCCTGGCTGAGGAGCCCAACGTCAACGACTTCACGCCGAGAGCCACCCGGCCGGGCACGGCCGTCGAGCTCACGCACAAGCCGGGCGAGCTAAGGGGCGCCTGGATGGGATACCACGGCGAGCCGACGTGGGAAGCCACTATGAGCGCCCTACGCGAGAACGGATTCAACGCCGTCTTCCCGTGGATGGCTAGCCCCGGCGGCGCCTTCTACCCCAGCCAGGTGCTGCCCGTGGCTCCGGCCGTGGCTGAGCAGGGGGACTTCCTGGCTGGCGCCGTGGCCTGGGGGAGGACGTGCGGCATCGAGGTGCACGCGCGCGTCATCGCACTCATGGCCTACTTGGGGCCCGCGAGCGCAAAGGACAGGTACGCTGCCGAGAAGCGTTACATGGTGGACGCCGAGGGCCGGCAGGTGAAGGGGTGGCTGTGCCCCGCCAAGCCGGTCAACCGGCACATGCTCATCAACGCGGTCATGGAGCTGGCGCGCGGCTACGACCTCGACGGCATCCAGTTCGACTACCTGCGCTACCCGAGCTCCAAGACGTGCTACTGCGACTCGTGCCGGTATCTGTTCCAGCAACACGTGGGCCGCAAGATCTCCAACTGGCCGGTCGAAGTGCGGGCCGGTTCTCTGCGCGGGCAGTATGCCGACTGGCGGCGGGAGCAAGTGACCAGCCTGCTAGCCGCCATCGTAGAGAGGACGCGGGCGCTGAAGCCCGGCCTGACGATTTCGGCCGCCGTGTTCGTGGACTGGACTCGGCACCGGGAGACCTTCGGACAGGACACGGCGGCCTGGATTGACCGCAGGCTGGTGGACTTCGTGTGCCCCATGGACTACGCGCAGGACGAGGCCACCTTTAGCCGCTGGGTGCGCGCGCAGGTGAGCCGGGCGGCAAATGCGGTGCCCGTGTACGTGGGCATCGGCCCGTTGTCCGATAACGCGCCGCTTGGGCCTGAGCAGGTCGTCTCTCAGGTGAGGCTCTCGCGGGAGCTCGGCGGAGACGGATTCGTGCTGTTCAAGTACACGGAGGCCCTGGCCCGCGATTACCTGCCGCTCCTGCGGCCCGCGGCCCCCGCCGTTGCCGTGGTGCCGCCCACCCATCACGGGCCGCGCGTGGCCTTCGAGCTGTCCGACGCGCAGCTGCTGGCGGGACAGAGCGTCTACGAGGAGGGCACGACGATACGGGTGACCACGAGGGTCGAGGGCGAGACGGAAGGGGGGCAAGCCGTCGAGAGGTTCGGCGGGCGCCTGTCGCTGTACACGGTGGAGGGAGGCCTGCTGGAGCACCTCAACGTCTTCGTGGCCGGAGGAACGCGCCAGATCCGCAGCCGGCTGCACCTGCCCGCAGGGCGCTTCCGCCTGGCGGTTAGCGGCGAGATGCGGCTGGCGAGCGGCGAGGCCCGGCAGTTCGCCAAGTGGAGCCCGGTGCTGGAGGTATGGACGCGCGAGCAGGCCCAGGCGGTCCGAGACAGGTACGCCCCGCCTCCCGAGGGGGAGACGCGCGTCCGCGTGATGATCGTGGCGCCCGGGCGCGGGGCCGACCCCATGTGGCGGGCGCTGCGAGCCAGCGCCGAGTGGTACCCCTTCCAGAGCAGCGACCTGTCGCCGGAGGCGCTGCGGCACGCCGACGTGGTGATCCTGCCGCAGCTCGCGGAGGGCGGACCGACGGTGACTGCGGAGACGGTCGCGGGGCTGCGGGCGTGGGTGGAGGCGGGCGGGAGGATGATGGTGACCCACGACGGGGTGGGCTTCCGCGGGTACCCCAGCATCTGCCCCACCGTGTGCCTGGAGGGCACCGGGCGTTCGGCCACCACGAAATGCACCATCGCCGCCCAGCACCCCCTGGCCGGTGGCCTGGCGAAGGGGACCATCTTCGAGCACACATACGCGGACCACATCACGCTGCGGCTGGGCTCGCAGGGGCAGAAGATCATCGCCGACGGCGATAGCCCTGCCGGCGCACCCGTCGTGGCCTGCGGCGAAGTCGGCCGGGGGCGCTACATCGCCAACGGCATGGCCGTGGGCGTGGGCCCGGATGGCTCCGATGTCGACTTGCCGCCAGGGGAGACGAACCTGCTGTATGCGGCGGTGAGGTGGTTGGGGGGAGAGTAGGGCGATGCGCGTTACCTGGAAGCGAGCTGTGGTGATAGCGGCGTTCATGGAGTGCAAAGTCTCCTGACTTTGCACGCGCAACACCTGCCTGCGGGCAGGCAGGTCGAGAGATGTTGCACTGCACAGACGACGGGCAGGAGGCCCTTCGACTTCGCTCCCTTCGGCTGCGCTCAGGGCAGGCAGGACGAGCAAGCTCCTGCCCTACAGCACGGCTAGTCGCGGCGAGACTCCGCTCCTACAAAGCCAATGTGATCTAGGTGGCGTAGTTGCCGCCGAAGGGCCGGTGGGAGATGGGCGTGAGGCGGTGGAAGCTGTCGTCGAGGATGGCCTCGAGGTCGAGCTCGAAGGCCTGGCAGAAAGGCCCGAGGTGATTCTGCAAGGATTGGCGCTGATCGTCGGGGAGCGGGGCGATGCGGGCGTGCTCGGTGGCGATGTTGAACTCGTCGAAGTGGCCGCGCAGGATGATCTCCCCGCCGTGGATGCCGGTGGCGCAGTAGTCACCCACCAGGGGGCGGCCGTTGCGGTCCAGGCCCAGGAGGATGAGGCTGCCGCCGGCCATGTACTCGCCGAAGAAGTCGCCGGCACAGCCGCCACTGATGATGACCGGCACGTGGCCCTTGTAGGCCTTCATGTGGATGCCGACGCGGTAGCCGACGTCGCCGCGCACGAGGACGCGCCCGCCCCGCATGCCATAGCCGATGACGTCGCCGGCGTGGCCGTGGACGATGATCTCACCCCGGTTCATGGTGTTGGCCACGCCGTCCTGGGCGTTGCCGTGGACGGTGATGTGGGGGCCGTTCATGAAGGCGCCGAGGTCGTTGCCGGGGGTGCCGTGGATATCAATGGTGACCTCTTCGTCAATGCCGTCGCCGATGTAGCGCTGGCCGTTGACGTTGACCAGCTCGAAGTGGCGCTCGCCGGCGGCGACGGCGTCGCGGACCATCTTGTTGAGCTTGCTGTAGTGCAGGCCGGCGGCGTCGATGTGCATGGCGGGTTCCAGGTTTCAGGTGTCAGGTTTCAGGTGAACGGCAACGATCCACGGCAGGACTCCACCCCGCGGGCCACCGCCGCAGGCTGACTCGTGCTACGTAGCGAAGTGCCGCTACTTCGCAGAGTAG
>JBHIEF010000197.1:0-7709 GCA_046760465.1 Armatimonadota bacterium | reverse complement strand
GGCAGGAGGCAAGCTCCTGCCCTACGACTGAGGTAGGAGCCGCGTCCTCCCGGCGGTGAGTTGCTCCCGCGACGGCCGTGGTCGCGGCGAGACGCCGCTCGTACAAGACGGAGGCCTCGCCGCGAGGACCCTTCGGCGCTCTCAGGGCAAGCGCGGCTCCTACCTGACGACCAAGGAGGACGCAGCACATGAGCACGGTCTATTTCGCTTCGGCCCACGTTGACCGCGTCTCGCGCGACGCCACCTTGCCGGCCAAGTTCGACCGATTGCTGGCCAAGTGCGGCCTCGGCAAGCGCTTCAAGGACAGGTCCGTGGCGGTGAAGATGCACGTGGGCGGAGGCATCGGCTACACGACGATCCACCCGCTGTTCGTGCGCAAGCTGATCGAGGCCATCAAGCAGGCAGGCGGTAGCCCGTTCTGCACCGACGGCAGTTTCGCCGTGGGCGGGGCGCGCGACCGCGGGTACACCGAGGAGGTGCTGGGGGCGCCCATCATCCCCATCGGCGGCGTGGGCGATGGGTACAGCTACACGCGGCGCATCGGCTACCGCAGCGTGAAGAGCCTGGAGCTGTCCGGCAACATCGTGGACGCCGAGGCCATGCTGGTGCTGAGCCACGGCAAGGGCCACGGGCACTCGGGCTTCGGCGGGGCCATCAAGAACATCGCCATGGGCTGCGTAAGCCAGAACAGCCGGGGCCACATCCACCGGCTGATGGAGACGCACTTCGCCTGGAACGAGGAGGCCTGCACGCACTGCTACCAGTGCGTAGAGGGCTGCCCCACCACGGCCGCGCGGTTCGACGACAAGGGCAGATTCAGCATCTTCGACCACCACTGCCGCTACTGCATGCACTGCGTGAATGCCTGCCCCGAGAACGCCATCGAGATTGACCGCAGCAGCTACTGGTACTTCCAGCGGGGCATGGCCCGGGCGGTCCGGGCCGTGCTGGACACCTTCGAGCCCAGGCGCGTCTTCTACGTCAGCGTGCTGACCAACATCACGCCCCTGTGCGACTGCTGGGGATTCACGACCCCCGCGCTGGTGCCCGACGTGGGCATCCTGGCCTCCGAGGACATCGTGAGCATCGAGCAGGCCAGCCTGGACCTTATCAAGGCGGAGGACTACATCCCGGGCACGCTGCCTGACCAGATGAAGATGGGCGGGCCGGGCCACCTGTTCAGGCAGATCCACGGCGTGGACCCCTATGCGCAGGTGCAGGCGGCCGAGAAGTTGGGCCTGGGCAGCAGCAAGTACAGGCTGGTGGAGGTGAAGTAGACGCAGGCGATTGCTGGGGCAGAAGGCCCGTCTATGGCACAAGTAGATGGGGTGATGCTCTATGCTCGACGAATACGCCGGAGGCGGGCGGATGCGGCTCTACGGCTTCGCGGCGCTGTTTGCGGGCATAGCCCTGATCGTCTGCCTGCTGTACCTGAGCTGGACGGGCCGCTGGGACGAGGTGGACCCCCTGTACACCGCCTGCGGACTGCTTCTGGTCTGGTTCTGGACGCTCATGGACGCCCGGGGCACCATCGGAGACCTGAACAGAGACATCGGTTCCCTGCGGCGGCGGGTTGATGACCTCACGCAGGAACTGCGCGACGAGAGAACGCGTGGAGCCCGGTATCTGTAGAGCGGTCAGGCCGTGATCGGGCAGGCGCGAGTTCCGTTCTTCGGGTGGCAGCGTTTCTTCAGGCTCGCCTCTCCAGCAGCTCGCGGATGGCCCTCAGCTCTTGCAGCATCTGCTGGGCGATATCGCCTCCCACGGGCTCCTCGCCCGGTGCGGCAGGCTGCGCCGCGCCAGACAACCCCCCGCCCAGCGCGGGCCTGGTGTCGGCTCGGTAGCGCCGCAGATGCTCCACCACCGCGTCGCGTATCTCCTCGAAGTTGCGTAGCCCGACCAGACGCTCCTCGGCGATGGAGGTCGCGCCGGCGCCGGCCGTCTGGATGTTGACGTTGCCGATGCCCAGCCAGATGCGGTCGAGCCACCCGCGCGTGGTGGAGACATTGGTGACCGTGCGGAAGGGCACGATCTTGTGCACCTTGCTGAAGACGCCCTTGTACACCACGACCTCCTCGTCGGTCATCTCGTAGCGAACGTTCGCCACCCAGGCCGGGATGTAGAGGGCGGCAATGATGACGAAGAGGACGTTGGGCACCACAAGGAGCGCCACGCCTCCGGCCGCGCTCTTCGAGAGCGCCAGCGCGATCCCGCCCGGAATCGTCCAAATGCCCGCCGCGATGCCGTAGACCATCACGGCGTTGATCCAGCAGCGCGTCGCATAGGCCTCGTCGGGACGGAACTGGATCTTCTCAGACATCGGTATCACCCAGGTCGTCTCTGCAAGGGGATTGCCAGAAGGTGCGCAGGGGGCTCCCGACATCGCCCCCGAGGGGCGCTCCGGCGGTCTGCTTAGGCTGCCGGTGGCACTACCGCGAGGTACGGGAGGAGGTCACTGCGGATGGGACTTCGTGCCACTGCGAGGGTACGGAGCGCCACGCGGGGGCAATAGTCGCCGAGGGGCTCGGCCTGGGCAGAGCCAGGCATCGGCTGGCGGAGGTCGAGTAGACGCGCGTCGCGAAGTGCCTTGCAGGGAGGTGGTGAGGATGCAGCCGCGCACGCCGTCCGGGGTCGGTGTTTCCGTATGTGTGCCCTTAGCCCTACTCTGTTGCCTTGCCGGATGCCAACGCCAGGTTGAGCCGCCGGGTCCCCCAACTCCGCCAGTTAGGCCACCGCAGCCGGCCGTCGAGGTGGACCCGGAGCTCGTGGCCGCCAACACTCGGTTCGGCTTCGCCCTATTCAGCGCACTCCGCGAGGAGCAGCCCACCAGCAACGTCTTCATCTCGCCCGCCAGCATCGCCATGGCCCTGGCCATGACCTACAACGGAGCGGCCGGCGAGACGAAGGCGGCCATGGCCAAGGCCCTGTCCCTTGGGGACATGACCCTCGATACGCTCAATCACGCGAACGACGACCTGCGGTCGAGCCTGGCGCAGGCGGACGAAGACGTCGAGCTCACCGTAGCCAACTCGCTCTGGATTCGCCAGGGAGCCCCCTTCGCGGAGGACTTCCTGGGAGTCAACGAGGACTTCTACGGCGCCGAGCTCGCCGAGCTCGACTTCGATAGCCCTGAGGCCGCCGACACCATCAACGACTGGGTGCGCAAGGAAAGCCGTGAACGCATAGACGGGATCATGGAGCCGCCGATTGACCCGCTGGCTGTGCTCTTCCTGATCAACGCGGTCTACTTCAACGGCAAGTGGAAGCACGCGTTCGAGAAGGGCGATACCAAGCCGGCCGACTTCACGCTCCTGGACGGCAGCACTAAGAGTGTGCACATGATGTCGCAGACGGAGGAATTCGGCTACCTGGATGGCGAGGGGTTCCAGACGGTCAGCCTGCCGTACGGGACGGGGCGCCTCAGCATGTTCATCTTGCTGCCCGACAGGGACAGCAGCCTGGCTGAGCTGTGCGAGGGCCTGGAGGCCGAGAGCTGGGAGGCCATCGCCGGCGAGCTGCGCAGTCGGGAGGTCATCCTCAAGCTCCCGCGGTTCACGGCGGAGTACGAAGCCAAGCTCAACGCCGCTCTGATTGCGCTGGGCATGGGGGTCGCCTTCGAGTCGGAGAGGGGAGACTTCAGCAAGATGGTCGCCGAGGGCCCGCCGCTGTACATCAGCAAGGTCAAGCACAAGGCCTATGTGCGCGTGGACGAGGAGGGCACCGAGGCGGCTGCGGCGACGTCCGTTGAGATGAGGCTCGGGGCGGCAGCTCCCACTGAGCCAGTCAAGGTGATCGTTGACCGGCCGTTCTTCTGCGCCATACGGGACAAGCAGACCGGCACGGTACTGTTCATGGGAGCCATTGTGGACCCTGAGTAGCCCCCGAGGCCCGACTCTCACCCGGCCAGCCGTACATAGCCGAAGTCGCGCAGGCTCTGCTTGAGCAGCTCCAGGACGGCCGGGGCCCAGGCGTGGTCACGGCGGCGGGCGTGGGTGAAGTAGTCCAGGCTGGGCTTGCCGTCGGCCAGCTCGGCGGCGCGCTCGGGGGTCAGCCAGCCCTTGTCCTTGAGCTCCTCGACCTGGTGCGAATGCAGGATGCCGTCCAGGTGCTCCAGGGCATCCAGCACCACGGCCTGACCGCCCACGCGCTCGACCATGGTCCAGGTGTTGACCTTGACGAAGCCGTCGCCGGGCAACTCGTCGAGGTTCGTGGCGCCCAGGCTGGAGGCCCCGTGTAGCACCATGCACTTGCCCACCGCGTCGCGGATGGCGCGGGCACGCTCGCCGTTGTACTCGGCCAGGCCGCCGGCGGCCGCGCGGTGTTCGGTGCCCACGTTGACCACGATCAGCGGCACGCGCGTCTCCTCCAGGTAGCGCACGGCGTCCTCGGGCCGAGTCATGTCGAACTCCGTGCCGGCCTCAGGGCCGTAGATCTCGTCCACGCAGCCCTCCACCAGCACGTGCTTCTCCAGGCGCTTGACCGCTTCGGCCGTCATGCGGATGTTCTCGTCCATGGGGTAGTCAGAGCAGTCGTACATGATCGAGCTGAGGAAGTCCTTGCCCATCTCGATGATGTCCTCGTCCACGCCGGGGTGGGCGTGATCCAGGTTGACCATCATCCGCACGCTGGCAAAGGGCCCGTCGGGTCGGCACAGGCGCTCCATGTCGGCGCGGGCGGCCAGGAAGCCCTCCACGGCGTCGCCGAGCCCGGTGTAGTTCTGGAGCTGCTTGCGGAACTCGTAGCGGGAGGTGAAGCCGATGATGATGGGCGGGTTGGGGATGCCGAGCTCCTCGCCGATCTCCTTGGTGGCCCGGAGAATCACCTCGGTCGTGTCCACGTTCTCCGTCCCGTAGCAAGGGATGGCGACGTTCTTCTCGGCGACCTCCCTGAAGATGGCCGCCGATTCCGCCGGATCGCTGACTAGGGGCATTTGATGTCACCTGCCTGGGGCGTGAGGGCAGGAGGCCCTTCGGCATGCCGACCGCACGGTCCTGTGCTCAGGGCGAGCAAGCTCCTGCCCCACAAGGCTCTGCCCAACGAACAGCGCCGCAGGTTTCGCTCCGACGGGCTGGCTTCCTCCGCAGGGAGCGCCGCAGGCAGCGGCGAAGCTAGCCCGGCCGGCGGAGGAAGCGCACATCACACTCGGAGGGAAGCACGCTGGCCCGCAAACGCCGACCCAAGAAGAAGCGCCGGGAACGCAAGAAGAGATACAGGCGACAGGACCAGGCGGTGATCGCGAGGATGCTGGTCTGGCTTCTGGTGATCGGGCTCGTGCTG
Organism: Armatimonadota bacterium; assembly: GCA_046760465.1. GTDB lineage: Bacteria > Armatimonadota > Zipacnadia > JAUWAU01 > JBHIEF01 > JBHIEF01. The sequence goes on along the minus strand of JBHIEF010000197.1, from coordinate 2,432 downwards.
CTGCTGAGCTTCGTGGGCCTGGTCTACTACGACCAGTACAAGAGCCGCCATCGCGCGCCACAGCCCGACGATGCCGGCGCGGCGCTGCTCGACGCGCCCCCAAGGGGTGAGCGCGCATGACCGGGCGGGGCGTGGTCATGGCCGCCGAGGGCATGGTGGCCTCGTCGCACCCGCTGGCCTCCCAGGCGGGCGTCGGCATGCTAGCGGCTGGTGGCAACTTCATGGACGCGGCCATCGCGACGGCGGCCGTTCTTACGGTGGTAGAGCCATACAACAGCCATCTGGGCGGCGACGTGTTCATGATCGTCTATTCCGCCAAGGACGGGCGCGTCGAGGCCATCAATGGCAGCGGGGCGGCGCCCCGGGCGGCGAGGCCAGAGCTGTTCGCTCAGGGAGGGATCCCGCTGCGTGGGCTGGCCGCGGCCTCGGTGCCCGGTGCCGTGCACGGCTGGGACGCAGCCCTGAAGCGTTACGGGACCATGCCGCTGGCGAAGGTGCTGGAGCCAGCCATCCACTATGCCGAGAACGGCTTCCCCGTCAACCATCGGCTTCACCAGACGGTTGCCGGTGCCATGCCTCTGTTGCGGCGTTACCCCACCTCCAGCCAGGCCGTGCTGACCGACGGCCAGCCAGTGCCCCCAGGCCGCATCTGGCGTCAGCCGGGCCTGGCCAAGGCCCTGCGGATCCTGGCGGAGCGGGGCGCCGAGGACTTCTACCAGGGCGAGATCGCTGCGGCGATGGCCGCCTTCTGTGCCGAACACGACGGCCTGATCACGGAAGATGACCTGGCCGGCCACGAGACGCGCATCCTGGAGCCGCTGGAGACCACCTACCGCGGCATCACCGTCTACGAGCAGCCGCCGGTAAGTCAAGGGCACATCCTGCTCCAGGAGTTGAACCTGGTGGAGGGGTTCGACCTGGCCGGCATGGGCCCGCAGTCGGCCGACTCCATCCATGTGATGGTGGAGGCCAAGAAGCTCGCCTTCGCGGACAAGGATCGGTACACGGGCGATCCACGCCGGACTGACATCCCGTTGGCGGGCATGCTGTCGAAGGAGTATGCCGCCGAACGGCGCCAACTGATCTCCCTATCCACGGCAGCCACCCCATCCGCCGGCGACCCACGGGACCACATGCGCGATACCACTTACTTCTGCGTGGCCGACGGGGAGGGCAACGGGGTCTCCTTCATCCAGAGCCTGTTCCACGGGTTCGGCTGTGGGGTGGTGGTGAGCGATCTGGGCTTCTTTCTGAACAACCGCATGACGGGCTTCAGCCTGGACCCCGAGCACGTCAACTGCCTGGAGCCGGGCAAGAAGACCGTGCACACGCTGAACGCCTACATGCTCTTCCGCAACGGTCGCCCCTGGGTCATCGGCGGCACGCCGGGAGGGGACGTGCAGGTCCAGACCAACCTCCAGATCATCACCGATCTGGTGGACTACCAGATGAACGTGCAGGAGGCCGTGGAAGCCCCGCGCTGGGCCAGCGGCACCGGCCTGGACCTCGCCATGGAAGGCAGGATCGGATCGCCAGTTGCCGACGAGCTGAGGCGGCGGGGGCATGGGGTGCGGATCATGGGCGACTGGGAGCAGGGCGGACGAGTGCAGCTCATCATGGTCTGTCCAGAGAGCGGCGCGTACATGGCCGGGTCCGACCCACGCTGCGACGGCTGCGCCATCGGCATCTGAGGTGCAACCCGCAGCGCGTGGCAGTGGCAATCGCACGGGCGTTCGGAGGGACGTGCGGCCATTTCCGTGGCGGTCGTCGCAGGCGCAGGAAAGTGGGGGCGGGCGAGGAAACTCCGTCAGGGAGCAGTAAACTCGCACTGTGGGGGAGCGTGCTCCCGCCGCCTGTTGGGCCGGTCTTGGCGCTCGCCGGGCGTCTTGACACGCCCTGATGTCGCTGCTAATATCGGCTCGTGGACGTATCCGGCGGCGGGGTCCTCACGCGTGGGAACTGGCTGACGTCCCGGGCGCGTCAGCGCCGCAGGTTGTCTCCCCTGGAGAACTAGATGGCTTCCGAGCAACCTGGCACCGTCCAGAGGCAGATTTCGCTCCCCTGGAGCCAAGCCTTCAAGATCAGCATCCGTAACGTCACCCTGCGCCTGGGTCGGGCCGCCATCACGGCGGCCGGCATCGTCCTGGTTATCGGCTTGCTGGCAGCCATCTTGACGGGCAGGGAGGCCGAGAAGGCCATCGAGGAGGCGCAGCGGGCGCGGGGCCGGATCGCGGTGGAGGACGAGCTGCCCGCCGCCTCGCTAACCGAGGAGCAAGGGCCGGGCGTGGCGGAGGAGAAGGGGGCGGCCAAGGGGGCGCGTCAGTGGTGGCTCATCGGCATGTCGCTGCTGGTGTGCGTCGTGGGCATCATCAACTCGATGCTCATGTCGGTGACGGAGCGCTTCCGGGAGATCGGCACCATGAAGTGCCTGG
>JBHIEF010000196.1:0-7770 GCA_046760465.1 Armatimonadota bacterium | reverse complement strand
GCACATCGCCGTGGCACGACTGGGAGGTGGGCACAATGCCCCGAAAGATAGACATCTTCGACACCACGCTGCGAGATGGGGAGCAGGCGCCGGGGGCCAACCTGGCGCTGCCCGAGAAGCTGCTGATCGCCCAGCAGCTCGCCCGCCTGGGCGTGGACATCATCGAGGCGGGCTTCCCCTTCAGCTCGCCGGACGACTTCGAGGCGGTCGGCCGCATCGCCGCCGAGGTGAAGGGCGCCACTATCGCCGGGCTCTCGCGGGCCATGGAGCCGGACATCGCCTCCTGCTGGGAGGCGGTGCAGCACGCCCAGAGGCCGCGCATCCACACCTTCATCGCCACCTCGGACATCCACGTCGAGCGCAAATTCCGCAAGACGCGAGACGAGGTGCTGGAGATGGCCGTCAACGCGGTCAAGTACGCGCGCTCGCTGTGCCAGGATGTCGAGTTCTCGACTGAGGACGCTGGCCGCACCGACAAGGGATACCTGGCCGCCGTGGTGGAGGCGGTCATCGAGGCGGGCGCCAACGTGGTCAACATCCCCGACACGGTCGGCTACACCGCGCCCTGGGAGTTCGCCAGCATCATCCGCCACGTGTTCGAGCACGTGCCCAACATCGAGCAGACCAAGCTGAGCGTGCATTGCCACGATGACCTGGGCATGTCGGTGGCCAACTCCCTAGCGGCCGTCAAAGAGGGCGTGGGGCAGGTGGAGTGCTGCATCAACGGCGTAGGCGAGCGGGCCGGCAACGCCTCGCTGGAGGAGGTCGTCATGGCCATCGAGACGCGCAACGACCTCTTCGACTGCGCCACCAACGTCAACACGGGCGAGATCATGCGTACCAGCCGCATGGTCAGCAACCTGATGGGCTTTCCGGTGCCGCCCAACAAGGCGGTGGTGGGGGCCAACGCCTTCAGGCACCAGGCCGGCATCCATGTGGACGGCGTGCTCAAGGACCGCACGACCTACGAGATCATGACTCCCGAGAGCGTGGGAGTCAGCGAGAGCAAGATCGTGCTGGGTCCCACCTCGGGCCGCAAGGCTCTGGCCCAGCGGCTGAGCGACCTGGGCTATACGTTGAACGAAGACCAACTGGAGCGGGCCTACGAACGCTTCCTGTCCATCGCCGACCGCCGCAAGGAGGTCAGCGATCAGGACCTGGAGGCCATCGTCCGCGACACGGCCTTCCGGGTCATCCCCGAGGTCTACGCCTTGGAGCAGGCCGTCACCAGCCAGACCGAACTGGGCTCCACCGCGGCCGTGGTGCTGCGCACCAAGCAGGGCACCCTCGAGGGCACGGGCAAGGGCGACGGACCGGTGGACGCCATCTACCAGGCCATCAACAGCATGACCGAGCTCGACCTGGAGCTGGTGGACTTCAACATCCGCGCCATCGGCAGCGGGTCAGACGCCATCGGCGAGGCCACCGTTCGAATCCGCTGGGACGGCCACACGGCCACGGGCCTGGGATCGAGCCTGGACGTGGTCAAGGCCAGCGCCCGCGCCTACGTGGACGCCATCAACCGGCTGCTGTTCCAGACGGGGCGTGAAGAGGGCCGGGAGGGGCGGGGCTAATCCGCGCCCCGGGTCAGGTGACCTTCGCGGAGCGGCGCTCCATGTACTCGCGCGCCTGGTGCATGAAGGCCTCCAGGCGCGTGCGGGCGGTGGACTGCTCGAAGCCGTCGTAGGCCATGTTGAGGTAGGGGAAGCCGCCCTCGTTGGGCCGCACCCGCTTGAGGATGGCCTCGGAGATATTGCCGGGCATGCAGGTGAAGGGCATCACGCTGACCACCCCGGACAGGTCCTTGCGCGCGAAGTCTATGGCCTTGCCGACGGTCATGATGGCCTCGCCCTCGAAGCTGTGGTGCACGTAGGGCGCGGCCATCTCCAGCACCTCGGGCGTGGGCGGCTCATGCGCGCTGCGTAGGAAGTCGGCGAAGGGCTCCACCAGCTTGTGCTCGTCGCGGCGCTGCACCCAGTCGCGTAGTTGGTTCTTGACCACGAACTTGTAGTCACCGTCTAGCTTGGCGCGCATGGTGCGGCGGAAGTTGCGGTACAGGAACCACTCGTACACCGGCGCCATCCACACCTCCCCGCCCAGCTCCTCGATCTGCGCCACCAGGCTCTGGTTGCTGAAGCGGTTGGCGCGGATGTAGAACTCGCCCACCAGGCCGATGATGGGCCTGAGTTCGCCGCGGTCCAGCTCCACCTCGTCGAAGCGCTCCCGGGCGCGCCTCATGGCAGCCACCAGGTCGCCATCGGTACGGATGGTCTCACAGATGTCGTCGAGCGACTGCTGGTAGGCCTCTTGCGCCGAGCCCGGCACCTTCTCGTAGGGGCGCGTCTCGTTGAGGGCCTTCTCGATGACGTCGGCGGCCACCAGGCCGCGCCAGCCCTCGCGCAGGAACTTGCGGCCGACAATGCCCAGATCGTTGTAGAAGCTGCTGGCCTGATTGGGCGCGTAGATCGGCACGTCCGGGAAGCCCAGCTCGTCCAGCACCATGCGCTGAAGGGCGTTGTACTGCCCGAAGCGGCAGGGCCCGCCCGAGCCGCCCATGAACAACGCGTACTTGTCTCGTTCGAACTCCGGGTTCATGACCGTCTTGACCATGTCGCCGGTGGTGACGATGCAGGGGAAGCACTCCTTGCCCGTGGTGTGCCGACGCCCCCACATCAGGGTCTCTTCGTCGGGCTCCGGCAGCACCTCCGCGGGCATGCCACTGGCCTCGAAGGCGGCGGCCAGGGCGTAGGCGTGGCCGCTCATATTGGGGATCAGCACGGTGCGCTTGGAGCCGGCCTCGATGCTGTGCGGCACGAACCGCCGCCCCTCACCGCGAACGCGGCCGTCGCCGCTGTCCAGGCTGTCCAGGAAGGCCTCGCAGCGGGTGATCATGCCCGCGTCGGCGCTGTGCTCGTCCACCTCAATGATGAGGCACGCCTCGTTCCCCAATCGGTCGCGGAAGAACTTGGTCAGGAAGCTGTCGGGGCCGCAGCCGAAGTTGGTCAGGTAGACGGCGTTGACGCGGTCGTCGGCGGCCACGATCTCGGCGGCGCTCAGGATCTTCTGGCCATAGCGCCAGTACATGTTCGACCAGTCGCCCGGCAGGCGATGGGTGTCCAAGGGCAGGAAGTCCATGGGGATGGCCCAGACGCCCATGTCGCGCAGCTTGCGCGGAATCTCCAGGTTGGCGCCCTGGTCGCATCCGTTGTAGGAGCGGCTGATGATGACCAGCGCCCGCTGGCCGGGCGGGAGCTCCCTCAGTAACTGCTGGCCCCGCTGGCGCAGCGCCTCCTGGAACTGCCCCAGCGCCTCCCAGCCGGCCTCCGTGGCCCGGCGGACCTGGGCGGCGCTCTTGCCCAGCTCTGCGCCCACTGGGGCCAGTGCCTGGGCAAGATGGCGCGGCCCGAGCTGGAGGTACACCGGCACCTCCAGCACTCTCACCCCGTGAGCATCGAAGTCCACGGCCGACTTCACCGTGTAGGAGAAGCTCTGCACGTAGGGGCAGACGAAGGTGTCGGTCATGCGCGGATCGTCCTTGGGCAGGTTGATCACGCTGGGCAGGAAGATGTAGTCAATGTCCTTGCGCACCAGATTGAGCGTATGGCCCAAGGCGATCTTGATGGGGAAGCAGAACTCGGCCGGCACCTGCTCGGCGCCCTCGTGGATGATGCGCTTGCTGGTTGGGTTAGAGAGCACCACCTCGCAGCCGAGGTTGGCGAAGAACGCGTGCCACAGCGGCAACAGCTCGTGGAAGAGCAACGCGCGCGGGATGCCCACCCGCGGCGCGCCCTCGGGCGGCGGCTCTGCGGGCTGTCCAGTAGTCAGCAGCAGGCGCTCGCGCTCGCCAAACAAGTCGGGAATCCCCTCCGCCTGCTTGGCGCGGCGCTCCACGTCGTACTTCTCGCAGCGGCTGCCGTAGTAAAGGGGCTCCTCGCCCTCGACGATCACCTCGTTGATCTCGCACCGGTTGGCGCAGTCCCGACACTCGAAGCTCCGCACCTCATAGCCCCTCTGGCTGAGGTCGAAGCCCTTGAAACTGCTGCCCTCTCCCGTGTCGGCCTCCATGGCCAGCAGCGCGCAGCCGATGGCCCCAGTCACCTCGTGGTGCTCCGGCACGGTAATGGGCTTGCCGGTCACGTGCTCAAAGGCGGCCACGACGCCCTTGTTGAAGGCCGTCCCTCCCTGGAAGAAGATGCGCTGGCCCACGCGCTTGTTGCCCACCACGCGGTTGAGGTAGTTGTAGACGATGGAGTAGCTCAAGCCCGCGACCAGGTCGGCGGTCGCAGCTCCCTGCTGCTGGTGGCGGACCAGCTCCGATTCCATGAACACCGTGCAGCGCTCGCCCAGGTTGATGGGGCCCTCAGCGCCCAGGGCCAGCTCTCCAAACTGCTCCTTGATGCTGATGCCCAGCTTCTCGGCCTGCTCCTCCAGGAAGGACCCAGTGCCCGCCGCGCACACCTTGTTCATCTCGAAGTCCACGATGGCGCCCTTGTCCAGGCTGATGAACTTCGAGTCCTGCCCGCCGATCTCGAAGATCGTGTCCACCTCGGGGTCAATGTCGGCCGCGGCGCGCGCCTGGGCGGTGATCTCGTTCTTGACCACGTCGGCGCCGATGAAGTCGCCAATCAGATACCGCCCCGAGCCGGTCGTACAGGCGCCGCGAATCTCGACCCGGTCGCCCACCTCCTCGCCGACCTCCATCAGTCCCTGCCGGACGGCCTCGATGGGCGCGCCGGCCGTCATCAGATACCGCTTGGCCAGCACGCGCTTGTGCTCGTCCAGGACCACCACGTTGGTGCTGATGGAGCCCACGTCAACGCCCAGGTAGGCGGGGATAGGTTGCGCGGCCTCGGGCAGGGAGGCGGGCTCCGCGCTGTCTGGAAGCCGCGAACACTTCACCGATAGCTTGCCGAGCCGCCCGCGCTGATGGCCAGCGAGGCGCTGTCGGCCCAGCTCGTCGAGCCCGGAGAAGTCGGGCTGGGGCCCGTCGGGCTTCTCCAGCGCCGCGAGGACGGCACCGATGGCCCCCATGCAGCCGAAGTGCTCGGGGATGACGAACTGACCGTCGTCGAGAGACAGCACGTCCTTGAGTGCCTTGGCGATGCCCGGGTTGGCCGCCACGCCTCCCTGGAAGGACACCGGCGGCTCCAGCTTCGCCGCCGAGCCAACCGTGCTCTTGAAGTTGCGGGCCAGAGCGTAACACAGGCCGGCCACGATGTCGTGCGTGGGCGTGGCCTTCTGCTGTAAGTGGATCATGTCGCTCTTGGCAAACACGCTACAGCGCCCGGCCACGCGCGGCGGCGACTCCGACTTGAGGGCCAGCTCGCCGAACTCCTCGATGGTCAGACCCAGCCGGCTGGCCTGCTGGTCCAGGAAGCTGCCGGTGCCCGCCGCGCACATGCTGTTCATGGCGAAGTCCGCGACCGAGCCGGCCCGTGCCGAGTCGTCTGACCCCAGGAACACCAGCTTGCTGTCCTCGCCGCCGATCTCGACGATGGTGCGTGCCTCGGGGACGAGCCTGGCGGTCGCCTTGGCCTGAGCGACCACCTCGTTGACGAAGACGGCGTTGAGGTGCTCAGCCACCATGTGCCCGCCGATGCCGGTGGCGGCAATCTGGGCGACGCGCTCAGGCGGGGTCACCTCCAACAGCTCGCGGAGGGCGGCCGCCGCCACCTGCATGGGCTGGCCCTTGTGGCGCAGATAGCGCGCCTCCAGCACCTTGCCCGCCGCGTCCATCAGCGCGACGTTGACGCTGACCGAGCCCACGTCAATGCCCACGTATCTCGGCTGCTGGTCCATCGTCCGCTACCTGAGGGTGGTCCCGAAACGACGCGCCGGTGTTCCGTGCTTACGCTGCGCCGGCGCGCCGTTGGTTACCCGCTGCGTAACCGGCGAGAGGGTCTATTCGCTTCCCCACTCGCTGGGTCCTTGTGACGGCCGATTGTAAGCTGCCTCGCTTTTTCCCGCTGTAAAGCCTGTCACATGCGGACAGGGCGGGGCAACCGGGCATGGGACCTTCGCCCGATAGGGGCCGGTGCCAACTCACACCACCGCCCTCCCACGCCAAGTTGGCACAACCTGAAGTTGGCCCGCGGCGGGGACCTGATGCTAGATGCCGGCGATAGCAGCGACGACTTGCACTCCGTTCGCAGGGCGCGCTGTGGTACAATTCCCCATACTCCTGATGACACTTCGACCACTGGAAGCCGGCGACGTCGTGGACCGCGCGATCAGGCTGTATCGCGACAACTTCGCCACCTTCCTGCTCATCGTCCTCTCGGTGCGGCTGCCCGTGGTCCTGCTCCAGGCCGGCCAGATCTACTTCCTGTACGAGGCCGGCCTGATGCAGTTTGAGGACTTCGGCCCCCAGGACTTCCAGAACCTGGACCTGAATGCCCTGGGCATCTCGATGGCCATAGGCATGGTGGCGCTGCTGCCCGCCTTCATGGCCAACCTGGTGTCCTCCGCCGCGCTGACCTGGGCCGCGGCCCAGCGCTACTTCGGGCGGCCGGTCAGCTTCGGCCAGGCCTACCGAGCCGCCTGGGGCCGCATCGGGCACTTGGCGGTGGGTTACCTTCTGTGGGGCCTGGTGATCGGCGTCGGCTTGGTCTTCTTCGTCGTCCCCGGAATCGTGCTCCTGGTGTGGTTCAGCTTCTTCTTCCCGGTGGTAATGCTGGAGCGCCTGGGACCGGTGGACTGCCTCGGGCGCAGCAAGCGCCTGGTGGACGGCCACTGGTGGCAAGTGGCCTGGCCCCTGCTGGGGCTTGCCATCATCGCCTTCGTCTCGCCCGCTCTGGTAATCGGCGTGCCGGTGAGCTACCTGTGCGAGGGTTGGCTGGCGCAGGTGATGCCGCTGGCCGCCGCCGGTGGGCTGGGGCAGTTCGTCTATCAGGTCGTGCTCACCGCACTGGCGCCCGTCCTGCTGTGCGGACTGGTGGTACTGTACTACGACCGCCGCGTGCGGATGGAGGGCCTGGACCTGGAGCTGCGCGCGCAGGAGATGGCCGAGGCAGCCTAGGCGCACAGTGCCTACTGCTCCACTGGAATCCTCAGGACCACCTCGGGCAGGTCGCGCCCCACGGCGACGCTCTCGCCCTCCTCATGCAGCCAGCCCCTGGCGCTGGTGAAGGGACCCGCGTGCACCCACGAGGTGCCCTCGCGGCCGTCACCGAGGCGGAACCACAGGCGGAAGCGTCGGACCTTGAAGTAATCCTGGCCGGGATTGCGGATGACCAAGCTGTTGACGGGCTTGATTGCCCTAAGCGCCTCTGACGTCAGGGGCAGCTCGCTCGGCGCACCCCATTCGTCCCCTCTGTTGGACGACGGCAGCTCTCCGAGCGCCACCTCGTTGAAGAAGCCGTAGGAGATGTACTGGCCGCCGCGCTGAAGGCCAGCGCTCTCGAATACGATCTTGGCCTCGACCACGTGCGCCAGATCTGCTGCCGTGAGACCCTCCAGCGGCTGCGGAGGCGGCAGGAAGGCTGCCGGGGGCTCGGTGTCGTGGATGGTGAGGGCCATCATCTCCTCTGACAGCACGATCTCCGGGTCGCCCCACATGGCCCAGTCCGAGTTCGAGTCGTCCGCGGGCCCCACGTCGGTCAGCAGCGTCAGCTCCACTTCCTGTCCGGCGAAGTCGGACAGGTCCACCTCGTTCTCGTCCCAGGCGCGCAGCTTGCCGTACTGCTTGGCGAAGATCGTCTGCTCCCGGTCCTCGTGTCTGACGATCACCTTGAACTCACAGCCGTCGGTGGTGCTGGAGCCGTCGCGGAA
>JBHIEF010000195.1:0-7800 GCA_046760465.1 Armatimonadota bacterium | reverse complement strand
GGCCTTGAGGTCGGAGAGCTGCTCGGCCGTCAGTAGCTGTGCTGCCGGGTCCTCCGGGAGCAGGCCCATGCCGACACCGGCGAGCACATCCCAGAGCAGGTCCTGTACGTCGCTCTGCGATACCTCGGGGTGTGCCGCCGCCCGTCGCAGAGCGCCGCGCAGGATGTCCGCGTGGGGTCCCTTCAGCGGCGCATACAAGAAGCCGTCGCCCTCGCCGGGACCGTACTTGCCCTGATGTAGGCAGTAGCTCTGGAGGCGCTGCTGGAACAGGCCCGAGCGCACCAGCAGATAGCCGTCGCTGGGGCCGCGCGGGAGAAGGGTCAGGCGGCCCGCCCCCTGAGGGTCGAAGTCGTCCAGGAAGGGCACGCCCGTGACCGCGTCCGAGAGGCTGGTGGTCAGGAGCGGCTCGAGCCCGAAGAGCTCGTCCATGCTCTGGACCATCGGCGGCGGCGCCTGCGCCTGCGCGAGCGTGAATGCCGACATCGCCAACAGGGCCAAGATCGAGACCGAACGCGCCATGTCGCACCTCCGTCGTCGGGAAGGCCCGGGCGATCTCACCGGGGCCGTGCGAGTTTGACTGGACCGTAGACCTCGCTATCTTGATTCCCCGGTCCTCGGGTGTTTTCCTGTGCCGCCTCGATGCGCGCCCCGGGCCCCGAGGGTGCCCTGTCCTTGGCCCGGCGTGCTGTCGGGTGCGCCGACCGGGCAGAGGCGCCCCCCTTCCGACTGGCACGCGCGGTTGGGCGCCGGGAAGGACGGACACCGGCCGGCGCCGAAGACGACCTCCGCACGAGCCAGCGAAGGTAAGGAGAGGAACCTCATGGCAGCCAGCGACGCCAACCAGCGCCGGGCCGGATCGGACGGCCAGGCCGACTCTTCGCCGGGCAGCGCACGGCAGGGCTCGCTCTTCCAGCGCTACTTTCCGCCGGAGGAGTTCGCGGCGCGCCGCGCCAAGGTCTTTGAGGCGATTGGGGACGAGGCGCACGCTCTCTTGCAGGGCGCCGGGCCGGCGCGCGGGTTCGAGGTATCGCGCCAGTCGAACGAGTTCTACTACCTTTGCGGAGTGGAGGTCGCGCAGTCATACCTGCTGCTGAACGGAGAGAGCCGCACCACCACCTTGCTCTTGCCCGAGACGGACGAGGGTCGCGTGCGCAGCGAGGGGCCCATGCTTGGCCCGGAGGACCCGGAACTCGTGAAGGAGCTCACGGGCGTGGAGGCAGTTGGCGAGGTCGCGGCGCTCCCAGAACGCCTGGAAGACGTGCGGACGCTCTACGTGCCGCACAGCGCGGCAGAGGGCCGCATGATGACACGGTGGGCGGCGCAGAGCGCCGGCCGCGCCATCGCCTCGGACCCCTGGGACGGACGCCTCACGCGCGAGGCGCAGTTCATCGGCCGCCTCCAGACACGGTATCCGAGACTGGAGATCCGCGACCTGTGTCCGATCCTGGATGAGTTGCGCGTCGTCAAGAGCCCCCGCGAGATCGAGATGCTGCGGCGGGCGGCGCGGCTGTCCGGCCTGGCGGTCATGGAGGCCATGCGGTCCACAGCCCCGGGCGTCATGGAATACCAGCTCGGCGCCGTGGCCAGCTACATCTTCCGCGTCAATGGCGCGAGCGGCGAGGGGTATCGGCCCATCGTTGCGGGCGGGCCGAACGCCTGGCACGGCCACTACTTCCGCAACGACTGCGTTCTGACCGACGGCGACCTGGTGCTCATGGACTGCGCCCCCGAGTACGGCTACTACACCTCCGACATCGGCCGCATGTGGCCCGTGGGCGGCAAGTACGACGCTCAACAGCGAGAGCTGTATGGGCTCGTGGTCGAGTACCACAAGGCCCTCCTGCCGAGAATCCGCCCCGGCGTCATGGCCACCACCATCATGGAGGAGGCGGCTGAGCAGATGCGGGAGGTCATCAGTGGGACGACCTTCTCGAAGCCGATCTACGAGCAGGCGGCACTGCGCATGCTGGAGTTCGGCGGGCACCTCTCGCACTCGGTGGGCATGGCGGTCCACGACGTGGGCGGCTACCGCTCGCGGCCGCTGGTCCCGGGCCTGGTGTTCGCGGTTGACCCACAGATGTGGATTCCGGAGGAGAAGCTCTACATCAGGGCCGAGGACACGGTGGTGGTGACCGAGGACGGGATAGAGAACCTGACGGGGTTCGTGCCCTTGGAGCTGGACGACGTCGAGGCGCTGATGCAGGAACCGGGGATGCTACAGAGGTTCCCGCCCGAAGGTCTGTCGGAGAGCCTATCCTAGAACCGACGCTCTTGGTCGGCTGTCATTCTGAGCGCAGCGACGAATCTCGTGGTGGGCCGGATGCGAGACCCTTCGCTGGCCGGACTGCTCCGCAGTCCGCAGCTCAGGGTGACAGGTTGGGGGTCTCGGGATGGGCTCTTAGCGCGAACGTCCCGGGGCACCGGAGGTAGTGGTGGCGGAGCGGTCGGCTACACCTGCGGCTTGCCTTCATCTCCCAGCACGTCGGCGAAGAAGGACGCGTACTTGAAGCCGCTGTCTGGAGCGATGGCCACCGCGAGTCCATCAGCGGTGCGCTGCGCCAGGTGCTCCAGAGCGCCGTGGACGATGGCGCCCACGGAGGGGCCCACTATGAGCGCCTCCTCCCGGAAGAGCCGTTTGGTCATGGCATAGGCGGGCTCATCGTCCACGCGGATCACGTGGTCAACCACGCTGGTGTCCAAGATGCCGGGCGGCTTGGATTCCTCCAGGTTCTTCAGCCCGGGGATGCGGTGGTGGCGCTGGGGTTCGATGGCCACCACCTGGATGTCGGGATCCTGCTCCTTGAGGTATCGGCCGCAGCCGGTGATCGTCCCGCAGGTGCCATAGCCCGCGAAGAAGTACCGTACCTGGCCCTCGGTCTGCTGCCAGATCTCCGGGCCCGTCGTCTCGTAGTGGGCTCTGACGTTGTCGGGATTCTCGTACTGGTTGGGCATGACATAGCGACCGGCGTGTGCCGGGCCCTCCACGAACGAATGGGCCAGGGCGATGGCGCCGTCCTTGGGGTGCTCGACCGGGCACAGGTCGTCCGGCGTGGGCCACACCTCGGCCCCCAGCATCCGCAGCAGGGCCTGCTTCTCCTCCGGAACGGCGCTGGGGATGGTCACGGTGAGCCGCTTGCCCAATAGGTTGGCCAACGCAGCCAGAGCGATGCCGGTGTTGCCGGAAGTGGGCTCCACCAGCTCCTTGTCGTCCAACTCGCCTCGCTCGGCCATGCCTTCGAGCAGGTACTTGGCGGCCCGGTCCTTCACCGACCCGAAGGGATTGAGCCACTCCAGCTTGAGGTACAAGGGAGCCAGCGTGTCGTCGGCAACGCGCTTGACCCGCACCATGGGGGTGGGGTCTGCCGGGCTGGCGATGAGGTCGCGTATGTCCTCGTAGACCCGGCGCGCCCGGTTGGCTTTCAGTCGGGTTGAGGTCGGCGCGCTCGAGCTCATGGCCATTCCACCTCGAGGGGCTCTTCTACGAACCGGGTATGGTCCCACCGGTAGGCGCGCGCCGCCGGCTCTCCGCCGTCGAGCCCAATGATCACGTAGGCGGCGTCTGGACAGGCCAACTCTTCGTCGGCCGGCGAAGGGACGGGCGGGCCGGCGGGGTGAGAGTGGTAGTAGGCGAGGATTCGGCCCTCGCCTTGGGCCTCGCGGGCCACGGCCAGCAGATGCGTGCGGTGATCCAAGGCGTAGCGTGTGAGACGGCTGCCCGGGCTGCGATTGGGGGCGGGCCAGACCTCGGAGGCCACGTCCGCGCCCTCTTCGGGCGACAGCAGCACGCCGCAGCACTCCTCGGGGTATGCGCGACGTGCATGGTCTACAAGGCGATCAAATGCCGTCGCCGTGATGCGCATCGTCTATCCCCTCCGCCACGCAAGCGTAATCGTAGTCGGTGACCGCCGTGATCGTGGGCTGGGGCCCACACAGGGCGCACTCGGGGTCCGGCCGCCGTCGCAGCCGGCGAAACTCGGTGGCCAGCGCATCGTAGACGAGCAACGTGTGCGTCAAGGGGTCTCCAACGCCCAGCAGGAGCTTGAGGGCCTCCCCGGCCTGCAAGCACCCCATGACCCCCGCCACGGCGCCCAGCACGCCGGCCTCCTGGCAACTGGGCACCATGCCCGGTGGGGGCGGCTCGGGGAACTGGCAGCGATAGCAGGGGTTGCCCGGCCCGGGCAGGACGGTCATCAGGTGGCCCTCGAAGCGCAGAATGGCGGCAGACACCAGGGGGATGCCCTCCATCCAGCAGAAGTCCGCTACCAGGAAGCGCGTGGGGAAGTTGTCGCTGCCGTCGAGCACCAGGTCGTAGCCTGCCACGATGTCGGCGACGTTGTCTGCCCTCAGCCTGGTCTGTGATGCCCGCACCTCGCAGTCCGGGTTGAGGTCGGCGATAGTCGCCCGCGCGGAGGCCGTCTTATCTCGCCCCAGGTCGCCCGTGCCGTGTATGACCTGGCGATGGAGGTTTGAGAGCTCCACCTGGTCGGCGTCCACCACTCCAAGCTCCCCCACACCGGCCGCGGCCAGATACAGCAATGCCGGAGCGCCCAGCCCCCCGGCGCCCACCACGAAGGCGCGGGAGCCCAGCAGCTTGCGCTGCCCCTCGCCGCCCACCTCCTTGAGCAGGATGTGGCGGGCGTAGCGCTCGATCTGGTCCGGGGTGAGATCGAACTCCATGACGGCTACTCGACTACGTCGCGCTCGATGGGCTCAACCGAAACGCCCTGGGCTGCCAGCCACTGGATGGCCTTCTCGACCTCGTCCTCCTCGCCCGACACCTCCAGCCCCACGATGCCGATCTCGCTGGTGACGCTCGCCTGGCGGATGTTGGTGACCACCTGGAACTTCTGCCCAACCTCCCAGACCAGAGGGCGGTCCACCAGGTTCTTGGGGAAGGTCAGCCAGACCTTGCGCGCGGCCTCAGCGCCGCCGGCGATGGCCGACAGAACGGTGACCACGTCGCCCGTCTGCACTGGGCTGTCCAGGCCCTGGAGCAGGCGGATGTCCTCCCCCTCGTTGATGTGGACGTTGAAGTGCCGACGCAGCTCGCCGCTGGCGTCGCACAGGCGCTCCCGAATGCCCAGGTGATCCAGCACCTCGCCGACGGTACCACCATCGGCCTGCGTCTCACGTTCGCCGTCGAGCAGACTGGCCAGCGCCGAACCGACTCGCACAGTGACCGCCATGATGCACCTCCTGGCTAGGCTGGAGCCGCTGACCTCGCCTCGATGGTCTCCAGGAGCTCGTCGAAGGCCGCCAGCTTGGCCGGGATGACTGCCCGATGGGGAAGGCTGTCCCGCACCGCCTCCTGGGTCTTGAGGCCGTTGCCCGTGATGCTGATGACCAGCGACTCGTCTGGTGCGATTCGCCCCTGCTCGATGAGCTTCCTGGCTGTGGCCACGGTGGTGCCGCCGGCGGTCTCGGTGAAAATGCCCTCGGTCTCCGCCAGCAGCCTGGTGGCCTCAACGATCTCGGCATCGGTGGCGTCCTCCGCCCAGCCTCCCGTGCGGCGAATGGACTCGATGGCGTAGAAGCCGTCGGCGGGATTGCCGATGGCGATGGAGTGCGCGATGGTGTCTGGCTTCACCGGAGTGAAGATGTCCTCGCCTGCCTTGACGGCCGCCGAGATCGGGTTGCAGCCCGTGGCCTGGGCGCCGTGCACCTGAGTGCCCTCGTCGGCCACCAGGCCGAGCGTGACGAACTCCCGGACGGCCTTGTCCACCTTGGTGATCAGTGAGCCACCGGCCATGGGCACCACGATGTGTTTGGGGGCTCGCCAGCCGAGCTGCTCCAGGATCTCGAAGGCGTAGCTCTTGGAGCCCTCGGCGTAGTAGGGCCGGATGTTGATGTTGACGAAGGCCCACGGATAGCGGTCGCTTATCTCCGTACACAAGCGGTTGACGCCGTCGTAGTTGCCCTCGATCCCCACCACGTGCACGCCGTAGATGGAGGTGCCCAGTATCTTGCCCTCCTCGAGCTGGGCGGGCATGAAGATGAAGCACGTCAGCCCCGCCTGCTGCGCCTGGGCCGCCAGGCTGTTGCCGAGATTGCCCGTGGTGGCGCAGGCCACCGTGTCGAACCCGAACTCCCTGGCCTTGGATAGAGCCACCGAGACCACTCGATCCTTGAAAGACAGCGTGGGGAAGTTGACGGCGTCGTTCTTGATGTACAGCTCCTCCACGCCGAGCGCCCGGGCCAAGTTCGGGGCCGGCAGTAGTGGCGTCAGGCCGACCTCGCGTCCGACGGTGGGCTCGTCGTCCAGGGGCAGCAGCTCTCGGTAACGCCACATGTTGGGGGGCCGGGTGGCGATGGTCTCGCGCGTCAGCGACTGGCCAATGGCCTCATAGTCGTACTCCACCTCCAGCTTGCCGAAGCAGTGCTCACAGATGTGCAGCGGCTCCTTCGGGTACTGCCGCCCGCAGTCCAGCTCGCGACACTTCAGTCCCTTAACGAAGCTCATGCGGGCACCTCGCCCTCGTCGCTGCCCTTGCGGATGAAGACGCGGAAGTTGTCGCCGTCCGGCTCGACGGCCACGATGCGGTGCCCCTCGGCCTTCACGCTCGGGGGAACGCTGCGCATGTGTTCCTCGCCGTTGAGCAGCACCTCCAGCACTTGGCCGGAGCCCACCTGCTCCAGGTGCAGCTTGACCTTCACGAAGGTCATGGGGCAGACTTCGCCTGTGAGGTCTGCGAACCGAACTGCTTCAGGCGTGGCCATCATGGGCCTCCAGCACCACTGCGCGTTTGGCTTCGGCTCCCCGTCGGCCCCACCGTGGCCCTGCCAGGCCGAGCCGACTACCGCGGCGGCCCGTTCACCATCCTTGCGGCCGGCACCGACTGACTCGGGACCGCGGGGGGTGGGGCGATCGCCGAATGCCTGCGCGTCGTCGCGGCGCCCGCACCTCCGGCCTGGATCGCGGGTCGGCCGCGCTCTAGCACTAGCCTATGCCCACTCCGTGCGCCCAGACAGTTACCCAGACCACGGTCACAGTGGGCCACCTGCCGTCTGTGGCCAAGCTTCGCCGGCCCGCCCCTCCACACCTCTGCCGCTTCACGGGTCCTCCTGACACTGGCCCTGTCGGAGGAGAGTCCACCGGCCTGCGCGAAGCACACAGCAGCCCGTAGAGACGAGGTGAACAGCCCTGCGCCGCGACGCCATGTCGTCTCGAGAGCGTTTCCACGCCACCTTTCGGTCGGGCGGGCTTGGCGGTGCCCGCGCCGCGGACTCCGTGTTCCTGATGCCGCAGTGGGTGTTTGGCGAGACGCGCGACCGCTGGCTGCGCGAGGGGATGCCCCGAGACCAGCACTTCAACACGTACTTCGGATTCGACCGCATGGAGACGATCCCGCTCAACATGGGCCTGTGGCCACCACTGGAGAGCAAGGTCGTTGAGGAGACCGCCGAATGGCGCATAGTCGAGGATGAGTTGGGGGGCCTCACCAAGCGCTGGAGCGACCGGGAGATCGGCATGTCGCAGTGGATCTGCTACCCCGTGCGCGACCGCCAGACCTGGGAGGCGGTCAAGCAGCGTCTGCGGGCCGACGCCCCCAGGCGCTATCCGGAGTACTGGGAGGACCTGAAGCGCTGCTACCGCGGGCGCGACTACCCGCTGGGCATCTCCGCCGGGTCCTACTACGGGTGGATTCGCAACTGGGTGGGCATGGAGAACCTGGCGCTGTGGTACTACGACTGCCCGGAACTGGTGCACGAGATGACGGAGTACGTGGCCGATTTCGTCCTGGCCATGATCGAGCGGGCGCTGGACGAGGTCCCCGACATTGACTACGCCCAGGTGTGGGA
>JBHIEF010000194.1:0-7819 GCA_046760465.1 Armatimonadota bacterium | reverse complement strand
TGTTTCGGCAGAACGTGATCGCGGCGAGGACCCGTTCGGCAAGCTCAGGGCAGGCGCGGCTCCTACAACGTCCAGACAGGAACGGCCCGCCCGTAGGAAGGCGGGCCGTCAACGGCAAGTCGGGGCGGGACGCCCCTCCCACAAGGGTGGGGTGTCAGTACTGGAAGGCGTCGGCGGGCAGCTCGACGCGGGTCCGCTGCTCCATGGCCTGGTTGCCGATGATGGCGGGGACGGCGCTACGGATGCCAACCTCGCCGTCGCAGCGCGGGACCTTGTTGGTGCGCACGGCCTCCACGAACTCCAGCATCTCGATCTCGTAGGTGGCCTTCTTGAGCTGCCCCTCTTTGGTGATGAGCTCGCCGATGGGGATGCCCGCCAGCGGCGGGCCGGGGGTGACGGTGGCGTCCAGGACGATGGCCTCGCGGCGATTCTTCCAGGGCTCCCAGTCGCCCACCTGAGTCTTGTCGGCGGCGTCCATCCACAGCTCCTTGAGCGCGCCGGGCTCCAGGAAGAACCAGCCGCGGGCGCGGGGGACGTTAGACATGACCAGCGTGCCCTTGGTGCCCTGGAACATCTCCATCTGCTCGCCGAAGACGCTGAAGGAGTTGGTGGTCAGGGACTCGTAGGCGAACTTGACGCCATTGGGGTACTCGAAGGTGCAGTGCACGTTGTCGTAGACGGTGCGGCCGTCCTTGTAGTGGTCAATGCCGCCGACGCCGGTGGCGGCGATGGGGACGGAGTCCAGGAACCAGTTGACCACGTCGGTCTGGTGGCTGGCCAGCTCGGTCATCAGACCGCCGGAGAGTTGCTTGTAAAGGCGCCAGTTGGCCAACTGGTCGGGGTTCTCGTAGCCCCACTTCTGGAGCAGCTCGGGGGTGACGGCGGCCGAGTCGGGCAGGCTGGGCCGGCGCCAACTGCCGTTGCGGTTCCAGTGGGCGTTGATGGTGGTGATGTCGCCCAGCAGGCCCTTGTCAATGAAGGTGCGCTTGGCGTGGTGGTAGAGGGGATGATAGCGCAGGTGGTGGCCGATCTGGAGCACCTTGCCGGCCTCGCGGCGGGCGGCCAGCATGGCCCGGCACTGCTCCAGGTCGTAGGCCATGGTCTTCTCGCAGAAGACGTGCAGGCCGGCCTTGAGCGCGTCCACGGTCATGCGCGAGTGCAGGAACAGCGGCGTGGCGATGATGACGGCGTCCATGTCATCGGCGGCCTGATCCAGCATCTCCGTGTAGTCGCGGAAGGCCTTGCAGCCCTCGCCGCCGCGCTTGAGGGCCTCCTGCACGAAGTCCTCGCGGACGTCGCAGACGGCCGTGAAGGTGGCGCCGGGGACGCGCAGGGCCGCCGACATCAGCACGTGGCGCCCCTGACCGCCGCAGCCGATCAGGCCGAACCTGAAGGGCTCGGCCTCAGCCTGCGCTTCCGCCTGCTGGTTCAATGCGGACAGCCCCACCCCCGCGGTGGCCGCCAGGGCTCCCGCCGAGCGCAAGAACTGCCGGCGGCTCAGTCCCGGCTCTTGGTCGGTCTTCATAGTCGAGACACTCCCTTTCCATGGTGCAGCCGAACTCGTGCACGGCCATCCGCTCTCCATCCACTTCAGAGAACAGCACAGCCGCTTGCTGGTTCCGGTCGCAGTACTGACGGGTGCCCTCGACGCCCAGGACGAAGAAGGCCGTGGCCAGGGCGTCTGCCTCGGCCGCCGAGGCGCCCAGCACGGTGGTGCCGAGCATGCCCTGGGCCGGCCACCCGCTGCGGGGGTCTATTAGATGCCCGTAGCGGGTGCCGTCCACGGTGAAGTACTGCTCCCAGTTGCCGGAGGTGCAGAGGGCCTGATCGCGCAGGGTCAGGGCCCCGACCCTTCGGCTTCGGTCGCGGGGGTCGAGTATGCCAACCCGCCAGCCACGCAGGCCGGGCGGGCAGCCGAGGGCGTAGATGCTGCTGGCGCCGCTGTGCACCAGGGCGCAGGTCACCTGCCACTGCCGCAGGTGCTCCACGGCGCGGTCCACCGCGTAGCCCTTGCCCAGGGCGCCCAGGTTCAACTCGACGCCCTGGCGGAGGAAGCGCACGGTGCGCCGATCGGCGTCGAGCGCGACGTGGCGCATGCCCACCTTCTCGCGCGCGGAGGCCAGCTCCTCGTCGCCGGGCAGGGCCCCCTGGCGCCGGAAGAAGCCCCAGCACTTTAGCAGGGGACCGACGGTGATGTCAAAGGCACCCTCGGTCTCAGCGTGGACATCGGCGGCCATGCTCAGCAGGTCGAAGAGCCCCGGTTCCACGGGCACCGGCCGCTGCCAGGCGGTGTCGTTGATCCAGCAGAGGTCGCTGGAGGGGATGAAGGCGCTGAGCTGGCCTTCCAGCCGCTTGACCTCCTCCACGGCCGACTCGGCGATGTCCTGGAGGGCTCTCTCGTCCCGGTCGCCATGGAGGATGATCTCGAAGGGCGCGTGCATCGCCTCGCGGGTAACGCGCAGGCGCCATGGCTGCTCGACCATCCACGGGTCTCCTGGTGGTGCGACTGACACGTCTGCTTCCGCGCCTGGGACTGGGTGACCTTCCTCGACGGGTCGGACGCGTGTCGGGCGGGAATGCCCGACCCACGGGACCGGTGAGGGGATGAAGTGCCGGCGCGGCTTGGCCCCCTTAGGTGGGGATGCGCAGGCGGGTGGCCCCGCTGGCGGAGGGGGCGGCGCCCTTGGCGAAGCGGCGCAAGGCGGCCGCCGCCGAGACGGCGTCCTGGAAGCGGTCCTCGGGGGCCTTGGCCAGGGCCTTGTTGAGGAAGTCCTGGATGCCCGAAGGTGCCTTGGCGTCCACCTCGGCGAGCGTGGGCGGGGCCTCGCTGAGGTGCTTGAGCATCACGTTGAGCGGATCGTCGCCGCCGAAGGGCGGGCGGCCGGCCGCCGCGTGGAAGACCACGCAGCCAATGGAGTAGACATCGGTGCGGTGGTCGAAGTCCTCGCTGCGGCACTGCTCGGGGGACATGTAGGCGGGATCGCCCAGAGCGTCCACGGGCGAGGCGGAGGCGGCCTGGACGGCCCCCTCGGCCGCCAACAGGGCCGGCTTGTCGGCCAGTCGGCAGGCTCGGTCGAAGCCCACCAGGTAGAGACTGTCCTCGTCGTCGAACATGATGGCCGAGGGGCTGACGTTGCGGTGGGCGATGTCCTGCTCGTGCAGACGGCCCACCGCCTCGCACAAGTCGAGTGCGAAGTCGGTGAGCAACTCGGACGGCAACGGACCGCGGGCCAGCCGCTGGGCCAGGGACTCTCCCAGGAGCTGCATGCTGTAAGCGGCCTCGGCGCCGCGGCGCGGCGGCCACATCTCGGTGAGCTTGACGATGCCGGTGTGCTTTTCGCCGTCGGGGAGGCCGTGCAGCAGGTGCATCTCGTTCTGGAACAGGCGCTGTAGGGCCACCTCGGCCTTCTTCAGCGCCTCCGGGGCAGTGCCGGGAGCGCCCACGCGCGCCAGGTTTAGCTCCTTGATGGCCCGCACTTCGCGGGCGGAGCGGTCCACGCCGCGATACACCTTGGCGAAGCGGCCGACTTCGAGCAGGTCCACGTCCTCGAAGGCATCCCACCACTGGCCGGTAGTTTTGCCCTCCCGCAATTGGGCGGGCGCGCCCAGGACCACCTCGCGCGCCGCCTCCTCAATGCCAGCTAGCTGGAGCAGCGCCTCGCGGAGGTCGCTGGCGGTCTCGTATCGCTCCTCCGGGTTCTTGGACATGGCCTTGAGCACCACCCGATCCACCTCGGCGTACAGCGACCTCTCGAGCTGACTGGGCGGCGTGGCCTCCGAGGCGGCGTGCGCCATCATGGTGGCCAGGCGCGTGCCGGCCCGGAAGGGGGGCTGTCCTACCAGGGCGTGGTAGAGCATGCAGCCGACACCGTAAATGTCGCGTGAGGGGCTGGGCTGGGCGTGCTCGATGATCTCGGGGGCCGCGGTCTCGGCGCAGCCCACCTGCGAGGCGTGGGCCTCGCCCAAGGCCTCGGCGGCCATCAGCGTCAGGCCGGCGCCAGCCAGCTTGACGCGGCCGTCGCCGCCGACGGTGACGTTCTCGGGCCGCACGTCCCCGTGGACCAGGCCCTCCTGGTGCAGGTGCTGAAGGCCGCGCAGGACCTCGGCCATCACGGCGGCGGCCTCCCGCAGGGAGAGCCGCTCGCGCTCCTCCAGCAGGCGGGCCACGGTCTTCCCACCGGCGAGTTCCGTCACCACGTAGTACTGCTCCTGGTCCACGCCGCCGTCCAGGACCTTGGGCAGCACCTCGTGTTCGACGGCCTTGAGCGCCTCCAGGCGCCGCCGGAAGATGCCCGGGAAGGGCAAAGCGTCGGACACGTCCTGGTCAATCATGCAGACGGCCACTTCGCGGCCGTCCTCGGCGGTGGCGGCGCAGGTGCGGTAGGCCTCCAACTCGTTGACGATGTACTGGAGCGAGTAGTCACCCACGCGGGCCACCTCAGCGGCGGCGGACAGCAGGCGAGCGCGCTGGCGCACGTCGGCGAAGCTGGGATCGCGGCGCGCCACTTCCTGGAAGATGCGCAGGGCCTGTCGCTCCTGCCCGGCGTTCTGAGCCCCCACCGCGGCCACGTAGAGGGCGGTGTCCACCTCGTCGCCGGGCTCGGCGCCCCGCAGGTAGCGGTAGGCGGCGTAGTACTCACCGGCGCCCACGCAGGCCTGGCCCAGCAAGTGTCGGGCCGCCAGATTGTCGGGCTCTACGGCGACCACCTGCTCCAGGGCCTGGGCCGCCTCCTGGTGTCGCTCGCAGGCCTGGTAGGCGGCACCCAGGTGCTGGAGCAGACGCAGGTCGTCCGGCCGACCCTCGCGCGCCGCCTCCAGGACCGGTATGGCCGCCTCGGTGAGGATGCCCCGCCGCACGTATGCGTCGGCCAGCCAGCTGGCCAGCTTGTGGAAGTCCTCGGGGTCCTCGGGCTCGGCCTCGTACCAGCGCTGACAGGCTTCCAGGGCCTGGTCATCGCTGCGATGCTGCGCCACGGCCACGCGGGCGTAGGCCTCGATCGCGCCGGGATCGTCGGGCGCCCCCTCCAGCCACCGCTCGGCCAGGTCCTGGGCTTCGGCACGACCGGGCTCCGTGCGCGCATCGTGCAGCGTTACCGCCGCCAGCAGCTTGAGATCGCGCGGGCGCCGCTCCAGCAGGTTGCGGTAGAGGTTCAGAGCTTTGGGATCGGCCCGGCCCAGGGCCAGGTACAGCCGAGCCAGAGGCAGGCGGGCCAGGGTGCCAGCAGCGCCCGCGGCCAGAGGTGCCACGACCAGCAGCAGGACGACGGCGGCCACGGCCACCTGCGTTCGGTGGCGGGCGAACCAGGCGCGCGCCAACACCAGGCGCGCGTTGCCCACGTCGGCCCCGACGCTTTGGGCCACGGCCAGCGCGTCCCGCTTCTCCGCCACGGTCTCGGCCGCGACGAGCGCCGCCTGCGCCAGCTCGCGGGCCCGGCCCTGGTCCTCTTCCCGCAGCAACTGAGCCAGGCCCAAGGCGGCCCGGCAGTTGCCGGCATCCAGCTTCAGGGCCGCCTCGTAGTAGCCGGCGGCGTCCTCGGCCATGTCCTGGGCGGCGAAGATGTCGCCCAGCAGGGCAGCCGCGGCGGCGTTGTTCTTGCCGGCCTTCCACAGGTAGAGCATGCTCTCTTTGGCCAGCTCGGGCTTGCCGGCCTTGAGGCGGATCTCGGCCATCAGCACCGGCACCTCGGCATCGCCGGGGTCGAGCTTACGGGCGGCGCCCAGGTGCTCGTTAGCCTGCTGATAGCCGCCCAGGAGGGCGTAGAGCTGGCCCGTCCTCTTCTCGGCTGCGCACAGGGCCTCGCGGCGCGCGGCCACCACCTCCGGGCCGGCCTGCCCGGCCTCCGCGGCCGCCAGCGCGTCGCGGTGGAAGCCGGCGGCAGTGGCGTGCAGCTTCGCGGAGAGGCCCACCAGCCCCCATCCCTCCACGGAGGCGCCCAGGCGCTGGCAGAAGGTGGGCGCCTGTAGGCCTGACTGAACGACCAGCCATCCCACCCAGACGAAGAGGAGGGCCATCAAGGCAATCAGGACCGTCCGTGGCTTCAACATGATGACACCATCTGCCCTCTGAGGACCGAGCCGGGGGTCAGGCGGGTTGCTCTTCGGTAACGGAGACGATGACCTTGAGGCACCCTTCCCGGCGGTCGCAGAACGCCGCGAACCCTGCGGCAATGTCCTCCAGCGCCACGCGATGCGTGACGATCCTGAGCGGATCAGCGCCGGTGTCTGCCATCAGGGCCAGATTGGTTACGAAGTCGTTAAGATGTATATACCATGAACCCATGATTTCGACGTCCCGCCGAATCAGATGCTCAGAGGGGCTGATCTCCAGCTTGCCGCACTCGCCCACGAAGACGGCCCGCCCGGCCGGCCGCAGGCACTCGAGGGCCTGCCGCTCAGCCAGCGGGCTGCCGCTGCACTCGATGCTCTTGTCAGCGCCGAGATCGGTCAGGTCGCGGATGGCCGCCACGGGGTCGCACCGGCTTCCGTTGAGTACGTGCTGGGCGCCCAGCTCCCGCGCCGCCTCCAGGCGATAGTCTATGAGGTCGCAGGCGATGACGCTGGCGCCGTAGGCCCTGGCCACCTGGACGGCGTTGAGGCCGATGGGCCCGCAGCCGAACACGGCGACCGTGTCGTCCGGCCCCACGCCCACCTTGCGCGCGGCCTTGGCCGGCGTGCCGAAGGCGTCGGAGAGCAGGCAGCCGCGGTCGAAGGGCACATCCTCGGGGAGGGGGATCAGGTTGCGCTCCGGGGCCACCAGCAGCTCGCCGAAGCCGCCGCCCACGGAGCCGGCCCGGTCGGGGCAGTAGGTGAACTGCCCCTGCCGGCAGTAGCGGCATTGGCCGCAGCCGATGACGTCGTAAACGACCACGCGGTCGCCGGGTTGTCGGTCGCGCACGCCCTCGCCCACCTCGACCACGATTCCCGCCGCCTCGTGGCCATGGACGCCGGGCTTGCGGCCGGGGTTTAGGTAGAGGCTCTGGTCGGAGCCGCAGATGCCCGAGCGGACCACGCGCACCATGACCTCGTCCGGGCGCTGCAAGACCGGATCGTCAACCTCGGCCACCTCAATCTGGCGCTGCCCGAGGAATAGGGGCGCTTTCATCGGTGCCTCGATAGGGGAAGAACCGTGGGAGCAGGACGCAGGCGACTGACGCGCGGCTGCGCCCACCAGGGAGGCTCAGTGGCCGGACCCGCGCTCGGCTTCCCGGGCCAGGCGCTCCTCCGCGGTGAGCTGGGGCCTGCCGCCGCCGGCGGCCGGCGCGGCCGCGGCCTCGGCCCCGGCGCTGGTGACCGTGAAGGTACGGGGCCTGCTAAGCTGGGTCTCGCCCAGCATCACCGTGGCCTCGTAGTTGCCGGGCCTGAGCGTGGGCGGGTCGCCGCTCATCACCAGCTTGAAGTTGGCCTTGTGGCTGCCGGGGGTGAGAGGCATGTCCTGGTTCAGCGTGTAGCGCGTGCCCTGCTCGTCCGTGAACACGAGCTCACAACTTATGGTCGTGTTGGGCGGGGCGTCGCGGTACTCGAAGTGCAAGTTGGCCTCGGTGTCCTGGGTGGTGAAGGTGGTGGTGGGGTCCTTGGGGTTGCCCTGTGCGTCCACGCTCTTGCACATCTGCGGGTTGATCACCACCAGAGTCTTGGGACCACATCCGAGCAGGGGCAGGGAGACCACCAGGAGGAGTGCCAACGTGAAGCGGGCTGCGATCTCTGGTCTCATCGTTAGCTCCATCCTTTGCCGCGAGCGCCAGTGGCGCTCAGCGCCTTTGCTGGCACGCCGGCCGCCCGCTGCGGCCTGCCGACGCGCAAACTAGTATACCACATTCCC
>JBHIEF010000193.1:0-7824 GCA_046760465.1 Armatimonadota bacterium | reverse complement strand
AGGCAGTAGCCGAAGCCGGGCCCTTCGATCGTGGCCAGGTTGACCTCTCCGCTGCGCCGCGTGTAGAGCCCCGGGTGCGCCGCTGCCTCCGGCAGGGAGGCCTCCGGGTAGAACTGCATGCAGTTCGTCTCCACTCCCATGATCGTGCCCGCGTGGGCGGCCAGCAGCACGTGCGGAATCTGCGCCAGCATGGGGTTGGTCAGGTCCTGGACCATCAGGGTCATCCCGTGGGCCTTGGCCCAGCACAGCGTGAGCAGCGCGCCCGTCTGCGTCTTGCAGGTCTTCAGGGCGACGCCCGTCCAGCCCAAGTGCCGTCCCAACTCGACCAGGTGCCAGTCGTGCGCGCTCTCGTCCATGAACAGGGGCTTGCGGGCCGAGACGCTGTGTACGTCGATCTGGTGCTCCTCCAGGTCGTAGGGGAAGGGCTGCTCCACGTACAGGATCATCCCGTAGATGCGCGGGTGCTCGACCATTAGGCGGTCGAGGATCTCGTTCACGTAAGCGGGGTCGGTGACCGTGCAGTTGAAGTCGCTGGTCAACCAGTCACAGCCACCCTCGATGGCGATCTGTCCTACGCGCGTCAGGCGCTCGTAGTCCCATGCAGCATCGTCGCCGCGCAGCTTCACCTTCAGGCACTTGAGCCCGTCGCGCTGTATCCAGTCGGACAGCAGCACCGGATAGCCGTCATCCGGCTCGGTCCCGTCGAGCTCGGATTCGTCCAGCAGGTCCTTCCCGCCCACCAGATGCCAGGCTGCCAGCTCGTCGGGGCGGGGGAAGACCAGGTAGTCGGCCGGGTACTTGCCGGCGAAGGAGACGTCGGCGCCGTTGGCTGGAGTGAGGTACTGCGCCAGGTCGGCGTTCATGAAGTCCGCGTTATAGGTGTCGTACACGGGCATGCCGTGCAGAACGCCGTAGGCGTCGTGGAGGGCGATGTCGAAGGCCGAGCAGCACACCAGGGCCGCTAGCCACGGCATGGGCTCGGCCAAGTCGCGCTCCCGGTTGAGCTGCTCCAGCCGCTGCCGCAGCTCGGCCTCCTGGAACGCGTGCCCGACCTCGGCAAGCTCAATGCAGAACGCCTTGAGCGTCTCGTGCCGCTCCTCATAGCTGAGACTGCTGGGCCAGACCCACTGCACGCTCAGCGGCGTCTCGCCCCAGCCCTCGGCCGTCCTGCCCCTGGCATCCTCGACCCTCATCCGCACCCGCGCACAGGTTACGTAGGTCAGCGTCTCGGGGCCGAACTTGAGCGGCACCCGCGTCTCCACGGGGAGGAAGTGCAGGGCTACTTCCCTCGCGCGAACGTCTGTGCTCTTTGGGGCGACAGCCATATGGGCCCTCTTTCGACCGCGTGAACGTCTCACTCAAACGGCTGCCGCAGGACGGTCTTCAGGTTCTCGGGCTTGGTGCGGCGCGGGTCGCCCAGATAGATCTCGTGGTGCCTGCCGCGCGGCTTGTGGCCCTCTTCCGCGATGAACTCGTGGATCCTCTGGATCGTCGGCCCCTCCTCCGCGTACGGGCCGATGTGCATGATCTGGGCGCAGCGGCCCTCCTCGAAGGCCTCGAAGCGCAGCCTGGCCAGCGCCGGCGGGTCCTTCTTCTCCTTCACCTTCTGCACAGCCTCGTCCACGAGGTCCGGCGTGATGATGTCGGGCTGCATGATCATGAGCGTCCACTGCCAGTCGTCCCTGGCCTCCAGGCTGAACTGCTCCTTGCCCTCCACCCACCAGAGCCCCTCCAAGGCCATGACTGGGTAGTCAACCTGCGCCGGGCCCATCTTCATGGTGAACTTGAGCGTGTAGGAGACGCCGTACAGCGCTTCGGTGGCCTCCTGGAACTCGGGCGCGGTGTTGGGGTCGCCCGCTCCGTCCACCATCAGGAAGTTCATCTCGGGCACGTCCACCGCCACGACTTCCTTCTTGGACGGGCTATACAGGTGCCTGAGCTGCTTCTTCAGGTCCAGCTTCTTCATGGGCGCAACTGCCTCCCTGAGACCGACGCTTCCCATGCCGGCCAAGATGCGGCCAGGTCCGCTCAGAACAGGCCGGCGCCCTTGAGCGCGGGGTAGAGGGCCACATATTTGTCGAAGAGCTCGTCGTAGCGGGGGCCGCGCTCGGGAACGGGCTGGAACTCGTTGCTGACCTTGCACATGGTCCCCAGCCTATCACGTACGCCCGAGTAGTCCTTCGTCTTGGCCCAGGAATCGTACTCGGGCACATGGCCGCCGGCGATGGCTCCCATCAAAGCCGCGCCCAGGGCGGAGCGCTCCTGGTACTCCAGCACGCGCACCGGACGCTGGCAGACGTCGGCCTTGATCTGGTTCCACAAGGGACGCCGAGAAGGTCCGCCCACGATGGTCAGCTCGCCGATGTGGAAGCCGTGCGCCTGTTCCATGGCCTCCAGGATGTGGCGCAGAGCCAGTGCGGCGCCCTCCATGACGGCCCGGCTCAGGTCTGCGCGAGTGGTGGCGTCGGAGAGGCCCACGAAGGCCCCGCGCGCCTCGGGGTCCAGGATGGGGCTCCGCTCGCCCTTGAGGTAGGGCAGGAAGATGAGGCCGCCCGCGCCGGGGGCAGCACCGGCAGCCTCCTCGAAGAGCTCCTCCTGGGTCGCTCCCAGACTGCGCGCCAGCCAGGGCAGGGAGCCACCCGTAAAGGAAGTAGCAGCGATGCACACCCAGCGCGAGGGAACGGCGTGGCAGCTCAGGAAGGCGCCCGTGGTCGGCTGGAAGCGATCCACGCACAGGCACACGGAGTCGGTCGTTCCGCCCACGTCCAGGATGTCGCCAGACTCCACCACGGCCGTCCCCAGGCACGCCGCCAGGGAGTCGCCGCTGCCCACCGCGACCGGCGTACCGGCCTTCAGGCCCGTCCTCTCGGCGGCCCTCTGCGTCACCTCGCCGGCCAGAGCGCAGCCGTCCAGAGCCGGCGGCAACAGCGACCCATCCAGCCCGGTGGCCTCCAGGAGCACCTCGTCCCAGGCGCCCGCCGCCGGGTCAAAGAGGCCGGTCAAGGACGCGCTGCCGGTGTCAATGACGAACTGCCCCGTCAGCCAGGCGGCCAGGTAGGTGTTGGCGTGGCCGAAGAAGGCCGTCTGCTCGAAGATCTCGGGCTGCCAGTCACGCAGCCACAGGATGGTGGTTACCGAGGTGGTGCCCGGCAGGATGATGCCGCCTCGTCGGTCCTCGATCTCAGCGCGCAGGCCGCGGTCGTCCAGCCACTCCACCTGCGCCTGGCTGCGCAGGTCAGAGTAGAGCACGGCCGGCCGCAGCGCTTCGCCCTTCTCGTCCAGGGCCACGACGGTGGGAAAGAGCGTGGCCAGGCCGACGCTGACCACCTCGTGCAGGTCAACCGACTCGCCCAGGCCCCCGAACGCCTCGCGCAGGGCGGCGCGCCAGACGCCGCACGAGACCTCGGCCCAGCCCGGATGCCCCGGCACGGGGGGAGTCTCGTAGCCAGCGCTGGCCATGGCTACGGGCTGGAAGCTCTCGTCGAAGGCCGCGAGCTTGACTGAGGCGGTTCCCAGGTCAATGCCGAGGTGAAGGGGCGGCAGCCTGTCTCACCCTCTCCAGAGAGCGAGTGTTTCGGCAGCAAGCTGCCGAAACACCGGGAGGCCTGGTCAGCGCCCCAGACGCTGGCGGCGGCTGATGACCCAGGCGATCAGGGCCGGCACGACCAGCAGCAGCACGGCCACGAAAACGACCACCATCACCTCGCGCATGCCCACCCCGAGGATCATCGGCGACTGCCCTGCTTGCGCTGGCTCCTGGCCTGCGGCGTGGGGATGGCGCTGCGGCGGCGGACGTCGGCGGCCACCTTGGCCGGCAGCGCGTAGATGTCTATGAATCCCTTGGCCAACGACTGGTCGAAGGCGTCTTCCGCGCCGTAGGTGGCCAACTCCAGATCGTACAGCGAGACCGGCGAGCTGCGCCCCACCACCTCGCAGGCGCCCTTGTAGAGCTTGACCCGCGTGGTGCCCCAAACCGCCTCCTGGGTCTGGTCCACGAAGGCGTCCAGGGCCTCGCGCAGGGGCGTGTACCACTCGCCGTTGTAGACCAGATCAGCATAGCGATGCTCGATGAGGCGCTTGAAGTGGGCCGTCTCGCGGTCCAGAGTCAGGCTCTCCAGGTCGCGATGGGCGGCTATCAGGATGGTCGCCGCGGGGACCTCATAGGTCTCGCGCGACTTTATCCCCACCAGGCGGTTCTCCATCATGCTAACGCGGCCCACGCCGTTGCGTCCGCCGATCTCGTTCAGCCGGGCGATGAGCTCCACGCCGTCCATCCGCTCGCCGTCGAGGGCGACCGGTATTCCGCGCTCCCACTCGATCTCCACGTAGGTGGGGTCGTCCGGAGCCTCCTCGGGCGCGACGGTCCACTCGAAGGCCTCCTCGGGCGGCTCCCGCGTGGCGTCCTCCAGCGGCCCGCACTCGATGCTGCGCCCCCACATGTTGATGTCAATGCTGTAGGGGCTGTCCACATCCACGGGGACGGGGATGCCGTGCCGCTGGGCGTACTCCACCGCTTCTTCGCGGGTCATGTTCCACTCGCGGGCCGGGGCGATGACCTTGAGCTCGGGGTTCAGGACCTGGTAGGTCAGCTCGAAGCGCACCTGGTCGTTGCCCTTGCCCGTGCAGCCGTGGGACACGTACTGGGCGCCCAACTCCTCGGCCACCTCCACCTGCTTCTTGGCGATCAGCGGCCGTGCCAGCGAGGTGAAGGCCGGGTACTTGTCCTCGTACATGAGGTTGGCCTTGAGCGCGTGCCAGACGAAGTCGTGCAGGAACTCCTCCTTGGCGTCCACCACGCGCGAGTCCACAGCCCCAACGTCTTTGCCCTTCTTGCGGATGGCCTCGTAGTTCTTCTCCTCGCCGATGTCCACGGCCACCGCCACCACGTCCACGTCGTAGTTGTCGGCGATCCACTTGATCGCCACCGAGGTGTCCAGTCCGCCCGAATAGGCAAGCACGCACTTGGGTTTCATCTTCATCGGCTCCAGTCTGATACTACGAGCACGCTTTGTCATTCTGAGGCGCGAAGCGCCGAAGAATCTCCTGCTGCCCCCAGCAAGCGCAGGCCGAAAACGAGATTCTTCGCTCCCTCCTGCCTGCCGGCAGGCCGGTCGCTCAGAATGACCGTTGACAGCGAGGGGTCATTGCAGTACTAGTCGCCCTTGCTGGGCACGTACTGCGCCACCTTGGCCGCCAGGTTGGCGATGGGCATGCTTTGCAGCCAGACCTTGCCGGGCCCTCTAACGTCCGCCAGGAACAGGCCCTCCCCACCGAAGAGGATGTTCTTGACGCCCTTCACCATAGCGATGTCGAAGTTGACCGTGGGCTCGAAGGCCGCCAGGTGGCCGGTGTCCACCTTGAGCTGGTGGTCGGGCCCGAGCTCGTAGTCGGTGATCTCGCCGTCGAACTCCAGGAAGGCCACGCCCGGGCCGGTCAGCTTCTGGAGGATGAAGCCCTCGCCGCCGAACAGGCCCGCGCCCAGCTTCTTGCGGAAGTGCATCTCCAGAGTGACGCTCTTCTCAGCGCACATGAAGGCATCCTTTTGACATATGATGCTCTCGCCGGGCCCCAGGGTGAACGGGATGACCTTGCCCGGGAACTCGCAGGCGAAGGTGACCAGGCCCTCGCCAGACTCGCAGGTGTAGTCCACCATGAACATGGACTCTCCGGCCAGCCCCCGCCCCAGCGCCTTCAGCAGGCCGCCCTTCATGCCGGACTCCATCTTGATGTTGCCGGTCATCCAGGCCATGCCGCCGGATTCGGTGAAGATGGTCTCACCGGGCTGAAGGCGGATGTCCACCGTCTGCATGACCGTTCCGCGGATGTCGTGCTCCATGTGGTCTACTTGCCTCCTGCATCGATCGGGTCCCTCCCGCTTCCTCGCGCCCGGCCTCGAACCCTCCATCCGATGAGCGCCCATTGGACAAGGATATGGCCCACGCCGCGACGTAAAGGGGCCGCAGCCAAGCCAACTCCGCAGGAGGCCTCTGCAAGTGATCAGACTCTACCGCGAGCAGGATCGCCAGGCCCTCAAGGACATCACCGCCGAGGTGTTCCGGCCGGTGGCCATTGACGCCAACATCGAGGACGCCTTCGGCCCCATCGGCGGCCTGGACTGGTCACAACGCAAGCTCAGGCACATAGACGCCGACTGCGACGCCAATCCAGCGGGCATCTTCGTGGCCGAGCAGGACGGCGAGGTGGTGGGCTACATCACCAGCCGCGTGGACCACGAGACTAAGGTGGGCTGGATCCCGAATCTCGCCGTCAGCGGGCGCTGCGGGGGCCAGGGGATAGCCCACCGGCTGATGGAGCGCGTCCTAGAATGCCTGCGCGAGCAGGGGATGGAGCTGGTGCGCATCGAGACCCTGGAGCAGAACGCCGTCGGCCAGCACCTCTTCCCCAAGTTCGGCTTCCAGGAGACGGCCCGGCAGATACACTATGCGATGAGGTTGTAGAGGCAGTGACGCTACGCAGCCGCCTTGGTGTACCAGGTGAACGCAATGCCGTCACTTGTCCGCCAGAACTCCCCAATGCCAGCGCGTAGCTCCAGGCTGCGCGCGATCGTGGCTGCCTCATCCTTAAGCCCAGCGGGAACGAGGAGCCAGAGACGAGCAGGCGCGCGCGCGTAACTTGTCCACTGCGCACGGGCGTGCTGGTAGCTGACGGTATCTTGCGTCTCCACCTCGATCACGTGACGTAGCGGGCCACCTTTCTCGAATAGGATGACATCAGGATACAGCCTTTCGCCGTTGACGGCCAGGTACCACTGCTTGGCACGACCCGGATTGCTCAGAGCCTTGAACCCAGTGGCGCTCGCTCTGACCACTGCCGCGATGACCTCGTCGTGCAGCGTCATTTCGTGGGGATCTCGCATTGCTCAGTCCTCTCCTTTGGGACTCCACCGTTCGATTGCGCCGCGCGCACCGCGTACTGTCGGGATAGGGGCCGCGGCCGTGCCGCGCCGCCTCACGCTACCGGCTGGACCGCCCGAGACAATACGCACAGTTGTCGTATCCCTCGGCGTGTGCCTGCCGAAGCGTATCCGGGACAAAGGTCCGCGCGTGACCCGCAGCGATGATCTCGTCTAT
The DNA here is from genome assembly GCA_046760465.1 of Armatimonadota bacterium. GTDB lineage: Bacteria > Armatimonadota > Zipacnadia > JAUWAU01 > JBHIEF01 > JBHIEF01. The sequence goes on along the minus strand of JBHIEF010000193.1, from coordinate 733 downwards.
CTGGCATCCGCCCGGGCTCGTCTCCTCGTTGTCGAGATCGTGCACTTCCTTTGTCGAGACGTTGCCAACGAACCGCTTCCCCCGAGTTGGCCCGCCAGGCCTTCTCGCCATCGCCGCCACCTCCTTTCCCTTTAGGATACGAGTGCCGTTTCCAATAGTGAACCACATGCTGGCAGACTTGTCAACCCCAGGGAACAGGAAATGCTAGCACTAGCGAACACAATGTGCTATACTGCGAGTGCGTGGCTGTGGCTCAAGCCGACACGGAGGGTGGGTGCGACCATATGGGCGAGACGCTAGGGGACCGCGTCGCCGCGCTCAGGGAGAAGAGGGGGCTAACTCTGTCAGCGCTGGCGAAAGCTGCCGGGATCTCCAAGGCCTACCTGCACAAGATCGAGAGTGGCCGCTCCTCTCGGCCCTCGGGCGAGATACTTCACCGCCTTGCGGCCGTCCTCGGCGCCTCAGTCGCGCAGCTACTCGGGGTCAAGGAGGGAAACAGTACGACAGCAGTCCGCGTGTCGCAATCGCTGAGGGAATTCGCTAGCGAAGCCGAGCTCTCGGAAGATGACGTGCACATGCTCGCCCGGATTCGACACCGAGGACGGCAGCCAGCCTCCGTGGACGACTGGCGATTCTTATACGAGTCTATCAAGCGCGCCGTCTCAGATGCAGGTGATTAGGTCAGGATCAGGCAGGTGGTAGAGGTCTCCAATGCAGCCAACTGGATGTCTGG
>JBHIEF010000192.1:0-7851 GCA_046760465.1 Armatimonadota bacterium | reverse complement strand
GTCGCTGCCGTCATCCAGCCGGGCCCGCGCGGCCTGCTGGACGCCGTGCTGACCTTGGTGACCGCAGAGTCGGCCGTCAGCTTCGACGGCTTCGGAGTCGACATCCTGGGCCAACCCGCCGCCGCATCGCCCACGTCGTACATCATGAAGCGCTACGAGGTGCGCCCTCAAGAGGGCCGCGCTGCCCACCTCCACCAGCTCGAGAAGGATGGTCGTCCGGTGAACCTGAGCTTCATGGTCTGGGCCGACGGCGACGCCCTGCGCATCGCCTTCTCCTGCCCGGAGCGCATCAGCGACTTCCATCTCGGCGCCAGCGACCAGCCGGCGCCACGAGTCTACTACGGCCACGGCTACTGCATCGAGAACCCCGGGCCCTTCCGCGCCGGCTTCGGCGGCCACAACCTCTCCACCAGCCACGTCGCCTGCGACTTCGAGGGCGGCGTGTCGGTCCTGCAGGCCGTTGACGTCCCACCCGACAACTTCGAGGTCAACCCGGACGCCAAGCTCTACACACTGCACACGCACATGAGCGGCACGCTGACCCTCGTAGCCAGCCAGAAGGGCGCCTTCGACTGCGCGGCCAAGTACCGGCCCCTTTACGACAAGCAGCCAGCCGGTGGCGTGGAGCGCCTCGCGGGTCGCTTCTGCTTCGACATCTGGGGCGGCCGCTACGCCGACATCGCCGACAACATGCGCCGCATGATCCGCTACGGCCTGACCGATTCGTTCCTCACCGTCCACGTCTGGCAGCGCTGGGGCTACGACTACCGGCTGCCCGACATCCACCCGCCCAACCCGCAGTTCGGCAGCCTGGAGGACATGCAGCGGCTCGGCGACCTCTGCCGCGCGGCCGACATCCCCTGGGGCCTGCACGACAACTACATTGACTTCTACCCCGACGCCCAGGGCTACAGCTACGAGCACATCGCCTTCACGCCTGACGGCCAGCCCATCAAGGCCTGGTACAACCGCGGCCGCGACGCGCAGTCCTACCGCTGGCGCCCAGACCGCTTCATGCCCTTCCTCAAGCGCAACCTGCGCCTGATCAAGCGGGACCTCAACCCAACCCACTACTTCATAGACGTGTTCACCTCCATCGGCTGCTTCGATTTCTACGACTACCAGGGCAACTTCCACTCCAGCCTGGAGACGCGCCAACACTGGGGCGAGGCCTTCGCCTGGATTCGCGACCTCCTCGGCGACAACGCGCCCACCACCTCCGAGGCGGGGCACGATCAGCTGATCGGCTACCTCGACGGCGCCGACTGCCAGCACCTGACGCTCAGCCCGGAGGGCGGGCGCTTCCTCATCCGCGTGCCGTGTGAGGACTGGGAGCGCGTGCCCTGGTTCGACGCCGTCAACCACGCGCGCTTCATCCTGCACGGCGTGGGCTACTCCGGCCGCTACGAAGGCGGCCGCCCACGGCGCGACCACGGCATCAACAGTGACGACTACATCTCCGCCGAGGTCCTGGAGGGCCACGCCCTGATGACCGACGCCGCCTCTTGGGGCCGCGCCATGGTCCGCAAGTACTGGCTGGCGCAGGACCTGGTGGGCCGTCTGGCCCTGCGCGACATCAGCAGCGTCGAGTTCGCCGACGACGACATCCACCGCCAGACCGTCACCTGGGACGACGGCACCAAGGTCCACGTCAACCGAGGTGAGAGCGACTGGACAGTCGAGGGCCACGTCCTCCCGCAATACGGCTACTTCGCGGCTGGCGACGGCGTCTCGTCCGCCATCGAACGCCTCGGCGGCATCATCGGCGAGAGCAGTTCCGGTCCGGGCGGCTGGTACTGCAACGCGCGGGCGTTTGACCCCGATCGGCGCCTGAAGATCCGCCCCCACGTCGAGGGCTTCCGCGACCTGGGCGGTGGGCGCTTTGCCTGGACCATCGTCTGGGAGGCCCAGGAGCCTGCGCCCCGCGACCTGACCGTCTTCGTCCACTTCTGCGCGGAGAAGGACGGCGAGGCCGACCACATCATCTTCCAGGACGACCACCCCGCGCCCCAGCCCACTTCCCGCTGGCGCGGCGAGCTGCGCGTCCAGCGTGTGATCCAGGTCCCGCCCGGCGCGTCGGGCGACTACGACGCCGTCATCGGCCTCTACGATGCCCGCGGCCGGGCCAACCTGCTTGGGCCGCCGGCTGGGGACTCGCGCATTCGCCTGGGCACGATCACCGTCGAGCGTCAGAATGACGCCATCCGCGCCATCCGGTTCCAGGAGCCAGGGGGCGCGCCCCAGGCAGACTCCCGGCTCAACCTGGAGGGCAAGCCCCTCGATTTCGGCTGGGCGCTCACCGACGGTGCCCTCCGCGTGCAGGAGGCCGATGGGAGCCTCCGGCTGACGCCTCTGCCCGACAGCCCTACCTTCTCGGTGACGCTGCGCCTGGGCAAGCTGCTCCCTGAGGCTCCCCGCGCGGTCAAGTCGGTCCGGGCCGTCGCCGAAGACGGCACCTCGGCCGCCGCCCCCTTCCGCTATCGCGACGGCGAGCTGGCGCTCAACCACGACGGCAAGTCGTTCTGCTATGATGTGACCTGGTAGGCTCTGACACGTAGGGGCGAGGTCTATCCCCGCCCACCCCGGTCCCGGACTGCCGTTTTTGCAGCGCCGTTTCTGGAGTGCGACGTTCCCTGAAGTGGCGTGCCGTTGTCCTGAGGATGGGGTCCCGCGCGAGCCTTGCCCGAATGGAGGTCCGTCCCGTGAAGACACTACTGCCGGCTGCCTTGACCCCTCTTCTGGCGCCCGCTCTGGCCCTCGCCCAGCCGCAACCCCCCTGGCATCACCCCCTGTACCTCGACGGGGGCGGGCACTGGTCGTCCCGCGTGCCGCTTGAGGTGCGAAATGCCTCCGACCGCGACGTCCAGGGCGTCGCGCAGGCGGTGGTGGTGGGGGAGAGGCCCAACGATCTGCCACTCGCGGGCAGTGACGTCAAGGCCCTGCGCGTGTGTGATGGCCAGGGACGCGAGCTCCTCTACGAGGTCATCGCCCAGGATGGCGGCTTGCGACGGGAGGGCAGCCTTCAGGCCGGCGACAGGCTCTTCTTCGCGGTCGAGTGCCCAGCTGGCGAAACGCGCACCTACTTCGTCTACGCCGACAACGAGCGCGCGTGGCCGGTCGCGCGGTATCTGCGCTCTGGTCTCATCAACGGCGGTGCCGAGGCCGGGCGCGATTCTCCCGACGGATGGCTGGAGGCTGCCACCGACCCGCACCATGTCGTCTCCTGGGTCTCCGAGCGCCCCCACAGCGGCGAACGCTGCCTGAAGACCGTCGTGCAGCGCGGCGCCGAGGCCACCTGGGTCAAATGGCATCAGATCGGCATTCCCGTCATCCCTGGCGCCACCTACGAGCTGACGGCCTGGGTGCGGGCACGCGACGCCAGGGGCACTGTCGGCTGGTTCCTGCACGTAAATGGCGACAAGCCACTGATCATCAACCGCGTGCTGGATGCCGGCGAGGGCACGTACGACTGGCGGCGGCTCCAGGACCGCTTCCAGGCGCCGGAGGACGCCGTCTCGGCCACCGTCGGCACCGTGCTCTACGGCACTGGAACGGCCTGGTTCGACGACGCCTCGCTCGTCGCCATTGACACCCAGCCCGCCTGCCAGGTCCGGGTCGCCGCCAAGCAGGCCCTGGACCTAGCCGAGGAGCCGGCCCCCGCTACGTGGTACGACGACCGTCGGGGCGATGGCGTGCACTGGGTGCGCCGCTGGCCGGTGCGCGTCTTCAGCCTCTCCTCCAAGCCGCGCTCCAACGTCCTCGTGCGGGCCGACTTGCGCCGCGTCCTCGGCGGCCTACGTCGCCCGCCAGAGGAGGCCAACCTGCGGCTGGTGCGGGGCGGCCGGGCCGTTCCCTACTGGCTGGACGGCGACCAACTGCTCTTCCTTGCCGATCTGCCTGCCCGCAGCGTCTCGCGACACGACCTCTACGCATCGCCGTCGCCCGGCTCGCGGCGCGATGCCGACCGGTTGGCGGCGGACGCTCTCGTCGCCGGTGCGGGCAACCTCGTCCGCAACCCCAGCTTCGAGCAGGGCGATGGCCTCCCCGACCACTGGACTCTCTCAGACCAAGCCGTCGGCCGTGAGGTCCTCTGGCGCGGTACGCGCGAGGGGCTGGACGGCGGCTTCTGCGCGCGATTGGACGTGCCTGCCGAGGCGGACCCGGCGTGGCAGGGCTGGCACCAGCAGATCCCCGTGCGCCCCAACACCACGTACTTCTACGCCGGGCGCATCAAGACCCGGAACGTGCAAGGCGAGGCGCGCCTGCACGCGCACTTGCACACGGCCGAAGGCGAGCTGGTGAGTTCTGGTGCGTTCGTGTCCACCTCGCCGTCCATATCCGGAACGACGGAGTGGACTCGGACCAGCACCTTCTTCCGAACGCCGGCCGACGCTGCCTCCATCACACTCCACCTCACCATGGACGCACACGGCACGCTGTGGCACGACGACATCATCCTGACCGAGGCCGCGGCGGCTACCGTGGACGCGTCCGAGTCGCCGCCCACTGCCGGCTCCAACGGAGACCCCCAAGTCTGGCAGGTCAATCCACTGGTCAAGGTCTTCCCCGACGAGCCGCCCGAGCCCCGCCCCGAGCAGATCGTGGTGCGCCTCGCCCGCAACGAGTACGAGCCCGTTCAGCTCGTCCTGCGCAGCCCTCGCCGGCTTCCCCGGGTCCGGGTCGAAGTGCGCCAGCCGGGTGGCCCCGGCGGCGCCCTCCTGCCGCAGGTAGCCGTCAACCTGGTCGGCTTCGTGCCGGTGGACTATCCCAGCTCCTACTACTCCTCCACCTTGCCCGTCTGGTACCGACTGGTGCCCAGCGGCGCCGGCCGCAGCGACGGCTGGGCGGGCGAGTGGCCCGACCCTCTGCCGCCGTACAGACCCTTCGAGCTGGAGCCCAACCGTGCCCAGCCCCTTTGGCTCACCGTCCACGCTCCGGCAAACGCCTCGCCGGGAGAGTATCGCAGCAGCGTCATCGTGCGGGCGGGTGGTTCGCGCGTCGAGATTCCACTGCGCGTCCGCGTGTGGGACTTCGCTCTGCCCGCCCAGTCGCACTGCAAGGCCATCTACGACTTGCGGTCCGGCCCGGGGTGGAACGTCTTCGCAGCGGCCGACCCCGAAGACCACCTGCGCAAATGGTACCGCTTCCTGGCCCAGCGCCGCGTCTCGCCCGACGTCTTCCGGCCGGCGCCGAAGTTCGAGTACCGCGACGGCCAGGTCGTCATGGACGCGACCGAGTGGGACAGGATGGCCAGCTACTGCCTGGACGAGCTGGGCATCGGCGTCTTCTACACTCCCTGGCAGTTCTACGCCTTCGGCTGGGGCTACCCGCCCAAGAAGTACTTCGGCCTCGAGCCCTTCACCGATGAGTACAACGCCGCCTTCCAGTCTATGTACCGCCAGTTCATGGATCACCTGAAGGCCAAGGGCTGGCACGACAAGGTCGTCTTCTACATCTCGGACGAGCCCGACCTACGCAGCGAAGCCACGGCAGAACAGATGCAGAAGCTGTGCCGCCTGGCCCAGCAGGCCGACCCCGACGTGCCCATCTACTCCAGCACCTGGCGCCACAAGCCCGAGTGGGACGGATACCTCACCATGTGGGGCGTCGGCCCCCACGGCTCCTTCCCGGTCGAGACCATGCGCGAGCGCCGCGCCGCTGGCGACCGCCTTCTCTTCACCACCGACGGCCACATGTGCATTGACACCCCCTACCTGGCCATCGAGCGCCTGCTGCCGCACTTGTGCTACAAATACGACGTCGGCGGCTACGAGTTCTGGGGCGTCTCCTGGTGGACGTACGACCCGTGGGAGCGCGGCTGGCACACTTACAACCGCCAGAGCCATGAGGGGAAGGTCTATCGCTGGGTACGCTACCCCAACGGCGACGGCTACCTCACCTACCCGGGCGACCGCATGGGCCTGGACGAGCCCGTCAGCAGCATCCGCCTCGAGCAGGCTCGCGACGGCGTGGAGGACTACGAGTACCTGCTGCTCCTGAGAGACCTGATCACCAAGGCTCCGCCGGGGGCGCAGCGGCAGGCCGCCGAGAGGCTGCTGCGGGAAGCCCAGGACCTGGTGAGCATACCCAACGAGGGCGGCCTCCGATCAACCTCGCTCATGCCGCACCCGGACCGCGTGCTCGAGATCAGAGAGCGACTCGGTGAGGCCATCCTCGCCCTCGCCAAGGCTGGTGATTGACCCATGAAGAGCCTGCTTGTCGTCACCCTCGCGGCACAGGGCCTCATGCTGTCAGCCGTCTGTGCCCTCGCCGCCCATCTCACCTTCGAGGACACCTTCTCGCAGGCTCCCGCCAGCCTGCGCGCGCTGCCCGACTGGGAGTTCGTCCGCGGCCAGTGGAGCATCGCCGACGGCCGTCTGCGGGCTCAGGGCCCCGACGCCCTGGCCTTCTGCTCAGCCACGCCCGACAGCTCCCGGCAGCGGATCGAGGCCGACGTCACGCTGGCCCACCGCCTGCGCGATGACGGCTGGGCCCTCGCCGGGGTGACGCTCTACTACGACCAGGCCAACTTCTGGCACTTCGCCCTGGTGGCCGGCCCCAATGACGAGCAGCGCTATGTCGAGCTGGTGGAGAGCCTGCATGGCCGCTGGCAGGCCCAGAACGACCCGCCTCTGACCGTCCTCGCCGAGGAGGGCAAGTACCTGCGCTGGGAGTATGGTATGACCTACCGCCTCCGGCTGGAGCTCACCTCCGACCGCATCTCCGGCTCCGTCCTGGACCCCGACACGGGCCGCCGGCTATGCGGGCTCGCCTTCGCCTGGGGCGACGAGCCAGCCGTCCGGCTCGGCCGTGGCGGCCTCACCGCCCGCGACGTCCCCGCCTCCTTCGACGATTTCCAGCTTACGGCCCAGCTCCCCGAGCCCGGTGCCATCCCGGACCTCGACGTCGAGGAGGGCGACCTCGGCCGCGCCGCCGTGCTGGCCGAGGCCCTTCCCGGTGTAGACCCGGAAGCCGCCGCACAGACCGCCGCGCTGCTCCGCGAGGCTGGCCTCGGGGTCACCATGCTCGATGGCGACCGGCTCGCCGCCGAGGGCCTCCTCGCCTCCTCGCGCTTCGACCTGCTGGCCCTGCCCGACTGCCGCGCCTTCCCCGCCGAGGCCGTCGAGCCGCTCATGCGCTACCTCCGCACTGGCGGCAAGCTCCTCTGCCTCGGCGGCCCGCCCTTCTCCCGACTCGCCTGGCAAATGGACGGCCAGTGGCTCGACCGCGACGGCCTCCTCGCCCGCCTCAACGCCACTGCCCCGCAGGCCGTCCGCGCCGACTTCGAGGCGCGGGATGTCGGCGCCTGGCCCGTCGCCTCCAACAACCGCGAGGGCCGCACCGCCGTCGTCCGCGACACCGCCGACCCGGCCCAGGGCGACGCCTCCCTGCGCTTCGAGGTGGACGACCTCACCGGCTGGACCACCTTCGCCGCTCAGCACCTCGCCGGCCCCTTCCCTGAGGGCCACACCCTCACGTGCTTCTACGCCAGGGGCGGACCGCGCACCAAGTTCCTCGTCCTCGAATGGCGCGAGCAGGACCGCTCCCGCTGGCTCGCCACCGTCCCCCTCACCACCGAGTGGCAGCATTACGCCCTCCCGCCCGACGCCTTCCAGCACTGGCCCGACAACTCCGTCCCCGGCCGTGGCGGCACCGGCGACCGCTTCAACCCGCAGAACGCCGCCGAGCTCATCGTCGGCCTGGCCCAGAGCCACGCCCCGCTGCCCGACGGCGAGCACGTCTTCTGGATTGACGAGATCGGCACTGCCCCCAACCCCATCGCCGACCTGCGCATGGACCAGCAGGTCGAGCTGGAGATCCTCTCGCCCTTCTACAAGACCTATCCCATCA
>JBHIEF010000191.1:0-8125 GCA_046760465.1 Armatimonadota bacterium | reverse complement strand
CCTCCAGCCTCCAGCGCCACGGCGCCGCCCACTGCCTCCGCTCCGAGGCCGAGTCTCTGGCCCAACAAGCCGTCGTTGAGTCGTTGTAGGTGCCCTGTATGGAGTGCACAATCTCCCGATTCGGTGTTTCGGCAGCTAAGCTGCCGAAACACGAACTAGCCCCTGCCCAAGAGCTCACCTCAGATGGTCCAGAGACTCCTCGGTGGTCAGTCCAGCCTTCTTTATGAGGTCGTGCAACAGCCCTCGGCCGATGGGATTGTGCAGAGGCACGGACGGGGTCACAATGCTCCCAGGCTTCACGAGTACCACGTGGCTTCCCCGCTGTCGAGCCCGTTCCCACCCCGCCCTCACCAACGCTCTGATAGCCCGCTCGCCACTGATCTGCGGCAGCTTGCTCACGGTGCAGGGACCTCAAGCTCCCGCATCGGCACCGTCAAAGGCAGCCCCCGCTCCCGCCGCACCTCCAGGCAAAGGTCAATGGCCTCGCGGAGGTTGGCAATCGCCTCTTCCTCGGTGGCTCCCTCGCTCAGGCAGCCAGGTATCTCCGGGCACTCGGCGATCACGCCGCCGTCAACCTCATCCGGTCTGGTAACGATGTGCAACTTCACTGCGCTTCCTCCTCCGTACGCCTACTCTACCACAGAGTGCCACCCCGGCAAACCGTCCCCTCAACCGTAACCCATCTCACGAGGACTCCCCCGCCCCCGCGACGAACACTGCCCCGACATGAAGCGCCTGTTCCCGCTAATCGCCTTGGCGGCAATCCTCACCCCACTCCCCGCCCAGGACGACGACCGCCCCCTGGTGGTCTTCGACAGCCGCGGCCGCGAGGCCATCGAGGGCGGGAAGTTCCAGCTCCTGAGGGCCGACCTGGAGCGCGAGAAGCTGGAGGTGACCACCACCCGCCGCCTGGCCCGCCGCTCGCGCCCCATCATCACGCCCGAGCTGTTAGAGGACTGCGACGTCCTCGTCACCGACCAGCGCGACGCCTACGAGCCTGGCGAGCGCCGCGCCCTGCTCAACTTCGTCCGCGAGGGCGGCGGCCTGCTGGTGCTGTACGAGGCCGAGCCCGGCCTCCCGCTGGGCTTTGGCGCCCGCGCCCTGCTGGCCGAGCTGCGCATCACCGCCCGCCCGGGCGAGACCGGACTCACCGACTACGTGGACCGCACCCACCCCATCATGTTGGACGTCAGGGAGCTTGAGGACCCGGACGTGGGCACCGACTTCTTCGCCGCCGGCGCGCAGGTGCTGGCCGAGATCCGCGGCCGCGCCACTGCGGTGGCCCGCGAGGTCAAGCAGGGCCGCGCCCTCGCCGCCGACCGCAGCCTCTTCCGCGATCCGGCGGAGGGCCGGGACAACATCGAGCTGGCCGACAACCGCCAGTTCGCGGCCAACTGCATCCGCTGGCTGGCCCGCACCCTCAAGCGCGATTGACCACGGCGCCTTGCTGCAACCTGCAACCTGACACCTGCCCATGGGCCTCTTCGACCAACTGAAAAGGGAAGCCAAGGACCTGGCCGGCAAGGCCTCGCAGGCGGCCAGCCGCGCGCAGATCAACCTGGAGATAGACGCCCTCCAGCAGCGCATTGACAAGGTGCTGATCAAGGCCGGGCAGGTCGCCGTGCAGCTTCAGCGCAACCGACGCATTGACGACTCCGCCCTCAAGGAGCTGTCCAAGGACCTGGCCTCCCTGGAATCGCGCATGGCCGCCCTGCGACGCGCCTTGGGCGAGCCGCAGGGCGACCCCGAGCCCAGTCGAGGGGCCGCGCCAGCCGAGCCGGCCACTGGGTCGGGCATTCCTGCCCGACAGACGCCGGTCGAGGGCCCCATCTGCCCGAGCTGCCAGCAGGGGGTGGAGATGGAGCAGGCCTTCTGCGGCAACTGCGGCCAGAGGTTGAGCGCCTGCGCCGCCTGTGGCACAATCGTACTGGCGACCGACCAGACCTGCTCGAACTGCGGCTCCGACTTGTAGCCGTTCTCCCGCCGCCGCGGAACGAGCCGAAGGCGTGGGAGGCAGCCGGAGCTGCCGACTAGCCGTGCAGGCTTTGCCGTCGGCCGTCAGCCGATCACGGGTTACCGATCACCGGTTCCTGGTCACCGCCCCACCATGACCGCCCTGACCAGACAATGCGAGGCCGCCCGCAGCAAGCTCGCCGGCCTGGTGCGCACGGTGTGCGGCGGCTGCCAGAAGAGCTGCTGCCACCACGGCACCATGATGGGGTCCTCGGACCTCTTCCGCCTGCACAAGGGGATGCTGCTGGACCCGGAGATGAAGCAGCGGTTCCTGCGCGGGCTGGCCCGACGCACGGAGGAGCTGCGCGAGGACGTCCGCATCCTGCTCCAGGTCAACTACCATCTGCGCAGCCAGGGCGAGCACAGCCACGCCCGCCTGTCGCGCTTCAAGGCCAGCCTGGACGCCTGGGAGCAGTTCTGCGACTTCGCCGACGCCATTGACGACCCCGATCTGGAGAGCCTGCGCAAGCTGCTGTGGATGCCGGCCCTGCGCGCCAACTGCTTCCGCGCCCTCTGCGCCCTGCCCGGAGCCGTCCAGTGCCTTCGCTCACTGGCCTCGCACCAGCCCTCCCTCCGCTTCAGCGGCCGGCGCATGCCCCCGGACCGCTGCCTGTTCCACCATCAGGGCTGCCTGGCCGAGGACTGGAAGCCCGCCAAGTGCGCCAACTTCTTCTGCCCCGCCGATCCCAGCCTGCTGGGCAGCATCTTCAGCTCGCTCAGCTTCTACGAATTCGCCCTGGCCAACGCCCACACCATCGAGCTGGAGGGGCTGCTCTCGCTGGTCAGCATCGAGCTCCAGCGGGGCGAGGGCTACGTGGCCCCCAAGGTCATCCTGGCCCCCCGCACCGAGGTGGCCGCCTCGCTGGCCCACGTGCTGGCCGAGCACGGCTGCCAGGTCTCCGAGGAGCAGCAGCCGGGCGCGGTCATGATGTCGGCCCAGGAGTTCCTGCGCCTGGCCCCCACCGGCGGCAGGCACGCCACCGTGCTAACCGTGGGCTCCATCGAGCCCGCCGCCCTCTACGAGATCGGCCTGGGCGTGGACCAGGTCCGCACCGCCGGCGAGGCCCTGGCCGTCTACATCGTCGCCCGCGCCCTCACCCCCCACAGCCCCCTGCTCCACCCGCTGTGGGAGGACCGCGCCATGTCCCAGCCCGTCGGCGCCCTCGAGCTCTACACCCTCGCCGATTGACCGCGCCTCTGTAGGAGCCGCACCTGCCCTGAGCGGCGGATGCTCTCGCATCCGCATGCCGAAGGGTCCTCGCGGCGACTGGACGTGGCCTGGCCTGGCCGGCTCAATGGCCAATGACCTACGCATAGAACAGATACCACCTCTTGTCACACAACCCCGTGCGCCGGCAGGCCTCCTGCCCCTGCCTGCAACAGATGGGCCGCCGGTAGATGAACCTGTCCCGCTCCATCTCGAACAACTCCCGCGTCTCGCCCTGCGTGATCAGTCCCCGCCGCTGCCGCTCGCGCGCCTTCCGCTCACGCTCCCGTTCAGCGGCCCGCAGCTTGCTGCGCACCCTGCGCATGCGCGTGCGCACTGCTCCCCGCGACATCCCCAGGCGGGCGGCTATCCCGCGCTCCGTCGCCCCCTGGGCCATCAGCAGCAGCACCTGCCGCTCGCGCACCTCCAGCTCCGCCATGTTCATCAGCGTCGTCAGCCCCGGCACCGGCCGGGCCTGCGTCGGGGTCGGTCGCTCCAGCATGCTCATGGCGATCTTCACGTATAGGTCCCAGCGTTCCCGCTTGAGCAGCCAGCGCTCCGAGTAGAACGGATACTCCCCCCGGCCGTCGCGCACCGCGCTCTCTGCCAGCAGCCGGTCGGACTCCGCCTCCAGTCGCGGGTCCGGCGGGGGGATCTGTTCGCGCTGGCCCCGACGGCGCTGGGCGCGCGTTGCCCTCTCACCGCTCGCCGCGCACGCCTGGTGCGCGCACCTGTCCGACTCGTCCCGGGCCGTATCTCCGTCGGCCTCGCCCCGGCCGGGCGCGAACGGCGGCGGCGCGCAGGCGGGGCTCGGTCGTGCTTGCGTGAGAACCATCGCGGCACCTCACTATCCTCGCACACAGTCACGTGCGCGGTTGTAGACCAGTGCTGCCGAGAAGTGCTTGGCCTCGTCCTATTGCTGCCGGGTGTCTCTCTCTGGGTCTTCTGTTTTCTGTCGAAGCACGGCAAGGCTGGTTCCCGGGGCCTTGCTCGGAGGGTGGCGTCTGGGCCCGTCCTCACACGAGCCCACATCCGTCGCCTCGCCGTTGCGGGCAGCACTCGGCCGACCGGAGCCGCTCATCGCTTCGACTCCTTCTTCGGCTTCACGCGCACCAGCTCCGTCTTCACCCGCACGCTCACGCGCCGCCGAAAGCCCAGCTTGCGCTGCCAGCGACGCAGGGCCTGCACGCTCACGCCGAGCTTGACGGCCATCTGCCCTTGCGTTAGATGAGCGTTCTGCTCGAACCACTCCTCCAGCGGCATTTCGATTACGTGGTCCTCAACCCACTGCATTGGCCACGTCTTGACTCTCTTGCCGCCCTTCTCCCCCTTCGCTTTCATGACACGGTGCATTCCCTCCTTTAGGAAGGATAATACCAGAAAAACAGAATCATGTAACGGAACCTTAAGAAAAAATGGTCATTTTCGTTCCGCTTAGGAGAAAAGCGGGTATACTAGGCGACATGCCCTGGCGAGAAAGACTTCGGCAGGCAATCGCTGCTCTGGGGTCACAGGCCGACTTCGCCCGGCGTCTCGGAGTCTCGCCCTCTCGCATAACCAGTTGGCTCTCAGGCGAGACTTCGCCCTCCGAGAAGAACTGGGCGAAAATCGTGGAGGCCACCGGTCGCCCCCGCGCGTGGTTCTACGCTGCGGAGCCGGCCGGCCGGCCCACCATGGCCAGTGTCCAGTCCCTGCTCCGGGAAGCCCAGCAGGCCCTGACTCAGATTGCTGGCGAGCAGGAAGGGCAGCCCTTTACGTCGGACGTGCTGCGCGTCCCGGTCTGCTCCACGCCCCCGACGACCGACCCTTGGCCACCGGCTGAGGAGTGGATGCCGGTGCTCTTGAGGGACCTTTCCAGCGTGTCGTCTTCAGAATGGGACCGCCTGTACCTGTTGCCCGGCGAGGCGCTTGGCATGCCGCCCGCCGCCAACGGGACTCACGTGCGCTACCTCGTACTCAGCGAGGGCAGCGTGGCGGAGGGGCAGGTCGGACTCGTGTGGGGCGGACAAGAGCTGCAACTGTTGGCTCGCGTCAAAGGGATGGTCTGGCCTCCCGAGGGGCTCAACTCCTTGGGGAGGGTAATTCTACGCTTCGTGGTCGAGCCAGTCGAGTCCGTCGAGTGAGGGTGCGGACGTGCTGGCGCTTAGGGGTGCACTCCGGCCACGGGTGTAGGGGCAGATCGGGACAGGCACGGAAGCCGAGCGGTGCCAGGGATAGGCAACCCGGGGTACCCGTGGCCCGTCGGGGCGTCGGCGGGCGGCGGGCCCGGGCGTGGCGCGTCGCGCCCTGGTCGGCCCCGCCGATGCGGGCCGTGGCCGGCGGCGCCTCTACACTGCTACTGCCTTAGAGCCTATGCCAAGACCGACGCTCTCGGTCGGCCGTCATTGTGAGCGCAGCGAAGAATCTCGTGGTGGGCCCGAGGCGAGAGCCTTCGCTTGAGGCCCTGCTCTGCATAGCGTAGCTACGCTACGCAGCGCAGAGCTCAGGGTGACACCTTAGGGTCTTGGGATAGGCTCTTAGTAGACCGTGAAGCCACGGATCTCCGGGACCGCCGGCGTCTCCAGCCCCAGCTCTATGTGCGGCGGGCCCAGTTGGATGATCACTTCCTCCTCCAGCTCACGGCCGCCGCGGTCGGCGTAGGTGCTGCTGGCCGAAGCCCGCAGCGCCCACTGGCGCGTGCCGTCCTTGCCCACCAGCTCCACCGCGTCTATCTCGTTCCAGCCGTTCTTGCGGTCGGTGTCCAGGTACACCTTGACCGACCTGGCCTGGACCTCTGCCTGAACCTGGACCACGAAGTCCTCGGGCGCCGCGGTCGTGGGGTCCTCCCCCTCCCACAGCACCACTTCGGTGCCGTCGCCGAGCAGCGCCGCCACCCGGCACACCGCCCCTGGGTTGTGGGTCTCCCGCACCCGCACCTCCGCGATGTTGACCGCCTTCTCGTAGTCCAGCCGCAGCCACTGGATGCCGTCGTTCGCCTCCCGCGTGGCCCAGGCCGTCCGTACGTCCCCCGCTACCGGCGTGTCCGGCGGACCGGTGGCCTGCTCGGGCCCCCAGGCGCGCTTCGGCCGCACCGGCTCGACTTGGGCGGCGATGGGCCGGGGCGTCCACTCGGCGAAGTCCAGCCTGATCACGTCCGCCCGCGCCAGCTCCCGCTCGACTCCCGGCGCCACGCGAATCCGGAAGGTCTCGTCATTCAGCGCGACCAGGCTCCCCTCCACGGTGGCCCCGTTGACCAGAGTGACGATGGCCGTGATGGGCCCGCGCGCGCTGATGGCATCCAGCCGGATGCTGGCCACCTGCTCCCAGCGCAGCCTCCCATTGGCGGCCGTCTCCAGCATCAGCGGGTCGCCCCCGGCCGAGACCACGCGGTCGAAGAAGGTCGTGCCGCCCACCAGGATCACCAGGTCGTCGGCCCGCGGATCGCCCGCGGGCTGTGCGTCCGCCCGCACGCGTATCATCCAGTCCGTGTCCCACAGCCCCGTGCCCTCGCTGCCCGGCACCCACGTGTAGGAGTGGCTCTCGCCCACCAGCTCAGTGCCCACGTACACGCCCTTGCTCTTGGTGGCGTTGAAGACCAGCCCCACCCCGAACTGCTGCGGCACCCGGATGGGCGGGATGGGCAGGTTGTGCCAGCGCTCCGGCTCCCGCTCCCACAGCGAGTAGGGCAGCGACATCTGGCCCAGTATCTCGCCCTCCAGGCTGATCACGTACAGGTGGAAGTCCTCGTCCGGGGCCGTCTCGCTCCCGTAGCGCGCCCCGAACACCTCCACCCGGTTGAGCCACGATTGGCCCTCGCCGGCGTCGAACACCGTTAGGTGCCCGTTGTTTGCCATGCTCTTCTTCCCGTCGGGCACCCCGTCGCCGTACTGGATCATGGCGGGGTTAACCAGCGGCACCGGCGGCTGAGCCAGCGCAGCCGCCGCAACCAGCCCGACCGTCAGCAGGCAGCAGGAAACGCGCACGGGCGAAAGCAGCGCCAATGGAACTCACTCCCTCTGGCACAGGTTACGCATCAGGCCCCGATTGGGCCTCGCTCTACCCTAGGACGTTCGGCCCCCTCCCCGTGTTCCCCTCGACCCGACCCCATCCTGCTCCCCGTCGTCCGCCGTTGTAGGAGCCGCCTCCTGGCGGCGACTTGTGGTGGCATGCTCTGGCTGCCGGGCTGTGGGTAGTCGCACACTTTAGTGTGCGGCGGTGGCCGGTGGTGGAATCCGTCCCCCAAAACGACAGGGGGCGGGGGTAGGCCCGGCCCCTACACGGTCGGGCGGCTGGTTTCGGCAGCAAGCTGCCGAAACACGCGAATCACCGATTGCCCATCACCGAGAATCGCCCCCCGGCCGCCGCCAGGCAGGACCTCCACCCGCGCACCGCGAACCTAACTCAGACGGCTCGGCCCCGGGGGAATGGCGCACGGGGTCGCCATCGCTGCCGCTTGCCGACCCATGGATGGGGAGGGAGCCACGCTATGGCCCTCGTGACCGAGCGCGCCTCAGCCCCGAGCGGGCCCGCCTACGACCGACGCCTCGCCTGGACCCTACGCCTGTTGCTGACCGTCCTCGTCGTGCAGATCCTGGGCTGGGCCACCCTGTTGCTGGTGATCAAGCCCGAGCTGCTGCATCCAGCCACCATGCGCCGCGTCGAGGTGGTCGAGCCCAGGGGCCGGTCCCGTCCCAGCGCCCCCCGGCACGTGGTCATCACCAGCGAGATGACCTTCTACTACAACGACGTCAAGCAGAACTACAAGCCCGAGGACGAGTCCGACGCCATCGAGTACGCCTGCAACCTCCTGGAGCAGGACCCGCGCGCCACGGTACGCATCGAGCGCCTGGTGCGGGTCCGCGCCGGGCGACGCTAAGTAGAAACTCCTTGAGCGTAGAAGCAAGTATGTTGGGGTGGGCGTGGAAA
>JBHIEF010000190.1:0-8152 GCA_046760465.1 Armatimonadota bacterium | reverse complement strand
TCACCTTCTTCTTGGCCTTCTTGCGGGTGACCTTCTTCCTAGTGGCCTTCTTCTTCGCCTTCTTCTTGGCTTTCTTCTTGGCCCTCGGCACAGGTTTTCACCTCCCGACTGCGCAGGGTGAGATGCAAAACGCTCTGGCGCCCATTGCCGGCAGGCCACAGCTTGGCGCTGGAGCCAACGCCAGGGCGTCCATCCCCGATGCAGATGGACAAGGTCAGCGGATGGTCGGCGCTGTTACACTTTGCTCAAGGTGCGCAGCCTGTAATATAACATAGATAGACAAGTTTGCGCAAGCGTTTTGCTGCGGGAGTCGTGACTTTTTTCGTTGAGGAACTTCGCTGCCAGTGGCGCGGCGTAGTTGCGCGTGATATGATTGCCGTTGATAGTGCATGCATCGGTCGGCTCGGCTTGGTCGTTGAGTGCGCCACTTCACATCCGAGCGACCCGCAGACGTCATGCAAGAGGCAAGACTTCCATTCATCCTGGCGTGCGTGATATTGAGTCTCGCAGCTAGCGTAGCTGCGGAGCAACTCGCGCCTGGGGACTCCGTCGAGTTCGCCGGCTTGCTGGAGGCGTACGACGCGGCGTTGGCCTCGGAGAACGCCGACGCCGTGGCCTCGCTGTACGTGCGAGGCAAGGGCTTGACAGTGCGACAGATGGTGGGTGGTCTGCGCGAGACCTTTGCGGCTTACGAGGAGCTGCAAGCCGAGAGCGAGATGCGTCTGTGGGGAGCGTCGGGAGATGCTGCACTGCTGCGCGTTCACCATCGCCTGACGGGTCGCCCGAGGGGCGGGGCGCAGACGGTGGAGTTCATCGCGGACGAGGTGTCGGACCATCTGCTGCGGCGGGAGGGCGGATCGTGGCGCTTCAGCGGGCAATCGTGGCCGATAACCAGCCCGGAGGCGGAACTGCGGAGGATGGTGGGGGCGAAGGCAGGGGCGGCCGGCCCGAGGGTCGTGGACGTGGTGCTGGTGCTCCGCGCGGGAAGCTGGCAGGCGGTGCGCGCGCTGGAGTGGCGCGGCCGCGTCAGCGCAGCGGCGCCGGTCGGCCTGGAGCAGCGCGTGCAGGCGGCCGCGGCCAGCGCGTCCGACCTCTATGCGCGGCGTCAGGCGGGGACGCTGCACCTGCTGACGCAGATCGAGGCCCAGGGGTACGTGCCCCTCAACTCGGTGTGGCTGCCTGAGGAGGAGCGCGGCGATGAGGAGCTGGCGCTTCGTCGCCTGCTGGACCAGGTGGAGACGGACTTCGGCAATGCACAGCGCCACGAGGAATTGGCGCGCCGTCTGGAGACAGCGGACCTCGCGGGATTGGCGCTGGTGGCGTGGGAGAAGGCGGCGGGGCTGGAGGCGACTCCCGCCAGAGAGGCCGCGGTGCGCCGGCTGCGAGCGGCGCTGGGCGGACCGGCGGGAGCGGGGGCGGCGGTGATGGCCGCCGCAGCGGGCGGGCCGGTGGGACGCATGCCGGCGCCCGACTCGCGCTCGCAGGTGGCCAGGGCGAAGCCGCCCAACGTGCTGGTGTCGCAGCCGTTCCTGCTGAGGCTGGCGCCGGGCGAGCCGCGGGCGAGCGAGATCCTGGCCATACTGGAGACGCTGCACCGGCAGGTTACGCAGAGCTTCGGCATCCCCATGCAGCAGGTGGAGGTGAGCGTGTTCGCCACGCGCGAGGATTTCAACGCGTTCAGGCGCTGGCGCGGAGAGACCGAGGTGCCGCTGTGGTCGGGAGGTGTGTCGGGGGTGGACGGGATTCTGACCTACAGTCGGCCGGGGGTGGAGCGGAGCATCGCTCACGAGTACGCGCACGAGGCCATCAAGCAGTTTGCGGGAGGGGCGGTGGTGCCGGTCTGGCTGGACGAGGGAGTGGCGGCGATAGTGGAGGGCTTGGCCGAGGGCTGGGAGGAGGAGCTGCGTCGGCTGCACGGGGCGGGGCGGCTGGTGTCCATTGGCGAGCTGAGCGGGCCGTGGAGCGCGCTGCCCGCGGAGCTGGCGGCCGGGGCCTACGCCGAGTCGCGCTCGCTGGCGGGGTACCTGCTGTCCACGGCGGGCCGGGAGGGCCTGCTGGCCATTCTGACGGAGCTGCGGCGGGGAGCGAACTTCGATCAGGCGTTCCAGAAGGTGCTGGGGGTGGACATGGCCGGCTTCCAGCGGCAGTGGCTGGTGGCGACCTTTGGCCCGGTCGGCGCCAGGTAGAAGGCCAAGTCGCGGCGAAGGATGCGCGGGGAGAGGCGGAGGCGGCGTCGTCGGAACGACTAGTTGGGTATAAGTGAAGGCGAGGCCGCTGCGAGGAAAGGGCGGCCGGGCGGGAGAGGGAAGCGATGGTCGCATATTGCGGAAGCTGCGGAGAGGAAGTCGGCAGCGAGGATCGCTTCTGCCGCGGTTGCGGGAAGGAGTTGCCGAGGAAGGCGCCTGCGGCAGCGGAGGCGGGAGCCTCCGAGCCATTGGAGCAGTCGGCGCCGCCGGTCGAGCACCTCCGCGAGCGGGCGGCGGCGGCCGCGCGCGAGAAGAAGCGCCGGCGCGACTGGGCGGTGGTCCCGGCGTTGCTGGCGCTGGTCGCCATCATCGTCATCCTGTTTCTGTTGATGCGCACGCGGCAGCAGCCGGACGAGCAGATGGCCGCGCAGCCGCCCGGTGACGCTCGGCCGGCGCCGGAGTCGGCGCCGGTGCCAGTGCCGCAGGTCTACGTGCCGGGCGCGCCTCAGCCGGCGGAGCCGGCGGCGCCCGTGCAGCCGCCCGCGGAAACGCCCGCCGAGGTGGAGGAGCCCGCCCCGCAGCCCACTCCCGAGCCGACGGTGGAGCGCACGCAGCCGCCGGCGCCGCCCGCGCCCCAGCCCGGAGCAACGGGGCCGGCGGCGCCGCCCGCGCCCCAGCCGGGAGCAACCGGCCCTCCGACTCGGCCCATGCAGCCCGCGCCCAGAACCGGGCCGGGCCCGGTGCCGCAGGACTACTACGAGTTCTGGTTCCGGCCCTCGCAGTACACGGGCTTCAGCGAGCAGCTTGAGGACCTGACGGACATGGAGCTGGACACCAACGTGGCCCGAGTGCACGTGCGCCTGGACCACATATCGAGGTTCGTGGAGGGCGGCACCATGATGACCTGGGAGGGTTACGATCGCCACGGTCGTCTGGTACGCCGTGAGCGGCGTCCCCTGACCATGGTGGATGCGGGTTGGCTGGGCACGTTGGGGGTGGACCCGGCTACGGTCGAGCGGTCCCAGCCCCGCCCGTGACTTCCATCGAACGAAGAGGTGCTTCCATGAGGAGGCCTGCCGCTGCGGTTGTGGCGGCCGCGCTAGCACTGACGGCGGCGCCGAGCTGGGGCCAGGCACCCGAGAAGATCGAGGGCCTGCCCGAGGATTGGTACCAGAACGGCTGGGTGTACGGGCGGCGCGCGAAGCTGACCGTCAGCAACCCCTCGGTGCACGAGCGGCGGGCCGAGCCGGTCA
This sequence comes from Armatimonadota bacterium, assembly GCA_046760465.1. GTDB lineage: Bacteria > Armatimonadota > Zipacnadia > JAUWAU01 > JBHIEF01 > JBHIEF01. Next base: position 4,713 of record JBHIEF010000190.1, on the reverse strand, counting down.
CGCTGGGCGTGGCACAGGTCAAGGCCTCCTGCCCCGACTTCAACCCGGACGCGTTCGTGATCGTGGACCCGGCCGCGGCGCCGGACGATCCGCGCGAGTACGGGGGCAACGACATCCCGCGGCAGGCCGACGACCTGAACGGGGACGGAGAGGCCGACGAGATAGCGTTCCAGGTGGAGCTGGCCCCGGAGGAGACCAAGGAGTTGCTGGTCTACTACCGGGTGAGCGGGAACCTGCCGCTGGACTACACGCCGCATACGTTCGCGCTGTTCTCGCAGCGCTACGAGGGCGCGGGGTGGGAGTCGGATCTGATCGCGTGCCGGGTCTACTTCGACCAGCGCAACGCGGTGGACATCTTCGGCAAGATTCGGCCGCGGCTGTCGCTGTCGGTGTTCGCCGACCCGGCGCACAACTTCCACGAATGGAGCGGGGCGGGCATGGACGTGCTCATGGTCAGGCAGTCGCTGGGGGTGGGCGGGTTCGCGCTGTGGCGCGAGGGGCGCATGGTCAAGCCGGCGAGCTGCGTGCGCTCGTGCCGCACCATCGCGCGGGGGCCGGTGCGGGCCATGGTGGAGATCGCCTACGACAACTGGCGCCTGAACGGACAGCACTGCGACGCGGTGGCGCGTTTCACCATCTGGGCGCACCACCGCTGGACCGAACAGCGAGTGTGGGTGCACGGCATCGGCGACTTCGTGGCGGCCGCGGGCATAGTGAAGATGGACCCGGAGCAGACGCAACTGCTGCGCGGAGTGGGATGGGTGGGCACGTGGGGGCGGCAGTCGGACAACAACGACAACCTCGGCCTGGGCGTGGTTTTCCCCAAGAGCGCCGACGGGCGGCTCACCGAGGACGGGCTCAACCACCTGCTGCTGATGAAGGGTCGAGAGGGTCAGCCGGTGGTGTGGCGGATCGTGGCGGCCTGGGAGAAGGAGGCGCAGCCCATCACCACGGCGGCGGGGTTTGAGATGCTGCTGCGCTCCATCGCCGGCGACTTCGACATCCACCCCGTGGTGCGCATCGGGAGTGCCGAGTCGCTGCCTACGACGCCCTAGGCCTGGCAGGCAGGCCCAGCCCGACCACCAGGGCGGCGACGGCGGCCAGGGCTGCGCCGACGACGAAGGGCGCGGCGTCCCCGGCTCGGTCGCCCAACAGGCCGGCCAGGAGGCTGGCGGGGAAGGCGGCCAGGCCGGCCAGCATGTGGAACATCCCCAGTCCAGACCCCCGCCGCTCGGGCTCGATCAACTGCGAGGCCACGGTCCTGGCCACGGGATCAACGATGGCGCTGTGCACGCCGAAGAAGGCGAAGAGCAGCCAGGCGTGCAGGGGCGCGCCGGCCAGGGCCAGCCCGCAGCAGGTGGCTGCGTAAGTGCCGTAGGCCAGGACCAGGGCCAGTCGGCCGCCGGCCCAGTCGGAGAGCGTGCCCGCGGGGTAGGCAAAGGCCGTGTAGACGGCGTTGTAGAGCAGGTAGATGATAGGGGCCAGGCCCTCGGCGACACCGAGCTCGTGGGCCCTGAGCAGGAAGAAGGCGTAGCTGAAGTTGCCCACCGAGAACAGCGTGTGGGCGACGAGGAAGACCACGAAGTGCCCGCCGACCCCGCGGAGGCCGGGGACCTTGCGCTCTCTTGTCTCTCGCCGCGGCACCTCGCGCACACCCAAGACCACCACGGCGATGGCCAGGACGCCGGGGACGGCGGCCCACAGGAAGAGGCGACGGTAGTTCTCGTCCAGGAGCCGGAAGAGGCCGAAGGCGAGCATGGTGCCGAGCAGGGCTCCGGCGGTGTCCATCATGCGGTGGAAGCCGAAGGCCTGGCCGCGCTGGGTTTCGGTGGAGGAGTCGGCGATCAGGGCATCGCGGGCGGAGGTGCGCAGGCCTTTGCCGGTGCGGTCGCCCAGGCGGACCAGCAGGGCGTGCAGGCCGCCCATGGCAAAGGCCCAGAAGGGCTTGGCGGCGGCGGATACGGTGTAGCCGGCGACGACGAAGGGCTTGCGCTTGCCGACTAGGTCCGACCACCATCCGGAGGCCATCTTCAGCAGGCTGGCGGCCGCCTCGGCGATGCCCTCGACCATGCCTATGGCGGTCTTATCCAGGCGCAGTACGTTGCGGAAGAAGGCGGGGAGCAGCGGCAGCAGCATCTCGCTGTGCACGTCGGTGAGGAAGCTAACGACGCTCAGCACAACGACGTTGCGGCTGAGGCCGCCGGTCGGTTCCGACTGTTGGCTTTCGGGCAATCCGATCACCCCCGCGGGTGGGCAGACGGACTCATGAGGGCTCGACGATGAACACCCAAGAGCGGTCGCGCGTGCCTGTGGGGACCTTGGCGGTCATGCGCAGGTTGTGAGCGCCACGGCTGAGGGGGCCCGGGCGGAACTCGACTAGGCCGTCCGGGCTCACGGTGACCTGCTGGCGGGCGCCGTCAATGTCCACCGTGAGGGAGGCGGCGGTTACGTCGTCGTCGAGCAAGCGGGCGGAGAAGAGGTCGTCGCCGGCGCTGATGCGGCCCCCTGGGCGGGGGAAGGCCTGCTCCAGGTTCAGGGGCAAGGCACGCACCTGCTGCCGGAAGCGCTCCATGCTGTTGACCCCGATCACCTGCTGACGCGGAAGCAGTAGCGGATGGCTGTGTTGATCGGCGGGGCCGCGGTCTATAGTCAGCGCGGCCGTGTAGCCAGCCTCGCGGACGGCGTTGACCACGGCGAAGTCGTCGTACAGACCGTTCGGGTAGGCGAGTGCGACGATTGTGTCGCCGATCTCGGCCTCGATCTTGGCCTTGGAGTCGGCAAGCTCCTTCCCGAGGCGCCGGCGCCAGTCGCTCTCGCTTTCCCCCTCGCGGCGTCGGGTGAGCATGGCGTGGGTGAGGGTGTGGGAGCCGATCTCGTAGCCGGCGGCGTGGAGCCTGCGGACCTGGTCCCAGGTCAGGGAGTCCTCGCCCCCGACGCTGCCGGCGATGAGGAAGAGCGTGGCCGTGAAGCCGTGCTTCTGGAGCAGGGGGCGGGCCTGGGTGTAGACAGAGCGCAACCCATCGTCGAAGGTGATGATGATCGGCTTCTCGGGGAGGTCTTCGTCGCCTTCGAGGTAGGCGACCAGGTCGGCGGCGCTGATGGTCTGGTAGCCCTCCTCGGCCAGGAAGGCCATCTGCTGAGCGAAGCGCTGCGGCGTCTCCACGTAGAGTGCCGGCTCTTCGGCCAGACGGTGGTAGCAGAGGATGGGGACGCGGTGGTAGGGGAGAGGTGGCTTGGGCGGCCGGGGCGTGGGGGTCGGCGCGGGCTGCTGGGGCCGGCATCCGGCAGCCAGCAAGAGCGCCAGTGCGGCCGCTGCTGGTAGGCCACGTGCAGGGGGCATCAGGCCAGCCCCTCGACCATGTCTGCGGCCTCCTGAAGCGATTGGCCGAAGGCCTCGCATACGCGGTCCAACTGCTCCGGGGTGATGATGGCGGGCGGCTCGAAGCGCAGGACGCGGGGCTGGTTGAGCGTGTAAGCGACCAGGACGCGTCGGCTGGCGAGGCCGGCGATGACCAGGCCGCCGACATCGGGGTCGTTGAACTCGACGCCGATGAGCAGGCCTCGGCCGCGCACGTCGGCGACGAGTTTGCCGTGGGGCTGGGCGCGGGCGGACAAGCCGGCCAGGAGCTGGGCTCCGCGTTCGGCGGCCAGGGCGGGGAGGTTCTGCTCCTCGATGACGTCAAGCGTGGCCAGGGCGGCGCGGCAGGCCAGTGGGTTGCCGCCGAAGGTGGAGCTGTGGATGAGCGGGTTCTCGCGGAAGCACTCCCAGACTTCGGGGGTGGAGGTGAAGGCGCCCACGGGCATGACGCCGCCGCCCAGGGCCTTGCCCAGGGCCATGATGTCGGGCACGACGCTTTCGTGGTCGCAGGCGAACATGCGGCCGGTGCGCCCGAGGCCGGTCTGGATCTCGTCGAGTATGAGCAGGGCTCCGCTCTGGTCGCAGATCTGGCGGGCGCGGGCCAGGTATCCCTTCGGGGGGATGACGATGCCGCCCTCGCTCTGGATGGGCTCGAGGATGAGGGCGGCGGTCTGTTCGTCCACGGCCTGGGCGAGGGCGTCGGCGTCGCCAAAGGGGACGTGGGTGAACTCGGGCAGCAGGGGCTGGAAGGGCTGGCGGTACGTCTCTCGGCCGGAGGCGCTGAGGGCGCCGAAGGTCTTGCCGTGGAAGCCGCCGATGGTGCTGACGAACTTGGGGCGGCCGGTGTGCATGCGGGCGAGCTTGAGCGAGCCCTCGACGGCCTCGGCGCCGCTGTTGCAGAGGAAGGTGTACTGGAGGTCGCCCGGAGTGACCTGGGCCAGGCGCTCGGCCGCGCGCGCCTGCCAGCGATTGAGCAGCAGGCGGCTGGACAGGGGCATGAGGTCGAGCTGCTCTTTGACGGCGGCGATGATCTTGGGGTGGCGATGGCCGGCGATGAACACGCCGGGCCCGCCCAGGCAGTCTACGTATTCCCGGCCCTCGGTGTCGTAGACCAGCACGCCCTCGGCCCGCTCTTCGGCGGCCTCGAAGCCCATGAACTTGACCAGGGTCACCCAAGAGGGGCTGACGTGGCGGGCGTAGCTGTCGAAGGCGTCAGAGACTTGGTTGTGGCCGACAGAGGGGGGCAAGGGCGACTCACCTCGTCGGGCGGCGTGCCCACAGTAAGAGCCTATCCTAAAACCCCCTAAGGTGTCACCCTGAGCTGCGGACTGCGTAGCAGTCCGCCAAGCGAAGGG
>JBHIEF010000189.1:0-8167 GCA_046760465.1 Armatimonadota bacterium | reverse complement strand
GCCTGTCCTCAAGGCTGAGACCCATTGGTTCCTCCATCTCGCCCAGCTCGATCCAGACGCCCTCCGGGAACGCCACCGGTTCCGCCAGCGGCGCGGCCGGATGCTGGGCCATCAGCACCCCCTCGGATAGCGGAAGCGTCTGGCCGATGGCGGCCCCAGCCACTGCAACTAGACTAGCGGCAATGATGAGGCCTCGTACAGCAGTCCTTGCCATGTCGCACCCTCCTCTGCTGAATCAGGGCAATCCAGTCCACTGGCTTTGGCGTGCTCGGCGGCCACGGCGCGCATCGCTCACGCTGATCCCTCGAGTCCTGCGATCGGCTGCATGACCAGCCGCCGGCTGCAGGGATTCCCGGTTCGACGTGCCCAGGCCTTCGTCTCTGGCGGCACGAGCAGAGCAACGGCCGAACGGGGGTCAACCCCGCCCCTACAGGGACTGCGTAGGGACGGGCTTGATGCCCGTCCGAGTGCGGTGCGGTCGGGCCTACTGGCGCGGCCGCCTGGGCGGTAGCAGGCAGAGGCCGTGGAGGCCGATGGCGGCGAGGGTGGCTCCCAGGAGCACGCCCACGCCCTCGGCGAAGCAGTTGATGCGAAAGGCGTTCTGGTAGCTCTGGGCGACCAGGATGGCGCGGAGCTCGGCCCCGCTGGAGATCACCCCCTCGAAGGCGGCGAAGCTCCGGTTGAGCGCGGCCCAGTCCTGGAACATGTAGTAGCCGCTGACCAGCACGGCGGCCAGACCGGACAGGGTGACCAGCATCAGTAGCAGCGCTCGCATTGTGCGTCGCCTCCTCCCATGGCAGCGTTGCCGGGACGATCAACTGCCCGTGTGTCGCAGGATGCGGCCGGGGCGGGCGGGGGTGAACTGGCCCCGCTCGAAGACCACCTCGCCGTTGACCAGGGCCCAGTCCAGGCCCACGGGGTACTGGCGCGGCTGTTCGTAGGTGGCGGTGTCGGCGATGGTCTGGGGGTCAAAGACCACTATGTCGGCCCAGTTGCCCTCGGCCAGCGCGCCCCGGCCCTGGAAGCCGAACTTGGCCGCGGGCAGGGAGGTCATCTTGCGCACGGCCTCGCCCAGGCTGAGCAGCTTCTTCTCCCGCACCATGCGCCGGAGCACGCGTGCGAAGCAGCCGTAGGTGCGCGGGTGGCAGAGGCTCTCGCCGTCGGCATGGGCGCTGCCGTCGCTGCCGACCATGACCGCCGGGTGGCTGAGGATGCGGTCCACGTCAGCGGGGTCCATGGCGAAGAAGACGCCGCCGACGGGGCCGGCGATGACCAGCTCGATGATGCAGTCTTCGGCCGTCTGGCCCATGATGGAGGCCGCCTCGGCCAGGCGCTTGCCCACCAGCGAGGCGTCGGCGGAGCAGCGGGTGATGAGGACGCGCTCGGGGCCGCCGATGTTCTCCAGGCGGGCGCGGGCGAAGGCCTGGGCCTGCTCCCGCTGCTCGGGGTCGTCCATGCGCTCCTCGAACTTGCCGCTCTCGAAGGCCTTGCGGGGCAGGAGCGTGGCCAGGCCGGTGGAGGAGGCCTCGTAGGGGTAGGCGTCGGCGTTGACGCTGATGCCGGCGGCGCGGGCGGCGTCCACGCGGGCCAGCAGGTCGGCGCTGGTGCCGGCGTGGGGCTGCCCCCAGCGCTTCAGGTGCGAGATCTGCACGGAGATGCCCGCCCGCCGGCCCACCTCGATGGCCTCCTCGGCCGCCGCCAGGCCTCCATCCGCCTCGTCACGTACGTGGCTGGCGTAGATGCCGCCCGCGGCCGAGACCACCGTGGCCAGGTCAATGATCTCGCTGACCTCGGCGAAGGCCCCGGGTACGTACCACAGGCCGGTGGAGACTCCCACGGCCCCCTGGTCCATGGCCTCGGCCACGATGCTGCGCATGTCCTCGGCCTCGGCCGAGGTGGGCTTGGAGGCGCGGGTGCCCATGACGTGCGAGCGCACCACGCCGTGGCCCACCAGGACCGCGTAGTTGACGGCTCGGGGCACGGCCTCGACCCTGGCCAAATGCTCGCCGATGGGCAGGGGCGAATCGCCGCAGTTGCCGCAGACGATGGTGGTGACGCCCTGGGCGACCAGGTTCTGGCAGCCGGGCGCCGTCAATACGCCGCCCTCGCCCTCCACATGGCCGTGGTTGTGGACGTCAATGAAGCCCGGCGCCACGCAGCGGCCGGCGGCGTCTATGGTCAGCTTGGCGGCGCCCAGGCGGGGCGCGATCGTCTCTATGCGCCCGCCCTTGATGCCGAGGTCGGCGGCCTTGGGCTCGCCACCCAGTCCGTCCACGAGCTGTCCGTTCACGAGGGCAATGTCGAGCATAGGGGAAGGTCAATCCTAGTGGCGGGTGATGCTGATCTCGCCGTCGGTGCGGGCCACGAGCACGAGATGATCGCCGTCCAGGCAGACCAGCTCCTGCGCCTGGTCGCTGCCGGAGGCGCCGTTCGGGGCCAAGCGCGCGATATTGCCGGCGGCCACGCTGCACGCCTGCTCCGACACGTCGCCGTGCCAGACGGCGCTGAGCTCGCCTTCATCCCACTTGCGCACGGTCAGCCTGCTCTGGCCGGGCCGCGGACTCTCGGCGAAGGCGATCTCGTCGGTGCGGTCGTCGTCGAACTCGACGGCGGCGATGGTGGAGAGCAGGCCCACGGGCGAGGTCGCGTCCATGGGGTTCTCCAGCCGGCCGCCGGTGGCATTGAAGCAGCGCAGCAGGTGCCCCCCGCCCACCAGGGGGTCGGCGGCCAGCATGTCGAGGTTGCCGTCGCCGTCCAGATCGGCGAACAGGCACTGGTCGGGGCCGCGCGGCGTCTCAGGCCCCTCCCACACCGGCAGCAGGCCTCCACCCACGGCGCCGAAGACGACGGGGAAGGTCACGTGGACGGGATCCAGGGAGCGGAAGGTCTGGCCCCAGACCAAGAGCCGCGCGGTCTCGCCGGGCCAAAGCGGGATGGTCCTCAGCATGCCGGGGTGGGTGATCACATCCAGCGCGCTGGGCTTGAGCTGAAGCTCCTGCGCGCGCCAGGCGTACACATCGAGCCTGGCGCCGCGCAAGGCGCCGTCTTCCTGCTCGCCGCCGACCAGGAGCGCCACCTCCTCCACGCCATCGCCGTCGGCGTCCACGGCCGCCGCCTGCCTGACGGGAGCGCGCGCGTCCAGGGCCTCGAAGTCCACGTAGGCCTCCGCCTCGTGGCGAATGACCGTCACGCGGCGTCCGTGACAGAGCACCAGAGCCGGTCCGCCCCCGCGCGCCAGCGCCACGGCAACGACTGCGGCCAGGGGGGCGGGGGTTGTCTGCGTGTAGACCCGAAGGGGTACGCCCCGGTCGGCGTCGTAGACGCGGATCTCGCTTGAGGACTCCTGGGAGATCCACCTGACGATCTCGTCGAGGCCGTCCCCGTCCAGATCGGCGCAGAGCACGCCTCTGCCGACCCATCGTTCGACATCCACGGACGAGGGGGCCGGCCCCCGGCAAGAGGGAAGCAGAATCGCGAGGCCGAATAGGAGTGCCGCGGCCCAAGTCCTGCGGGTCTGCATGGTGGTGCGGGACCTCCGGCCGCCCGCGAGCTGGCCGGCGGCCGAGGTTGGGTCGGTAAGCGTCAGCAGCGCCCGCCGTGTGCGGGCTAGACCAGGGGGCGAGCAGCGGTGCTCGCCCGCTGCGAGTATAGGGCCGGCCGCAGGGGCTGTCAAGGCGGCGCCCGGCGGGCTGGGGAACGTTGATAGACCTGCACGCGCACATCTTGCCGGGCCTCGACGACGGGGCCCAGACCCTCGAGGAATCGGTGGCCATGGCCGAGCTGGCCGTGGCCGACGGCATCACGGCAATGGTGGCGGCTCCGCACGTCTATCCAGGGATGTACGATGCCACTCCCGAGCAGATCCGCGCGGCCCTGGATGAGTTGCAGCAGCTGGTGGAGGCAGCGCAACTGCCGCTGCGACTGCTGCCCGGTGCGGAGGTGATGGTGGACGAGCGCCTGCCGCAGCGGTGGCGGCAGCGAGAGGTCATGAGCCTGGCCGACCGGGGCGAGTACCTGCTGGTCGAGTTCCCGGCGACGGCGGTGCCCATGTGCGCCGAGCAGGTCCTGTTTGAGCTGCAAACGCTGGGGGTCAGGCCCATCATCGCCCACCCCGAGAAGAACGGGGAGGTGCAGCACGAGCCGCAGCTCGTGGCCAGCCTGGCGCGACGGGGCAGCCTGGTGCAGCTCGACGCCGACTCGGTGGGCGGGGACGCCCCGCGTCGGACGCGTCGGTGCGCGGACCGGCTGCTGTCGGAAGGCGTGGTTAACGTCATCGCCACCGACGCTCACTCCCTGGAGGACCGCCCGCCGGTGCTCTCGCGTGCGCTGGAGCACGCGCGGCGGCTGGTGGGGGAGGAGGCCGAGGCGCTGGTGTGCCAGACGCCGGCGAGGATTCTGGGCCTGGAGGAGGACTAAGCGCGCTTCTGGAGGACCAGGCAGTAGTGGTGGTGGACGTTGGAGACGTAGGTGGTGGGGAAGCCCCAGCAGCCCAGCCTCTTTTGGTCCTGGCACCAGATCAGTTCCTGCCGCAAGTCCATGAACCGCGACAGCTCCCGGGCCAGGTCCCAGGCCAGGGGCACCATGACGCCATCTCGCGGGCGGACGTTCTGCGCGATCACCACCAGATAGCGCTCGGGCTTGAGCAGCGCCTCCACCTGGCGGAAGATGCCGGCCAGCTCGGCCAGGTATTGGCGGTAGTCGGAGGTGTTGCCCAGGTCGGCGGGGTCGTCGGAGTAGTGCGTATCCAGGCCCTTGCGCCTGCGCAGCTTGTGGTTGGAGTCAACGCCGCCGCGCGAGGTGCGCAGCATGTTCCAGTAGGGCGGGGAGGTGATGCAGAAGTCAACGGCGGGCAGGCCGAGGTCGGCGAGCTGGCGGGCGTCGGCCTGGACCACCTCCAGACCCAGCGGCGGGTCGCCCTCGGGGGGGGGCAGGAGCTCCAGGCGCCGCATGGCAGCGGCGCAGTAGTGGGGCGAAATGTCCACGCCGATGCCGTGGCGGCCGGCGGCCTGGCAGGCCACCAGCGTGCTGCCGCAGCCGACGAAGGGGTCGAGCACGATGTCGCCGGGGTGGGTGAAGAAGCGGATGAAGCGCTCGGGCAGGCTGGGCGGGAAGCTGGCGGGGTGGCGCTCGACGTCGGGCGTGACCTCGGCGCTCTGGCCGTCGGCCACGAACCAGCTCTTGGTCAGGCGCACCCACTCCTTGCCCGAGAGGTCGTTGAGGGGACGCCGCTTGGTGCGGGCGGGGCGTGGGGCGAGCTTGGTCTCAGGCACGAGAAAGCCCTCCCTGCTGCGAGAGCCCTTCGACTTGCGGATTGCGCGCCATCCGCAGCTCAGGGTCGAACCGTGTGTAGAGGGACAGCGTCAAGTATAGAAGAAGGTGGGGAAGGCGTCAAGGAGGCGGTCGTCCAAGGGTCGGAGCATTCGCACTCAGCCACGGGGGCAGATGGGGAATAACTAAAAGGCGGGGTCCGTGCTAGTCTGGCGAAGCTGGGGATGGCCTGATGGGTTTCGGCAGCCCTTCGGTGTGCTCAGGACAGGCAAGCTGCCGAAACACCTGGACCCTGGAAGCGGACATGAAGCGATCGCTATCCACTCTCACGGCTCTGATGGTGGCTGCCGTTGTGGCTGCGGCGACGGTGAGCGCGGAGGGCACGACCCGGATCAGGATCCGGGAGACCATCTCGTGGGAGCTCAGCCCCCGGCCCGGCACCGTGCGCGATGCTCCCATCAGCCCACAGCGCCGGGCGTTCGTGGCCTACCGCGCGGCGCTGGCCGACTTCGACGCCGGCGGTGCGGCCAAGGCCGAGCAGGACCTGGAGGAGGCCCTGCGGGCGATGCCGGGCTGGACCGACGCGCTGGACCTGCTGGGCCTGGTGGCGGAGCTGACGCGACGGCCCCAGCAGGCGGCCGAGCACTACCGGCGGGCGCTGGACCGAGACCCCCAGGACGTATTCGCCAGCCACGCGCTGAAGCAGTTGGGCGAGGAGGTCGAGCCGCAGGGAGGCGAGGGGGCCGACGAGGCCTACAGGCTGTACCGCCGGGGGCTGGAGACGCTACTCTCGGGGCGCGACAACCCCGCGCTGGGCGAGGCCAGCGCGGCGGCCAGGGCGCTGTCCTCGTGGCCCGACGCGCATCTGCTGCTGGGGTACTGCTACGAGCGGGCGGAGGACCGGGACCAGGCCCTCAGCGCCTACAAGAACGCCCTGCACTTCGCGCCGGGAGACCTGCACGCCATCCAGGCCCTGGTCAACATCGGCTACCTGCCGCAGACCGGGACGGACATGGCGGACCTGGAGCAGATGACCGTTGACCTGATCAACGAGGAGCGCGCGCGGCACGGCATTCCCAGACTGACGGTGAACCACACGCTGGTGAAGGTGGCCAGGCAGCACAGCGCCGAGATGCGCGACTTGCAGTACTTCTCGCACGAGTCGCCCGTGCCGGGACGGGAGCAACTGCGCCAGCGCTACAACCTGGAGGCCAACGACCAGCCGCGCATGTTGGGGGAGAACATCTCGCGGCGCTTTGGGTTCCCCACCGTGCTCTCGGCGGCCAACGTACGCATCAGCCACGCCAACCTGATGACCTCCCCGCCCCACCGGGCCAACATCCTGCATCCGGCCTACCAGGAGATCGGCGTGGGCTTCGCCATCAACGACCGGGGCGATTACTGGATCACAGAGGTGTTCAGGAGGAAGTAGGGGTAGGTGACCGGTGATCGGTAACCGGTGATTGGCGATTCGTGATTGGGTGGGTCATGCTTCGCGGTCTGGTACCCCACATCGTGCTCGTGCTGGTGAGCAGCGTCCCGTGTGCGGCGGATCGGCTGCTGGTGCCGATGGATGAGTCGCAGACGGACCACCTCAAGGCGTATGGATTGGCCTACTGGTGCCTGGAGGAGCCGCGCGTCTATGTGGTGGAGTGGCTGCTGAACTACCGCGGCGGGTCCTTCCTGCTGCCGGAGCTTCCCGACGTGGCCGAGCGGGCCAAGGCCATGGGCGTGGCCCTGGAGCGGGCCACCGCCGCGCAGGTCGGCGCCATCGGCGGCCTCATCGAGCAGGAGAACATGGAGCGGGTGGTGCTGGAGAGGGCGCCCAAGGTGGCGGTCTACATCCCGCCCGACAAGGAGCCCTGGGACGATGCCGTCACCCTGGCGCTGACGTACGCGGAGATCGAGTACGACAAGGTGTGGGACACGGAGATACTGTCGGGGAAGCTGGGCGAGTACGACTGGCTGCACCTGCACCACGAGGACTTCACCGGGCAGTACGGCAAGTTCTTCGTCTCCTTCCGGCATGAGTCCTGGTATCGGCGGATGGTGCAGACGGCGGAGAACGCGGCGCGGCAGGCAGGCTACGGCAGCGTGCAGGCGCACAAGTGCGCGGTGGCCAAGGCCATCAAGCGCTACGTGGAGGCGGGGGGCTTCCTGTTCGCCATGTGTGCGGCGTGCGATACGCTGGACATCGCGCTGGCCGCCGAGGGCCTTGACATCGTGCCGCCTGAGATTGACGGCACGGCCATTGACGCCGGGGCCCAGCAGCGTCTGGACTACGCCAAGACCTTCGCCTTCCGGGACTTCCAGCTCGAGCAGCGGGCCTTCGCGGTGGAGTTCAGCGACATAGACGTGTCGCCCTCGCGGGAGAGCATGGTCTCGCAGGGGCAGGTCTTCAAGCTGTTCGAGTTCTCGGCCAAGCAGGACCCGGTGCTGACCATGTTGACCCAGTGCCACACGGGGCTGATTCACGACTTCCTGGGCCTGACCACGGGCTTCCGAGCCAGCAAGCTCAAGGACCACGTGATGATCATGGGCCAGACGCCCGATGGGCGGGTGGCCAAGTATATCCACGGCGATTGTGGAAAAGGGACGTTTACCTTCTACGGCGGGCACGACCCCGAGGACTACGCACACGTGGTGGGCGAGGCGGCCACGGACCTGTCTCTCCACAAACACTCCCCAGGTTATCGGCTGATTCTCAACAACATCCTCTTCCCGGCGGCCAAGACCAAGGAGAAGAAGACGTAGGGCGCATTGGCGGGCCTTGACATCCGCTCATGTGTCTGATATTCTGATAGTACGATTATCTGCTTTTCCGATTTTCTGACGAGAGGATGTGCTTCCATGGAGATCGTCAAGGTGCGCCCGAGAGGGCAGATTACGATTCCCAAGA
>JBHIEF010000188.1:0-8474 GCA_046760465.1 Armatimonadota bacterium | reverse complement strand
CCACCCACAGCAGGTCCAGGACGATATCATCCCCTTCGCGGGTGTAGAGCTGAGCCGCGTGGATGCTCACGTCGTTGGCGTAGAGGGTGCCGGCGATCTTGGCGAACAGGCCGGGCTCGGGATCGTCGCGGCAGCAGATGGTCAGCTCGGTGAACTGCTTGCCGGACTCGTTGTAGAAGTCCACCACCAGCCCCTCGGCTGGGATCCGCTCCACGAAGCTGATGTGCTCGGCGATGGCGCCCACAGCATTGCTGAGCATGTAGCTTGAGGGCATGCCCTCGAAGTGGCGCGAGATGGCGGCGTCGCCGAGCTTCCCCCCAGCGCGCAGCCGGCGCTCGGCCTCCTGCCGGACGCGCCGCACGTGTTCTCCCGCCAGGGAGGTGGCTCCCTCGGACAGCAGGGACCTCAGGCTCTGGAAGTAGAGGTCGTCGGCCTGCTGACGACTGACGTCGGTCAGGGCTCCGGGGCCGACGGCGGCCGTGTCGGCGTAGCTGAGCACGTAGAGCATATTCAGCAGATCCGCCGACTCGATGGATTGCGCGAAGCTGGCGACGGTGGCGGGGAGGGTGATGTCCTGCAAACGAGCCGTGCGCACGAGCAGCAGATGCTTGCGCACGAGATCGGCGGCGAGCCCGCACTCGAGGCCGGAGAAGCCCAAGCGCCGCGCAACCTGAGCTGCCAGGCGCGAGCCGACCTGGCAGTGATCGGCCTGCGGCTCCACCTTGCCGGCGTCGTGGAGCAGGCAGGCCAGCACCAGCAAGTCCTTCTTCTGAACATCGGCGTAGGCTGCCCGCAGTTGGTCGTAGGGGGCTGTCGCCAACGACGGGATCGCCTCCAGGTTGGCGATGGTGCGGAGCGTGTGGGCGCCCACGGTGAGTTCGTGGGTCGGGTCTGGGGGCACGAGCAGTTCGAGCCCTGCGAGCTCGGGGAGGTACAGAGGCAGCAGCCCGATCTCCCACATGTCGCCCAGCGTGTCCGCCACCCGGGCGGGGGCCCGCAGGATGGCGCGGAAGTGCTGTGCGGCACCTGGCGATGTGCGCAGGCCCTCGTCCACCATATTCAGGGAGGCGCGGATCTGCTCCCGCAGGTCTTCAGCCATCCGCAGGCCGTAACGCTGAGCCAACTCGAACGCTCGCACGAGTGCCGTCGGGCTCTTCTGGAAGAGGTGAGGGTCGGCGGCGCGCAGTTGCCCCTGACGGGCTACGAAGCCGTCGCCCAAGTCGAGCTCGGAATTCACACAGTGCTGCACGCCGCGCTCGGCCGTGGACAGAATGGTGGCGGCGCACTGGTAGTAGTGGCTCATGAGGCCCTGCACTGAGCTCAGACTGGCCTCGCCGAGCCGGTCGAAGGCGTCCGCCAGCTCTCGCCCTTTGCTGCGGAACAGAACGTCCGCGTGCCCGTCGTGGAAGAAGTGAAGCCAACAGCGGACCTTCAGCAGGAAGCCCTCGGCCGCCAGGAGTGCCTCCCGGTCGTGACGCGAGATGATCCTGCGACGCTCCAACTCCTCCAGGGCAGCAGTCGGATGCACGCCGAAACGCGCCGCCGCCGTCCAGCGGAGCGTCTGAAGCTCCCGTAGCCCTCCGGCGGAGTTCTTGACATCCGGCTCCAGGTAGTAGGGGCTGTCGCCGAACTTGGCTCGGCGGGCTGCCGTCTCGGCCGCCTTCGCCTGCATGTAGCCCAGCCGGTCCAGGCCCTCCACCAAGGCGCGCCTGAGGTCGGCGAAGAGAGCCTCGTCGCCGGCGACGAAGCGGCTGTCCAGCAGGGCGGTCTGGGTGGGATGGTCCAGGTTTGTGCACTCGTGCACGGGACGGTAGGCGTAGCCGACCTCCAGTCCCAGTCCGTCCCCCAGCACCTCCACGATCAGGCGATGGGTGACCTTGACCAGCGGGTCGAGGTCAGCTGGTGACTGGCCAGCCTCCGCCTGGGGCACTTGGCCGGTGACGAGGGCCACGTCCACATCCGAGAAGGGACAGAGCTGGCGCCGCCCGTAGCCGCCGGTGGCCACCAGGGCGATGGGTGAGGCGGCGGGCGTCCCGCCGCACGCCTGCTCCAGGGCCAGATCGTGGATTCTGCACACGGCGACGTCCATGAGCTGGGCCAGAGCTGCCACCAGGTCGTGCGCGTCCGCCTGGAGGACGTGCTCAGCCAGGGCGCGCCGCCGGTCGCGCAGCCACCCCACCAGGGCCGCCACCGGGCTCCGACCGGCGGCCTCCGCATCGGCCACCACGGCGCCCAGGGACTCCCTTTGGGCCTGCAACTGCTCGTCCGCGCGGTGAGCCATCAAAAGCCTAGTATTCCCCCCTGACTTCGTGGCACAACGTGGTAGAGTTCGCGCGAGGCGCCGCGTTGATGCCGACGGCCGCCTAGTGAGGCCTCGTGGGCGCGTGCTCCCCGGCGCCCGCGGCGCCCCTTCGCCCCGCTGCCTGGCCGAACCTGCGGGGCCGGCGGCGGAACGACAGCGGCGCTGCGCAGAGCCGACCCTCGGGGACCACTCGTCTGGAACGGAGGTGCGGGGCGTGGCAAGAATCCTCGTCGTGGACGACGATCCAGACGTGCGGGAGTTGATGCAGATCATCCTGGAGAGCGGCGGCCACCGACCGACCATCGTCAGCACGGGCCCGCAGGCGCTAGCGGCCGCTCAGGAGGAGCCCTTCGACGTGGCCCTGCTTGACGTACGCATGGAGCCGATGGACGGCCTGGAGGTGGCCACCGAGTTGCACCGAGGCTGCCCCAACCTACGCATCGGCATGGTCACGGCCGCCGACGCTCCGGACAGCATCGCCAAGGCGGTGGCCGCCAAGAAGCAAGGGGTCTCCCGTTTCTTGCCCAAGCCCCTGCGGCGCAGGGAGGTACTGGGCTTCGTTGACAGCCTGCTGGCCCAAGAGCCGGGCGATGGTGACTCGCCGTCCTAGATGGTCGGCGCCCGTGGCGCGTGGCCATTCTTGTGAGATGGCAGTCGAAAGCGTAACCACACCGAGCTAACCGGCATGCCCGCGAGCAGACAGGCAGACGCGCAGGCAAGTCCCAGAGGCAGGAAGGCGGTATCCGGTGCTGAGCACGGCGTGCGCACCGCCCGCGCCGCCGTGTTCCTCGGCGTCATCGCCCTCATCGCCATCCAGAGAGACCTGGAGCACGAGGTCGCCCTGGAGTGGGCCGCCCTGGTGGTGGCCGCCATCTACGTGGTGGTCACCAGCATCCCCGCCATCATGGGGGACGGGGAGCAGCGCCTGAACATACTGGTCACGACCGCCGACGTGATCCTGATCAGCGCCCTCATCTATGTCACCGGAGGGATGAACAGCCAGTACTACCCGGTGTACTACCTGCCGGTGCTGCAAGCCGCAGTGAGGCTCAGCTTGAGGGACGCCATAGCCGCGGCAGTGCTGGGCGTGGGCTTCTACGCGCTGGTGGCTTTCGCTCCGCAGACTGACTCACAGCCGGAGCTGGCGTGGTCGCGGGCCCGCACCTTCGGCGGCATCTCGATGTTCGTTGCCATCCTGTGCGGAATCCTGATGCGGGAGACGCGAGCGCACCGTCAGCGCGTTATTGAGCTTGACATCATCCACGAGATCAGCAAGCGCGCTCAGGCCACGCTGGCCGTTGACGACCTGCTGGCGTCCGTGGTGACCTCCATCCACAGCAATTTCCCCTACGCGCAAGTGAGCATCCACCTGCGGGACAAAGGCACCGGGGATCTACGGGTTGAGGCTCATGCGCCCTCGGAGGCGGCGGGCGACGTCTCTCCGTTGGTGGCCTCGGCCTGTCAGCAGGTGGTGGGTACGGGCCAACTCGCCCTGAGGGAGAACGGCGAGGGCGGAGAGGCGCTCTGTGTGCCGCTGCGGGCTGCGGAGACGACCGTGGGCGTGCTCGCCATCGAGGCGGGAAGCAAGGGCAGCTTCAACACCCAGATGGTGAGTCTGGCCGAGACGCTGGCGGAGGCGGTCTCGGGTTCGCTTAAGAACGCCCGGCTGTACGAGGACACGCTGCTGGGCGCGATGCGCGCGCTTTCCTCAGCCATTGACGCGAAGCACCCCTATACCCATGGACACACGCAGCGCGTAACCGAACACGCGATGTACATCGCCCACCAGATCGGCATGCCCAAGCCCGAATGTGACGATCTGGAGTTGGCCGCTCTGCTCCACGACGTGGGCAAGATTGGCAGCCCCGAGTCCCTGCTGGACAAGCCGGGCAAGCTCACCGATGAGGAATGGGAGATCATCCGCGAGCATCCTGGGCGGGGCGGCGACATGATCGCCAACATCGCCCAGATGGAGAAGGTCGCCGCCATCATCCGCCATCACCACGAGCGCTGGGACGGCAAGGGGTATCCGGACGGCCTGTCGGGCGAGCAGATCCCGCTCGGGGCGCGGATTCTGGCCCTGGCCGATGCCTTCGACGCTATGACGACCGAGCGGGCCTACAAGCCGGCCTACCCGCCTGAACAGGCCTTCCTGGAATTGCGTCGCTGCGGGGGAAGCCAGTTCGACCCGAGTCTGGTCGAGGCGGCGTGCTCCTGGTCGGGCGTTTCACACGCGGAACTGGAGTTGACGGCTGCGAGCGCGTGAGGTGACCTGCAGAGCGCTGCTGCGGCGAGGCGCCGGCCCTGCACGAGAAGGGCCGGCGCCTGCGCGTGGGGAACGTAGCACAGTCCACCGAGGAGGGCGGGTCCTTGCCCGAGTCACTTCCACGGCACGTCTTTCGCGAATACGACATCCGCGGGATAGCCGAGCCCGCCGCGCAGGCAGAGATGACGCCGGCTCTGGCCCGGGACATCGGTCGGGCGTGGGTGGCGGAGCTGGGGGCAGCCTCGCCCCACATCGTGGTGGGGCGTGACAACCGGCCTTCGGCCGATGAGATCGCGGAGGCCTTCCTCGAGGGCCTGGTGGCGGCCGGGTGCCGGGTGACGGACGTGGGCCGCGTGCCGACGCCTGTGGTGTGGTTCTACGTGGCCGAGCGACAGGCCGACGGCGGGGCCGTGGTGACCGCCAGTCACAAGAGCCCCGAGTACAACGGCATGAAGCTGCGCCGCGGGCAGGTGCCCTTCGTGGGCGAGGAGATCCAGCGCGTGCGTGAACGGATCACGCGCAGCGAGTTCCCGACTGGCCGGGGTAGCGTTCGTACATGGCCGGATGGCGAAGCTGTGCTCGGCTACCTCGTTGCGCTCGGCCAGGTGGTGAGCCTCGACCGCCCGCTGCGCGTGGTGGTGGACACGGGGAACGGCATCGCGAGCCGGACCGTGCCGCCGCTGTTCGACCTTGCCGGGTGTGACGTAGTGACACTGGAGACGGACTGGCACGCTGGGCTGCCTCCGGAGCCCCTCGATCCCAACGTGCCGGAGCAGCTCGGCCCCCTGGGCGAGGCTGTGAGCAGGGAGGCGGCCGATCTGGGCATAGCCATTGATCCCGACGGGGACCGCCTGGGGATCGTGGACGAGCAAGGTGAGGTCGTGCCGCCCGACCTGTACGTCATCCCCCTGTGCAGAGAGATTCTGGCCCGCGGACCGGACGAGTTCGTCTTTGACGTTCGCTGCTCGGAGGCGCTGCTGGGTGAGGTGCGCAAGCTGAGTGGGCGTCCGCATATGTCGGCCTGCGGCTACCCCAACATCCTCAAGGGCATGGCCAGGCACCGTGCGGCCCTGGGCGCCGAGACCACCGGGCACATCTTCCTGCGCTCGCTTACCGAGCGCCTGCCCGGCATCGAGGTCCCCTTCGACGACGCCGCGTTCGGGGCCGTGAGACTGGCAGAGCGCCTGGCGGCCTCCGAGCATTCGCTGTCGGCCATGTTGGCCGACGTGCCTCGCTATCGCTCTTCGCCCGAGTTCCGCCTCAACTGCCCCGACGAGAAGAAGTTCGGGCTGGTTGAGGCCGTGAAGCAGCGGCTGGGGGAGCGCTTCGGGATCACCGACATAGACGGTGTGCGCTTCTCCCTGGGCGAGGGTTGGGGCCTGGTGCGAGCCTCGAACACCGGGCCCGAGTTGGTGATCCGGTTCGAGGCGCGCGAGGAAGAGACCTATCGGCGCCTGGCGGCCACCATTGTGGACGAGCTGGTCCGCTTCGACTATCTTGACGAGGGTGAAGTGGCCAGCGTTGCCGACGCGAAGTAGTTCGCCACGCAGGGAGAGATGGCAGCAGAAGACCGATGCCGGCGCCTGAGGCCGAGCAAGCCGACGGTGACGAGGAGCGAGACCAGCCCCTGGTTGGGTCTGGCGCAATCCTGGCTCGCCTGTCTCTGATCCTGCCGCTTGGGTCGCTGTTGTTCCTGGGCCTGGCCGCCTTCGTGGCCCTGTCGGACCTGCATCGGGGATGGTTGGCGGATGTGACGCAGGGCGGTGGCGTGTCGCTGGCGCGGCAACTGGCCAGGAGGCTGTTGCAGGCCTTTCTGGCCCTCTGCCTCTGGGGTGTGGGGTGCGGGGTGTTCTCGCTCATCCTGCCGCATGGCGACGTGGACCGGCGTCGTGCGGGCATTGGCGGCCTTCTGCTGGGGACGCTTCTGCCCCTTCTGGCCTGGCTGCTGACCGTGATCTCGGTACGCGCCATTCTGGCCCGGCATGCGACCGGGCAATACTAGCCTGGCCCGTTGCTGCGAGGCCTCGACACCGTAGATGGGCCGTGCACAGACCTCGGGTGGGAGGGATCAACTCATGGCTGCTCTGCAAGTCGGCGTAATCGGCGTCGGGACGTGGGGCGAGACGCACCTGAAAACCTACGGCGCACATCCCGAGTGCGACATCCGCTGTCTCTGCGACGTGAACGAGGAGCTGGCCCGCGAACGCGCCGGCGAGTACGGCGTTGGCGCCTGGACGACCGACTATGAGGAACTGCTGGGCGACGAGGCCATTCAGGCCGTGTCCATAGCCACGCCGGACTTCGCGCACGGCGACATCGCGGTGGCGGCCGCCAACGCGGGCAAGCACATCCTCATCGAGAAGCCCCTGGCCACCACCGTGGCAGACTGCGAGCGGATCATCGCCGCGGCCCAGGCCAACGGCGTCAAGCTAATGGTGGACTTCCACAACCGCTTCAACCCGCCGCTCGTGAAGACCAAGCGGAGCCTCGAAGAGGGGGAGCTCGGGGACCTCCAGATGATGAGCGTGCGCCTGAACGACACGCTGTTTGTGCCCACGCAGATGCTGAGCTGGGCGGGCAAGTCCACCGTCACGTGGTTCCTGGCCAGCCACTGCGTGGACCTGGTGCGCTTCCTGAGCGGAGACGAGGTCCGGCGAGTGTACTCGGTGTCGCGGTCGCGGGTGCTGGAGCCGCTGGGCATCCCCACGCCGGACTTCTACCAGACCATTCTGGAGCTGGAGGGCGGGGCCACGGCTTACGTGGAGAACTGCTGGATCATCTCCGAGAGCTTCCCCAATGTGTTCGACTTCAAGCTGGAGGTAGTGGGCGCCAAGGGCACCGTCTTCGCCGATCTGAGCACGCACGGCATGCTCTCGCGCTACACGGAGGAGGAGGCGGGCTACCCCGACGTGGCCGTCTTCCCGGAGGTGCACGGCAAGCTCCTGGGCTTTGCCGTCGAGGCGATTCGGCACTGGATAGACTGCCTGCTGGAGGACAAAGAGCCACTGGTCGGGGGCGGAGATGGCCTGGCTGCCACCAAGGTGGTGCTGGCCATCCACCAGTCGGCCGAGAAGGGCGAGCCGGTGGAGGTGGGGTAGGGGCCCGCTTCGCACGGAAAGGCCTTGACAGGCGCGCGGGCGGGGGGAGTATAGTAGATGTACGGGGATAGGCTGCGTTGGGGCAGGAGGGGTGTAGCATGTGGCACTGCCCCATGCGTTGGGCCGGGCGCATAGGCCTGGTCCTGGTGGCCCTACCGGCCTTGTGGCGGGGGCCGTGTTCGGCGCAGGAAGAAGAGGCGAGGAAGCCGCCCGACGAGGTGCTTCAGGCGGTGCGTGCCGTGCGGCACTTCCAGGAGCTGGAGGTGCTGCCCGAAGACGCGCCCGACCTGCCGTCGGTGGATGACCTCGTCGGACCCCTGTCGGTTCTCCAGAAGGCTGCCGAGGAATCCCCTGACCTGGACGCAAGGCTATTGGCGCTCCTGTATGCGATAGACTGCTATCGCTCGCTGGGCGACCAGGCCGAGGAGGCACGGGCCACGGAGCGCTTCTTCGGTCTGCTCCAGGAGCGGAGGGAGGAGCAGACTGCCTGGCGGCACGTCAACGCCTACGCCCAGCACCGGCTGTTCCGGGGCCTTCGGGTGGTGAGCTTCACCAACGCCTGGGGGCGGCCGGAGGAGAAGCTGTTCGACACCGAGCTGGTGCAGCAGGCGGCTCAGGCCTACGAGAAGCTGGCCGCGTGGTTCCCCGAATCGGACCTGGGCCCGAAGGCGCTGGACAAGGCGGCGTGGATCTTCTACGCGTGCCTGAACGACTACGACACGGCCATCCCCCTGTGTGAGCGCATCGCCAATCAGTGGCCCGATACCGACTACCACCTCCGCGCCGAATGGCGGCTGGGGATGATGTA
>JBHIEF010000187.1:0-8495 GCA_046760465.1 Armatimonadota bacterium | reverse complement strand
TTCGACGCCGAGACCCTGCAACTCCAGGCCAAGAACGAGTTCATCAAGCCGCCGCAGCCGCCTGCCGGCTTCCTCGGCCCGCCCGAGGTCGCTCCGCCCGGAGCCGGCGGCGAGGGCTAGTTCGCCCATGTAGCTTGCCTGCACTTACGTAGACAGCAAGAGGGGGCAAAGGCCATTGCCTTTGCCCCCCTTCGTCTGGTTGAGATGACGCCTATCGCTCTACGACCCAGATGCGCTTGGCGGCGCAGTTGCTCTTGCCCCGCCAGCGTGCCACCTCCACATCCACCGTCCAGCCATCTCTCAGGTCAGACCGCGTCAGCTTCTTCTCACCCTCCAGGATCGTCGTCCGCGTGTCGGTGGTGACCAGGACGATCCTGCCCTCCGTCGCCACCGACATCTCGGCTCCCAGGGAGCGCACGGTCTTGATGGTCGCCCGGAAGTCGCCGCGGTGCTCCTTCTCCGCCGGTTCCTTTTCGTCGGGAGGAGAAGCCTCGGGCTCCACACCTTCTCTGGGCACACCCAGTTCCTCCTCGGACAGCCCCACCTCGGCAGGCGGCGCCAGGTCGGCCAGCGGTTCCTCCTCCGCTGGCGAGCCTTCGTCGGGCGGGGGCGGACCTGGGGCAGGCGCTGCTTCCTCCCTGGCACGCTCCTCCTCGGCCCGCTTGGCCTCCAGGATGGCCTGCCAGTCCTCATCGGGAACCAGGAACACCGACTTGGCGTAGAAGCGCCCGTCCTTCTCCTCACCGTAGATGGCCACGTGGCTCTTCGGTCTGAGCGTCTTCACCTTCTCCTTCGCGGGAGCGCCGTCCACCTTCGTGTCCTCAGTCAGGTAGACGCTCTTGGGGCCCTCGCGCAGGTCGTCCAGCCTCAGCCGCCACGTTGGCTCCTCTCCGCCACGCTCCTCCACCCACGTCAGCGTGCCCAGGTAGCGCGGCGGAGTCTTCAGCTCCGGCGGAGGCTCTCGGCCGGAGCGATCGTACTTGAAGATCCAGCGGCCCGGGCCGGTCTGGCCTTCGTCGTCGGCCGCCGCACTTGCCGCACCCACGGTGAGTGCCAACACGCCCAGCAGTAGGAGCACGATCCATACGGACCTGCGCAGGGCTTCCCTCATCTCAGTTCCTCCTCCCACCTACAGCCTTGCCCGTCCCTTCCCGCCCCAAACCTCCAGCCCCTCGTGATAGTCGTCACCTCGGCCCGGACACCTCTTCGACGGCATGCCCTCCGATGCCATGCATAGCCGTCTGTCGTGGGCCGCGCTCACGACTGCGAACGGGCAGGGGCCAGAGGGATCTCGGAACTGATCTGGCGAGACTGCATCCGTCCAAACGGGAACGTGCACCAGATCACAACGGAGAGAACAGAAGGGCGTGCGCTCACCGCCGCTGCTTGCGCTTCTTGGCTTTACGCTTCTTCGCCTTCGCTTTGCGCTTCTTCTTCGGCCCCCAGAACGCCCGCGCCTCTTCATCGTCAATGCAGGCCTGCGTCAGAATAGTGGACAGCGTCTTGGGGAGTATGTTCTTCTTACTGCGCGGGACTTGCGCTGTTCGCCGTCCGCCACATCGGAATCCCTCGTACGTATCATGCGGCCCCCTGCGTTTGCGCGCGAAGCCAAAGTGCTCCAGGAGGCGTACAACGTCCGCGCTCGACTTGTTGCGGAGGGGTGTGCTGCCACTAGCCACCAGCAATTACCAATTCGGCAGGATAACTAGCTAGGTCACCGGGTGAGGTGGCCAGAAACGCCTCGTGCGACTCGCACCGCAACTGCCGACTCGCCACGTCATATGCGATCTGCATCTTCCGCTCCATCTGGACCTGGGCGACCATCAACTTCCCTATAGCGGCGTCTAGCTGCTCCTGAGTGACCGTTTCGCCAATCTCTTGGTCGGCGAACTTGAGGATCAGCTCCGCAGGCGCAGGGCGGGCAGCCTCGCCCTCCCTGCCCTCGTCACACATATAGTCCAGATACTCGGCAGTAGCCAGAGCAGCATCGCACAGAGCACTGAGCGGGTCCTTGCCGAAGCCCGCAGTGGTGTACTCATAGCACAATGCCGAGTAGCCGCCTTCGTCCCTGGCAATGAGGAAATGCACGTCATACCGCTTGTCTGGACGAGTAGCCGACATACGATGCTCCGCCTCTCGGCAGGCCTCCAGGTGGAGGCCACTACTCTCTGTAAGAGACGTTCCTACCCAATTCTACATTACCCGATCCGGTTCTTCCTTCCTGCTATGAAGAAAACTACGCAAAAGTGTTCGGAGTTCCCGAACGAGCGTTCCTGCCATAAGAGGCACTAACTGAGCAACGCCGGGCCCCATCGGCCGTTTACATGTCGTTTGCACAAGTCTTCCCAAAGCTTTACGGCTCCAGCGGAACACCCAGCCGCGTGCTTCGTTCTAAGGTACAAGCAGCTCGATTAGGTGAATGCCCTTTCGCTCTCTTCTTGGCGCTTTACCTTAGGCTATTGTGCAGCCTTGTGAGAGGGCACCGCACGAAACCCAGGCGGTCGGGAACAGCGCCTGCGCGGAGTGCGGCTCTTTTTTTGTCCCCCCATGCTACTCCGGCGCTGGCACCGGCAGCGGATTGGCCCAGGCCTCACGACCTCGTTCGTCCACTACCTGCACCCGCACGTATCCCTCGTTGCCGGCCAGCTCGAAGGACCCTCCCGTCAGCAGCTCGCCGTTCTCGCCGCGGCAGTAGCCTCCCCGCGTGCGCGCGCACACGAAGTAGATCACCTGCGCCGGCGAGCACTCCGCCCGCGCGCGACCGTCCTCGATGCGGAAGTCCGTGATGGTGGGCCCCGAGGAGGAGTAGAAGCTGCCCTGCCGCAGCGCCGCAGTGACGGCTTCGAGGGAGCATTCCTCCGCCTTCACATTGACCCACCCGCCACAGGCATCCGGGTGGCGGAAGTGCGCATCATCCACGGCGAGTCCGGTCACTTGCCGGCCCCGCACCAGCAGTCCATCCCAGACCATGGGCGAGGCGTGCTTGCCGATGCCCCGGCAACTGTAGTTGTAGACCTCCACGCCCACGTACCGCTCCACCCTCATCAGGTCTGCCACCGTCATGCTGGACCAGTACGGATGCGCGATGAAGCACACTCCCTCCGCCTCGTTGATGCTGTCAATGACCGTCTGTGCTTCCTCACGGGCCGGCAGCTCGAAGTCCGCCGGCACGTCAATGCCCACCACGTGGTAGGTGTCGCCCAGCTCGGTCTTGCCCCCGTCCAGCTCCACCCCCCGGGAGACCACTAGCCCGTCCCCACCCATGTCGGTAGCGTCGGTCACGCAGTTGTGGTCGGTGATGGCCAGGAAGGCGTAGCCATCGGCCCGGTATACCTGGCATACCTCCTCGGGTGACAGCAGGCCATCCGAATTCGTCGTATGCGTATGCAGCCCGGCCTTGTACCAATGCCCCGGCGCTTCGAATGGATTGGCCATTCACGGCCTCGCTTTCCGTTGGCGCTGATGCTAGAGGCGAGGGGCCGCTGGCTGCCGCCCGCGCCCCCCGGCGTGCCCTATTCGGTGCCCCGCGTGCCCCCACCTGCCGTCTTGACACTCGCCAGTACCACGTGCTACCATGACCCCGTCGGGAGCCGCTGCCGCCGCTCTCGTCACCGAGGTGCACAGCCGCCGCCAGTGGAGTGATCCCCATGAACTGGCCCTGGTCGGCAGTGCTCCTTTCCGTTTGTGCCCTCCTGCTGGCGGGCGGCAGCGGGCGCGCTGCCTCGCGTACCGTCCTCGCCTTCTACTACACCTGGTACGGCAATCCTGAGTTCCACAATGCGTGGATTCACTGGAACGAGGGCGGACACGACCCCAACACCACGCTCGACAGCGGCGTGCCCGACACGGGCACCACTCAGCACCCCCTGGACGGTCTCTACGACTCGCACGACCCGGCCACCATCAGGCGCCACCTCGAGCTCTCCGAGGAGATGGGCGTAGACGTGCTCATCGCCACCTGGTGGGGTCAGGGCGACTACCACGATCAAGCCTACAGGATCGCCCTCGACGTCGTTGACGAGACCGATTCTCCGGTTCGCTTCTGCCCCTACTATGAGACCATCGCGGGCCGGACCAAGCAGCAGGCAATCGCCGATCTGCTCCACATCCTGGACGAATACGGCGGCCGCAAGGGGTCGTTCAAGGCCGACGGCAAGCCCGTCATCTTCATCTACGGACGCGCCATGGGCCAGATCAGCCTGGAGGACTGGCGCGAGGTGGTCGCCGAGGTCAAGGGCAAGCATGACTGCGTCCTGATCGCCGACAGCGGCAGCGCCAACGTGGTCGCGGTCTTCGACGGCGGCCACTGGTACAACCCCGTCGGGATGATCGTGGGCGGCCGCGACATGGCTGCCGCCTACCGCGACTTCGTGGGCAACTGTCGCCAGGCCGGCGGCCTGGCCTGCACCACCATCATCCCCGGCTACAACGACGGCAACATCGGTCGCGCCAACGTCATAGACTGCCCCCGCCGAGGGGGTCAACTCTACAAGGAGCTGTGGGGCCAGGCCATTGCCGCCCGACCCGATTGGGTGGCCATCACCTCCTTCAACGAGTGGCACGAAGGCTCGGAGATCGAGCCCAGCGTCGAGCACGGCCGACAATACGCCGACCTGACCGCCTTCTACTCTCGCTTCTTCAAGCGCGAGCGCGAGGGCATCGCCCTTGCCCCGCAGTTGGCCCCCACTTGGTCGCTGGAGGCGCCCCCGGGGGCGCTGCTTGACCTGCGGCCGGCAGGCAACCACGCCCTGCTCACCAACGTGGCGGCCGAGTCGGTGCGCGTTCGCGCCACCGCGCGGCCCGCGAAGCGGCTGGCCGCCCTGGCCGTCGTCGAGGGCCGGCCGCACCACCCCCTGGCCGCGCGGGACGGGGAGGGCGAGCTGCGACTGCACCTGGCCCCCGGCGAGAGCGTGCACGTGGGGCCACGCGACAAGCTGGCCAGCCATCTCCGCCGTCAGGGCACCAGCCGGGCACGCGCCCTGGCCCAGGCTATCACCCTCGGCCTGGCCTGCGAGTTGGCGGGGCCCGATGCCGGTGACCTGCCGAGCTCTCTGCTGGCCTATCCGGGACAACGCCTGCCGCTTACCGTGCGCCTGTTGGCCGACGACCCCGAGCGCCTGCGCGACGTCGTGGCGGTCATCGAGGCCGAGCCGCTTGCCTCGCCCAAGCTGCGCCGCGGCGCCGTGGGCAGCCGCGGTTTGGCCTTCGGCACCACCGTCCCCGTGCCCCGCGACCTGGAGCTGGGCACCACCATCCCCTATCGCGTCGCGGTCCAGGCGCGCGTGGGGGGCCGGGAAGTCAGGCTCGAGAGCCACGGCATCTTCCAGATCAGGCCTCCCTTCGATATCGCGCTGGAGGGACAACTCGAGCCCGACGGAGTCCTGCTGCTACGGGCGCGCCTGGAGACCGGCTTCCGCAGTTACCCCCTCAAGCAGACCGAGGTGCGGGCCGAGGGGCCCAGGGAGTGGCAGCGCGAGGGCGAGGTGCGCTACGAGGACCAGGGACGCGCTCGTGTAGCCGAGCTTCGCCTCCGGCCTCAGACCCCCCTTGAGCCCGGCAGCCGCGCACGCGTGATAGCCCGAGGGCCGGGATACGAGGCCTCCGAGGAGCTATGCCTGGCCGCCGGGGCGGCCCTGGGGGAAACCAACGAGGAGGTTGACCTGCGGCAGTTCGAGTGGGACGACGGCACTACGGAACCCGCCGAGCTCGGTGGACGCAAGTGCCGAGTGGTGCGCACGCGGGGGCAGCCCTCTCGCTATGTTTACTTCGACCTGGCCGACGACTTCCTGCGCGCCGGAGCCACCTACGTAGTGCTCGAGTACTACGACGCAGGCGCCGGAGCCTGTGAATTGCACTACGATTCCACCGATCCCGCGGGCGGCCCCCTGGAGGGCGCCTACACCCCGGGCGGGAGCCTGTCGCTCACAGACAGCAAGCAGTGGCGCAAACACACGTTTACCCTTGCCAACGCGCGCTTCGAGGGGCGGCAGAACGGCGGCGCCGACCTCCGCTTCTTCGCGCCCGAGGGCTTCGCCATCGCCGCCGTGGAGGTAACGAAATCTTCACCTGAGGGCCTCTAGGGCGCCGCACGCGCCACATCGGCCCGATAAGTTGGGTAGGCGCTGACCCGGATGTGGTAGATAGCCGGTGAGAAGAGTCCCCGTTCGGGTCGCTGCCGTACGCCCGTACAGGAGGCGTGAGGCCATGTCTCGACTATGCCAACGCAGGGGCCTTAGCCTTATTGAGATGATGGTGACCATCGTCATCGTGGCCCTCGGCATTGCCGGGGTCATCACCATGTTCCTCTACGGCTACCAGTCCCAGCTCAACGCCCACTACAGCATGCTGGCCACCGCCGCCGCTTCTGAGAAGCTCGACGAGATGCGCAGCGCCGGCTTCAATGGTCTGGACCCGGCCGTGTTTCCCTCGCCCTTCGCCGTGCCCGAGCTGCCCGCAGGCATGGGCACCATCACCACCGAGCCCTTCCCCCTGCCGACCACCGACAACTTGGTGCGCATCACGGTGGCAGTGGAGTGGGAGGGCGGCCGCGGCATCCAGGGCAACACGCGCATCTCCACTTTGCTGGCGCTGCATCCCTAGCAGCCTCGGGGAGATGATACCAATGAGAGCATATCGCATCCTCAGGCGGCGCCAGGGCCTCACCCTGGTGGAGGCGATGATAGCCATGGGCATCTTGCTGCTCATGATCGGCGCCTGCGGTTCGCTCTACATCGCCGCCCTCAACATGTACCAGCAGGGGACCTCCCTGACCATGGCCCACGAGCGCGGAGCCCTGGCCTGCCAGCTCATGTCCAACGACATCCGGGAGGCCATCAACGTGGACTACCCCGGGCCCCACGCCATCATCGTCACCATGCCGGCCAAGGACGCCAACGGCCACAACACCATCAACCCGGTCACCAAGACCCTGGTGCCCGGCTACCAGGAGGCCTTCTACTACGCCAACGACTCCGGCTTCCCCATGGCCAACGGCACCACCCTGTGGCGCGCCCTGCGGCCCGCCGGCTCCAACACCTGGGAGCGCATCGAGATGCTGGCGCCCGGCGTGTCCGCGCTGGATTTCACCTATGCGCCTTCCATCGAGTTCCTGGAGCTGGTCAAGCTGGACCTGACCATTCGGGCCAAGGAAGGCCATGAGATCTACGAGCAATCCCTGTCGGAAGAGGTGTTCCTGCGCAATCACTAGGGGAGGGGGACGGCCCGCTACAACGGGCCCGGAAAGCGAGGGAGCAAGCATGCGTGCAACCCATAGACTGCTGGCTCGGCGGCTGCGCTCGCGCAGCGGCGTCGCCTTCGTCTTCGCCGTCATCGCCCTGGGCGTCATGCTCATCCTGGGTCTGACCATGGTCCGCATGGGCATTAACGACGTCAAGCAGGCGGGCGTCTACAAGCGCCGCATCCAGACCATGCAACTGGCCGAGGGCGCCCTGGAACGGTGCATCTGGATGATGGAGGCCGACAGCAACGGCAAGGACGACATCAACCGGAAGCTGCGCGGCGGCTCAGGCGGCGAGGGCGAGCAGCCCCCCGACGGCGTCACGCGCCACTACTACTCGCCCATCTGGGCCACCGGCGAGGGGGAAACCTACAACTTCGTCGCGGTCTACCCCTACCTGACCGACAACCTGGCCCTGGTGGTGTCCAATGGTCGCGCCGCCAACGGCCAGCGGGAGAGTATTCGCGCCGTGCTGCGCTACATTCCCTTCAAGTCGGCCGTGTTCGGACATGCGCTCTTCTCCGACCACAACCTGGACATGGGAGGCAACGTGTTCGTGGATGGCAACCCGGAGGCCGTGTGTTCCGTCGGCCACGAGGTCTACCCGCCCCTGCCCAAGGGGAGCCTCTGCCCCATCGGCAACCCCCCGCCCGTGCCCGATCCGCCACCCAATCCCGACGAGGTCATCGTTGAGGAGGGTGGCGAGGGCATCTACGCCACCGGCAACATCGTGTTCAGTGGCACACCTGACCTGATCGGCAATGCCAAGGCCACCGGCAGCATCAGTGGCCCCGTCAACCAAACCATGGGAACTCAGGAACCCTTCACCTCCAAGCTCGCCTTCCCCGAGATAGACCTGGCCTGGTACGAGGCCAATGCGGATGTGATAATGGTCGGCGACCAGACCATCTCGGGCGGGACCCTCGGCACCTGGGACGCCCCGAAGATCATCTTCGTGGACGGCTTGGTACACCTCTCCGGCACCTTCACCGGCGTGGGCACGATCGTCTCCACTGGAGGCTTCAAGGTCACCGGGCAGGTGCTCTACGCCGACGCCAATAGCGGCCTGGCCCTGCTCACCACCGGCAACTTCCGCATGATGGGCACGTCCGACGTCTACGGCCTCATCTACGCCCACAACGTCATCAGCGACGCCGAGTTCTTCGGCGCCGGTACGGCCAAGATCATAGGCGCCGTGGCCGCCGATGTAATCACGACCCGCGGCACGCTGGACGTCATCTACGACCGGCGCCTGAAG
>JBHIEF010000186.1:0-8512 GCA_046760465.1 Armatimonadota bacterium | reverse complement strand
CCAAGACGCAGTACTCGCTCTCCCACGATCCGCAGCTCAAGAACCGCCCCACCGGCTTCACCGTCCCCATCCTGGACATCCGCGCCGCCCTGGCGGCCGGCTTCCTGTACCCGCTGCTGGGACAGATCATGACCCTACCTGCGCTCCCCACCTACCCTTCCGCGCAGGCCATTGACATAGACGAGAACGGCCGCCCCGTCGGCCTACACTGACCGAGCACGCACAACCTGATGCCGTCCTGAGCCCAAAGTCGCTAGGGCCTCCGCTTCGCTCAGGATGGCAGGCTGGCGGCGGGAATGCACGGCGCAGGAGGAACCCAACATGAACCCCGAAGACGGCGTCAAGCAGTACCTCAACGGCCTGGCCTCAGACGCCCCCGCCCCGGGCGGCGGCAGCGCTACGGCGCTGGTCGGCGCCTTGGGAGCGGCCCTGAACTGCATGGTGGCCAACTTCACCGTCGGCAAGGAGAAGTACGCCGACGTCGAGGACGAGATCAAGGGCATCCTGGCCGAGTGCGACGGGCTGCGCGGGGAGCTCTTCGACCTCATGGCCGCTGACGAGAAGGCCTACAGCCAGGTCGCGGCTGCCTACAAGCTGCCCAAAAAGAGCGACCAGGAGAAGGCCGAGCGCACCAAGGTCATCCAGGCCGCCCTCAAGGAAGCCGCCGACGTGCCGCTGAGGGCCGCGCGCTGCTGTCGGCGCGTGCTGGAGCTGGCCGAGCCGCTGGTGGAGAAGGGCAACGAGTACCTCATCTCCGACGCCGGGGTGGCGGCCCAGATGGCCAACGCCGCTCTGAACGCCTCCTGGCTCAACGTGGAGATCAACCTGCGCAGCATCAAGGACGAGGCCTTCAACGCCGAGAAGCGCCAGGCCCTGGCCGACTTGGCCGAGGGCGCCGAGGACACACTCGCCCGAGCCTGGGAGAAGATGCTCGCACGAATGTAGGTGATCCATCCAATGGCCGCCGAAGTGCTAAAGGGCAAGCCCGTAGCCGATGCCATCAAGGCCGAGGTCGCTGCCGAGGTCGAGGCCCTCAAGGCCGCCGGGCAGCAGCCCTCCTTGGTCGCCGTTCAGGTCGGCGCCGATGAGGGCATCGCCGCCTACGTGCGCATGCAGCAGAAGGTCGCCGACGGTGTGGGAATCGAATACCGTCTCGATCAACTGCCCGAGCAGACCACGCAGGACGAGCTGTCGCAGCACCTGCTCGCCATCAACGATGACGACGCGGTCACTGGGCTCATCCTCCAGATGCCCCTGCCCGACCACCTCGACGCCCGCGCGGCGCAGGACCTCGTGGCCCAGAAGAAGGACGTGGACGGGATCAGCGCCGCCAACTTGGGCCTGCTGGTGCAGAATCGCCCGCGCCTGGCCCCCTGCACGGCCATGAGCGCCATGGCCCTCATCCACGCCTCCGGCCGGCCCATCAAGGGTGCCGAGGCGGTCATCGTCGGCCGCTCCGACATAGTCGGCAAGCCCGTTGCCCTCATGCTCATGGCCGAGCACGCCACCCCCACCCTCTGCCACACCCGCACCGCCGACCTCACCTTCCACACCAGGCGCGCCGACATACTCGTGGTGGCGGCGGGGCGGCCCGGCCTGGTGACTGGCGATATGATCAAACCCGGTTCCCTGGTCGTGGACGTGGGCATCAACTACGAGGACGGCAAGATGGTCGGCGATGTGGACTTCGACAGCGCGGTCGAGGTGGCGGGGATGATCACCCCCGTGCCGGGCGGCGTCGGTCCCTGCACGGTGGCCTCCCTGATGAAGAACGTCGTCGAGGCGGCCAAATGGCAAGCGAGTCCCCTGTAGCTGCTCCGCCTAGGCCCAGGCCCGCGCGTCCCCCCACCTGGAAGCCACGCCCCCGCGGGCTGGTGCACAGCGTCTTCTTCACCATCGAGCGCCTCATCAAGGAGGTGTTCTTCGGCTGCCAGATGTGCGGCCAGTGCATCCTCCACAACTGCGGCTACGTCTGTCCGATGCGTTGCCCCAAGCACCTGCGCAACGGCCCTTGCGGCGGATACGACGCCGACCAGCACTGTGAGGTCTATCCCGAGCGCCCCTGCGCCTGGGTGCGCGTCTACCGAAGGTCAGGCCTCCTGCGCAAGATGGACGAGTACAACCAGTATCGTCAGCCCCTCGATCACGGCCTTTGGGGCACCGCCTCCTGGTACAATCTCATCGTCGCCCGCACCATTGACCTGCATGGGCACACCTTCCGCAAGCTGCCGCCTGAGGACTAGGGCCTCCGGCTCCTGAGGAGCCCACGGTAACGCCGCCATGAGTCTCCAGGAAGCGTTGGCATCCGGCAGGTTCGTCATCACCAGCGAGGTCGGCCCGCCCAAAGGCACTGACATGGGCCCGGCCGTCGAGGGCGCAGCCCTCTGTCGCGACTGCGTGGACGCCTTCGCCGTCACCGACAATCAAGCCAGCGTCATGAAGATGGACCCGGTCGTCGCCTGCCTACGGCTCAAGCAGGCCGGCCTCTCGCCCGTCCTCCAGATCACCTGCCGCGACCGCAACCGACTGGCCCTCCAGTCGCTGCTGCTTAGTGCCCACAACCTGGGCCTCAGCGAGATCGTCTGCCTCACCGGCGATCACGTCGTCCTCGGAGACGACCAGGAGGCCATGCCCGTCTTCGACATAGACTCCGTGCACCTGCTCAAGGCGGTGCAGGGCCTCATGGCAGGGCGCGACATGGCCGACAACGAATTGGAGGGGGACCCGCCCCAGTTCTTCGCCGGCTGCGTCGCCAGCCCTGGCTCCCTTCCCATGGAGCCCCAGGTGCTCAAGCTGGAGAAGAAGGTGGCCGCCGGCGCGCAGTTCGTGCTCACGCAGGCCATCTACGACATGGATGTCCTGGCGGAGTTCATGCGGGCGGTCAGGCATCTGGACGTGCCCATCATCGGCGGCTTCGTGGTGCTCAAGTCCGCCCGCATGGCCGCCTTCATGAACAAGCACACGGCTGGCGTCACCGTGCCCGATCACCTAATCGCCGAGCTGGACGCCTGCACCAGCAGGGAGGAGCGGCGGGCGAAGGCCATTGACATCGCCGCCCGCCTGGTCACGGGCATAAGGCAGCATTGCCGCGGCGTACACATCATGTCCCTCGGCTGGGACCACCACATCCCTGCCATTCTCGACGCTGCCGCCCTCTGACGGCGTGGTACTCTCCCTTCACGGGTGAAGGACATGCGAGCAGACCGCTTCCTGGAGACGGTGGCGGAACGCGTGCTCATAGGCGATGGTGCCATGGGCACGTACCTGCACGAGCGGGGCTTGCCCTGGGACGCCACCTTCGAGGCCCTCAACCTGACCACCCCCGACATCGTCCTCGAAGTGCACCGAGCCTACATCCAGGCCGGGGCCGAGCTGATCCTCACCAATACCTTCGCTGCCAACGTCAACCGCCTGGCCCGCGCCGGCCTCCAGGAACGCGTGAGGGAGATCAACCGCCGCGGCGCCGAGCTGGCCCGCCGCGCCGCCGGAGACGAAGTCCTGGTTGCAGGGTCCGTCGGCCCCTTGGGGCGCACGGGGCCTCCGCTCGAGGAAGTGCCGCTGGACCGCTACGCTGCCTTCCGCGAGCAGATCGAAGGGCTGCTCGAAGGCGGCGCCGATGTGCTGGTGCTCGAGACCTTCGACGACCTGGAGGAGCTCAGAACCGCGGCCGCGGCCGCTCGCGATGTCGCTGAAGTGCCGCTGGTGTGCCAGATGGCCTTCGGCGACCGCGGCCACACTCTCACCGGCGTGGACGCGGCCGCCGCCTTGGAGGCGCTGACGCAGCTCGGCGCCGATGTGGCGGGCGGCAACTGCGGCAGCGGGCCCCTCGGCCTGGTGCGCGTCATGGAGCGGCTCGCTCCCGTGGCCAAGCTCCCCCTGTCGGCCTTCCCCAACGCCTCCATCCCACAGTATGAAGCCGGCAGGCAGCTCTTCGCCGCCGACGCCGACTACATCGCCGACTGCGCCGAGCGCCTGGCCGACCTGGGCGTTGCCCTGATCGGCGGCTGCTGCGGCACCACCCCGGAGCACATCGCGGCCATCGCCCCACGACTGAAGGGCCGTCGCAGGGCCCAACCGCCTCCGCCCCCTCCCGTGCCGACCGTCCAAGTGCGCGCCCCCCAGGCGCCGCCGCGGCCGCCCTCGGCGCTGCTCGATGCCCCCTCCGGTCACCGCACCATCATCGTCGAGGTGGACCCTCCGCGTGGCCTCGACCACGCCAAGCAGTTGGCCGGCGCCAGCGCTCTGGCCGCCGCCGGGGCCGATGCCGTCAGCGTCGCCGACAACCCGCTCGCCTCCGTGCGCATGAGCGCCTTCATGATGGGGCACGCCATCCAGCAGGAAGTCGGCCTCCACGCCGTCGTGCACTTGGCCTGCCGCGACCACAACCTCATCGGTCAGCAGTCGCTCCTGCTGGGCGCCAGCGCTCTGGGCATCTCCTCCATCCTGGCCGTCACCGGCGATCCCGTCAGCGGCGGCCCCGCCTCCTCCGTCTTCGACCTGAACTCCATCACCCTCGTCGAGCTCATGACCAAGCTCAACGCCGGCGTCAACATGAGCGGCCACGACATCGGCGGAGCCACCGCCTTCACCATCGGCGTCGCCTTCAACCCCAACGTGCGTGATCTGGAGAAGGCCAAGAGCCGTCTGCGGAGGAAGATGGAGGCGGGCGCGCACTTCGCCATGACGCAGCCCGTCTACGAGCCGGGACGGGTCGCCCAGGTCGCCGCCGTCAGCCGGGAGGCAGGCCTGCCCATCTTCTTGGGCCTCATGCCTCTGGTCAGCACGCGCAACGCCGAGTTCCTGCACAGCGAGGTCCCGGGCATCCGCATTCCCGACGACTCCCGCCAACGCATGAGGGAGGCCGACCCACGGATCGCCGCGCAGGTGGGGCTGGACATGGCCAAGGAGCTGGCCGACGCCGTTCTGGACACCGATTTGGGCGTCTACATCATCACGCCCTTGGAGCGCTTCGACTTGGCCGCCGACCTGGTCCGACACATCCGCGCCCGAGCCAAGCCGGGAACGTAGGGGCCACCTCCAGGTGGCGGCCTGCGGTGGCCGGCCGTCGCTGCGGCGCGGCGGGTAGTCGCAGGCTTCAGCCTGCGGCGGTGGCGCGAGGTGGCATCTTGATGCCGTCAGCACACACAATCACCTGCTCCACCACCGGCAACTGCGACCTCGTTGACCTCAGCGCCGAGGCCGCACGCGCCGTGTCGGAGTCGGCCGTGACCGAGGGGCTGCTATGCCTGTTCGTCCCCGGCGCCACCGGCGCGCTGACCACGCTGGAGTACGAGCCCGGCGTCCTGGCCGACTTCAAGGCCTGCATAGAACGCCTGGCGCCGGAGGATATGCCATACCAGCACAACCGCAACTGCCCCACCGGCAACGGGCACTCGCACGTCCGGGCAGGCCTCATCGGACCGTCGCTGTGCGTGCCCATCGTTGGCGGCAAGATCACCCTCGGCACCTGGCAGCGCATCGTCCTGGTGGACTTCGACAACCGACCGCGCGAGCGACAGATCGTCGCCCACATCCTGCCCTCCGCCAAGCCAGGAATGTAGGAGCCACCTCCAGGTGGCGACCTGCGGTGGCGCGCGGTGGAGCCGTGGCCGTTCGTAGATCGTACATCCTAGATCATACATCGCGA
The DNA here is from genome assembly GCA_046760465.1 of Armatimonadota bacterium. Classification (GTDB taxonomy): domain Bacteria; phylum Armatimonadota; class Zipacnadia; order JAUWAU01; family JBHIEF01; genus JBHIEF01. The sequence continues at coordinate 2,865 of JBHIEF010000186.1, read as the reverse complement.
CCGCCGCATCGCACATTGCGAATGACGCCATGAAGCCCATCCTCCAACTCGCCCTCGACTTCGTCAACCTCAGCCAGGCCATGCGCGTGGCCGCAGAAGCCGTGCGCGGCGGCGCCGACTGGCTCGAGGCCGGCACGCCCCTGATCAAGAGCGAGGGCCTCGACGCCGTCCGCAAGCTCCGCGAGGCCTTCCCCAGGCACACCATCGTGGCCGACATGAAGGTCATGGACGCCGGTCGCGTCGAGGTCGAGGCCGCCGCCAAGGCCGGCGCCGACGTGGTACACGTGCTGGCCGTGGCCTCCGACGCCACCATCGCCGAGTGCATCGAAGCCGGCCGCCGCTACGACGCCAAGGTGACCGTGGACCTGCTCGAGGTCGCCAACCTGGCGGAGCGCGCGCGCCAGGCGCAGGACCTCGGCGCCTCCCACCTCGGCGTGCACACCCCCATTGACATGCAGATGCGCGGCGAGCTGCCCCTCGACGACCTCCGCGCCGTGGCCGGAGCTGTGGACATCCCCATCGCCGTCGCCGGCGGCATCAACAGCGAGACCGCCCCCGACGCCATCAAGGCCGGCGCCGGCATCGTCATCGTCGGCGGCGCCATCACCAAGAGCGCCGACGCCGAGGCTGCCACGCGCACCATCAAGCAGGCCATGGAGACGGGCGAGCCCATCGAGTCCGAGTTCTTCAAGCGCGGCCGCGAGGCCGAGATCGCGGAGGTCCTGAAGAAGGCCTCCGCCGCCGACATCACCGAGGCCCTGCACAACACCGGCGAGCTTCAGGACATCCGACCCATCGTCCCCGGCGCCAGGATGGCCGGACAGGCCCTCACCGTGTGGACGTACCCGGGCGATTGGGCCAAGCCGGTCGAGGCGATTGACGAAGCGGAGGAGGGCATGGTCCTGGTCATAGACGCCGGCGGCGTCGGCCCCGCCGTCTGGGGCGAGAAGGCCACGCTCAGTTGCATTAGCCGCAAGCTGGCCGGCGTGGTCATCCACGGCGCCATCCGCGACACGGCCACCATCAAGGAGCTCGGCTTCCCCGCCTTCGCCAGGCTGGTCACCCCCACCGCCGGAGAGCCCAAGGGCGTGGGCATGATCAACGTCCCCCTCCACTTCGGCGGCCAGGACATCCGCACCGGCGACTGGGTCGTGGGCGACGACGACGGCGTTGTGGTCATCCCCCGCCACCGCGCCGTCGAGGTGGCCAACCGCGCCGTGGCCGTGGTCGAGCGCGAGAGCCGGGAGATGGGGGAGATCGAGCAGGGGATGACGCTGGGCGAAGTCAGCGAGCTCATGCGCTGGGAGCAGCAGCGCGGAGAGAAGTGACCCCCGTGCCCTCCGACAGCCGCCAACAGTTACTGCGCCGCCTGCCCGCCGTCAGCGAGGCGCTCGAGCACCCGCGCGTCGCCGAGTGGCTTGCCGGTCACCCGCGCCCTCTGGTCGTCCGCGCCCTTCAGGACGCCGTCTCCTCGGCACGCCGGGCCATCGTCGAATGCCACAGCGATGAGGCCGCCGCTCGCCTCCCGGCGGACATGGACGCCTTGCTGCCGGACGCCGAGCAGCGCCTGGCGCAGCTCACCCGGCCGTCCCTCTGCCCCGTCATCAACGCCACCGGCATCATCGTCCACACGGGCCTGGGGCGCTCGCTCCTGGCCGACGAGGCGGTCGCGGCGCTGGAGCGCGCCGCCCGCTCCTACACGAACCTGGAGCTAGACCTCGACACCGGCGAGCGTGGCTCCCGGCACGTTCACCTGGAGAGCCTGCTCTGCGACCTCACCGGCGCTGAGGCGGCCCTGGCCGTCAACAATAACGCCGCCGCCGTGCTGCTTACCCTCAACTCCCTGGCGGAGGGCAGGGAGGTCATCGTCTCCCGCGGCCAGCTCGTCGAGATCGGCGGCGCCTTCAGGATGCCCGACATCGTGGAGAAGAGCGGGTGCCGTCTGGTGGCCGTCGGCACCACCAACCGCACCCGCCTCGCCGACTACGAGCGCGCCATCACGGAGAACACTGCCGCCCTCATGCGGGTGCATCACAGCAACTTCGCCATCCTGGGCTTCACCGAGGAGACGCCGCTTGCGGCCATGGCCCAGCTTGCTCGCGAGCGCGGCCTGCTGCTGGTGGACGATCTGGGCAGCGGCGCGCTGGTGGATCTCTCGCCGCACGGCCTGGGCCGCGAGCCACTCGCCCAGGAGAGCGTCGCCGCCGGCGCCGACATCGTCACCTTCTCGGGAGACAAGCTCCTGGGCGGCCCTCAGGCCGGCATCATCCTCGGCCGCCAGGACCTCCTAGCCCGCGTCCGCAAGAGCCCCTTGGCCCGCGCCGTGCGCCTCGAGAAGCTCATCATCGCCGCCCTGGAGGCCACTCTGCGCCTCTACCTCGACCCGGAGACAGCGTTGACGGCTGTCCCCACGCTCGCCTGTGCCACGGAGCCCGCCGACGCCGTCCGCGCCCGCGCCCGCTCGCTCCTCAGGCGTCTCCGGGACGTGCCCGACGAAGCCGCTGAGTTCGAGATCGTGCCCGCGGAATCCGCCGTGGGCGGCGGAGCCCTGCCCGGCCAGACCATACCCTCCTGGGCGCTCGCCGTCCGTCCTTGGTCGAGTCCACCCAGCGACGCGGCTGCCCGCCTGCGCACGGCCGACCCTCCCGCCATCGCCCGCGTCCAGGACGACCGTCTCCTCCTCGACCTCCGCACCGTCCGCCCCGACGAGCTGCCTGCGCTCGCGGCAGCGCTGCGCGCCGCTCTGTCCTGACTCCTCCCTCCCACTGCGAACGGGCCTGGGATCGCCGTTCTCGTCGGCCGAGAATGGCCGACCCACGGGCCTGGCCCTAACCAGAGGCCTTGCGTGGGTCGGGCATTCCTGCC
>JBHIEF010000185.1:0-8586 GCA_046760465.1 Armatimonadota bacterium | reverse complement strand
CTAGGCGGCGAGTTGCCGGACCTCGAGGCGCTGGGCCGGCGGGGGCCGGCGGACCGCCTCAGCACAAGTAGCCGAGCGAACAGTCAGGAAGGAGGGCTCACATGCCTGACATTGGCGCTGCCGTTGTCGGGGCGGGATTCATTGGGCCAGTCCATGCCGAGGCGCTCAGGAGGGTAGGCATCAGGATCACGGGCATCCTCGGGTGCGACGCCGAGGAATCACAGGCCGCAAGGGAGGCGCTGGGACTGCCCAAGGCCTACGGGAGCTTCGAGGAGATCCTGGACGACGAGGAGGCCCAGTCCATCCATCTCGCCGTGCCCAATCGGCTCCACTACGATATGGCCAAGCGTGGGCTCCAGGCCGGCAAGCACGTCATGTGCGAGAAGCCTCTGGCCATGAACTCCGCGGAATCGGGGGAGCTGGTCGAGTTGGCCAGGAAGACGGATCTCGCGGCCGGAGTCAACTACAACCTCCGCTACTACCCGCTGTGCCTGGAGGCGCGGGACATGGTGCAGCGCGGCGCTCTAGGGGACGTCTACTCAGTGTGCGGCAGCTACGTGCAAGATTGGCTGTTCCACCCCACCGACTACAACTGGCGGGTGCTTGCAGAGGAGGGTGGCCAGTTGCGCGCCGTGGCGGACATTGGCACGCATTGGCTCGATCTGGTACACGCGATCACCGGTCTAGAGGTTGCGTCAGTGTGCGCGGACCTGGAGACCGTGCATCCTGTGCGACGGCGACCCAAAGGCGAAGTCGAGACCTTCTCAGGCAAGGAGGGGAAGCCCGTCGAGACGGAGCCAGTAGAGATCACCACGGAGGACTACGGCTGTGTGATGATCCGGTTCGAGGGAGGCGCTCGCGGCTGCCTATGGGTGTCGCAGGTCACCGCCGGCCGGAAGAACTGCCTGCGCTACGAGATGGCGGGGTCCAAGTGCGCTCTGGAGTGGCGCAGTGAGCAGCCCAACGAGCTGTGGATCGGTCATCGCGACCAGGCCAACGAGCTCCTGATACGCGATCCCTCTCTGGTCAGCGAGGCCGCGCGCAACGCCATCGGCTACCCGGGCGGCCACAACGAGGGCTTCGCCGACACCTTCAAGCAGTGCTTCAGGGCGTTCTACGGCTACATCGGGGAGGGTGACTTCTCCGCTCCGCCCACCTACCCTACGTTCGAGGATGGACATCGCGAGATCGTGCTCTGCGAGGCGATCTTGACCAGCCATCGAGAAGGCAGGTGGGTGGAACTGAAAGGAGCTGCACAATGAAGCTGGGATTCGTGAGCGCCATTCTGCCGGACCTGTCCCTAGAGAAGGTCGTCCAGTTCGCCGCAGCGGAGGGCTTTGCCTGCGTCGAGCTTATGTGTTGGCCCAAGGGCAAGGCCGAGCGGCGCTATGCCGGGGTCACGCACGTGGACGTCGCCAAGTTCACCAAAGGCGAGGCCCAGAAGGTGAACGACCTGTTCGCGGCCTCAGGGGTCACCATCAGCGGCCTGGGGTACTACCCCAACCCGCTGGCGGCCGATGCCAAGGAGGCGAGGGTGTACGTAAACCATCTGCGGAAGGTCATCGCGGCGGCCGATCTCCTGGGCGTCGGCGTGGTCAACACCTTCATCGGCCGCGATCAGACGAAGTCGGTGGACGGCAACTGGCCGCGCTTCAGGAGGGTGTGGAAGCCCCTGGTCAAGTTCGCCGAGGACCGCGGCGTTCGCATCGCCATCGAGAACTGCCCCATGCTGTTCACAGAAGATGAGTGGCCCGGGGGCAAGAACCTGGCGCACTGTCCGGCCGTCTGGCGGCGCATGTTCGAGGAGATCCCCAGCAAGAGCTTCGGCCTCAACTACGATCCCTCGCATCTGGTGTGGCAGCAGATGGACCACGTCGCGCCGCTGTGGGAGTTCGGCCGCCGCGTGTTCCACGTGCACGCGAAGGACGCCAGGGTAGACTGGCACCGACTCGAGGACGTGGGCATTCTGGCAACACCCCTGGAGTACCACACGCCGAAGCTGCCAGGCCTCGGAGATGTGGACTGGGGCTACTTCTTCTCCGTGCTCACCGAGATCGGCTACGCCGGGCCAGTCTGCATCGAGGTGGAGGACCGCGCTTACGAGAAGAGCTTGGCCGCTCGCAAGAATGCGCTGAGGCAGAGCGCGGCGTTCCTGAGGCAGTTCGTCACCTAGGAGGCGTTCGCAGCCATGGACTGTACCTACGAGCAGATCGCCAAGATGATTGACCACTCTCTGCTCAACCCCGTGTTGACCGATCGTCAACTGGAGGGAGGATGTGAGCTCGGCCTGCAATACGATGTGGCCAGCGTGTGCATCATGCCCTACTACCTGAGGCGATGCGCGGAGATGCTGGCAGGTAGTACGGTCAAGGCCAGCACCACCATCGGGTTCCCCCACGGCGGTCACACGACCGCCATTAAGCTGGCCGAAGCCAAGCGCGCCCTCGACGACGGCGGCGAGGAGCTCGACATGGTGGTCAACATCAGCAAGGTCCTCAGCGGCGACTGGGACTACGTGCGAAAGGACATCGAGGCAGTGGTCCATGCCGCCCACGAGGCGTCGCAGAAGGTGAAGGTCATCTTCGAGAACTGCTACCTCAACGACGAGCAGAAGGTCAGGCTGTGCCAGATCTGCGGCGAGCTGGGCGCCGATTGGGTCAAGACATCCACCGGCTACGGGACGGGTGGCGCGACGCACGAGGACCTCGAGCTCATGCGCAGGCATTCGCCGGAACACGTCCAGGTCAAGGCTGCCGGCGGCGTGCGCGACCTGGATGCGTTGCTGGCGGTTCGTGCTCTCGGCGTCACCCGGGTTGGGGCTAGCGCTACCGTGGCCATACTCGATGAGTGCAAACGGCGCCTCGGGATGTCGTGAGAGACTGGGCCTCGTCGCCGGAGGCACCAGACGGCGCCGGCCGGTACTCGCAACGTGCTCCGAGCCAACTCCCGGCAAGTTCCGCTGACCGCGGAAGCCGCCCTCCTGAGAGGAACAGCCGCTGAAGTTCGCTCCGCCAGCCGACCACGACGTATCCCCCATGTGGGCGCTCCGCGAGGACATCCTGGCGTCACCGCTCGCGGTCGCCCTGGAGCGCGCCCGCGTCTACACGCGGGTGTTTCGTGAGAACGAGGGCATCCCCTGGATAGTGGCCAAGGCCCTCGCCTTCCGTGAGCACCTGCGCACGATCCCCCTGTACGTCCGCGAGCATGACCGCATCGCCGGCTCGATCAGTGAGACGCCCGGAGCCATGCCCCTCATTGTAGAGATCGGCATCGCAGAGAACAGCATCTTCACCAACGAGGACCCCCGTCGCCGCGGGTATCTCAAGAACCGTGTCCCTCAGGACATCCTGGACTACTGGGAAGACCGCAATCTGTGGGGTCGCCATCGGGCCTACATGCGGGCCGTTGAGGGCAAGCCGCAGCAGCGCACGGAGGTGGCCGGCTACAAGTTCATCTCCTGCCAGGGGCATCTCAGTCCGAGCTACCGCGAGCTGCTCGCCGTGGGTCTCGGCGGCGTGATCGAGCGCGTCCGCACGCGCCGCCAGGGAGAGACGGCTCCGGAGAGCCTGGAATTCCTGACCGCCGCAGAGCATTGCCTCCTCGCGGTCAGCGAATGGGCGGGACGCTACGCCGGTCTCCTCGGCACGCAGGCCGAGCGATGCCGCGACTCGGCCCGCGCGGAGGAACTCCGAGAGATGTCCCGGATCGCTGGCAAGGTGGCCTTGCAGCCACCCGAGACGTTTGGGGAAGCGGTCCAACTGATCTGGTTCGTCCATCAGGCGATCCACATCGAGGGGCACGGCTACTCGAACACGCCTGACCGGCTGGACCAGGTCCTGTATCCGTTCTACCTGGCAGACAGGGAAGCCGGGCGGCTCGACGACGAAGAGGCGCTCGCGCTCTGCGAGAACCTCGTCCTCAAGCAGCGCGACAACACGTTTTGGAGCGTTGAGCACAACCTCACCCAAGGGCTGTGCGTCGGCGGCTCCACGCCTGAAGGAGAAGACCAGACGAACGAGTTGTCGTGGCTGTTCATCGCCGCCGCCGACAGCATGTGCGTCCCCGAGCCGCTAGTCTGGATCAGATGGCATCCCGGCATTGACCAGGACTTCTTCGACTACTGCCTCGAGAAGCTGGCCGGCCGAACCTGCTTCCCCCTGATGATGAGCGACGCCGCGGTGCCGGACATGCTGATGGAGCTGGGCGTCTCGCGAGAAGACGCCTACAACTACGTCCCGGTTGGCTGCAATGAGATCGCCATCCCGGGGCAAGCGTACTTCAACCCCTGCGCTCACGTCGGCTACCTGGACGCGCTGGAGCGGGCGATTACCGGAGGGCGCTGCTACAGTGGCAAGCGCGCTGCGGATCCCGCCATCCCCCCGTCGGCCCAGCTCCGCACGTTCGGCGAGCTCACCGCCGTCATCGCACGCCTGCTGCGCCGCCAGGTGGAGCGCTCCTATGCGAACGAGATCGTCACACTGAAGGAGCAGATGCGCTGGGGTCAGACGCCACTGACCTCCTGCTTATACGAGGGCTGCATTGAGCGGGGCCGGGACATGGTTGAGGGCACCAAGTACAACATCCTCTCGTGCGGCGGGATCGCCTTCGCCAACATGGTGGACTGCCTCGCCGCCATCCGCGAGGTGGTCTACGAGAGGCAGGAAGCCACGCTTGCCGATGTGGCTGAGGCCTGTGGAGCCAACTTCGCGGGATACGAGTCACTGCGAGCGAAGCTGCGGGCCGCCCCCAAGCACGGCAATGACGATCGGCGTCTTCACAGCATCATCCGTCTCGTCGAGCGCCTGCGCGATGAACCCGTCAAGGAGATTTGCCGTGACCCTCGCGACGGCACGCCTTTCGGCAACTGCCATGTGGTGCGCTCCGGTGCCGTCACCGGAGGCGCCTCCACACCCGCGACGCCCGACGGACGGCTGGCCGGGACACCGCTGGCTGCTTCGGTCGCAGCCTCCTGTGGTGCCGAGGAAAGCGGCCCGACCGCCGTGATGAACTCGATCCTGGCCATGAACCCCAGGCAGAGCTGGCAGTGTGGCTACAACGTCAATCTGCGCTTCCAGCCGAAGATGCTGGCCGATCCCGGCAGCCGCGCGAAGGTCCGCGCCATGCTCAATGCGTTCTTCGAAGGCGGAGGCCAGGAGATGCAAGTCAACTGCGTTGACTCGGACACGCTGCGCGCCGCACAGCGCGCCGCTGGGCAGTATCGGGACCTCGTCGTCCGCGTCGCCGGTTTCAGCGAGTTCTTCACGAAGCTCACCCCCAGCCTCCAGGAGGACATCATAGCGCGCACCGAACACGGATGATGTTCACGGGCAGGCGGCCAACTTCGCAGCGCGCGGCGCAGACGTGCCGACGGCTGGGGCTGCGTCAGGCGGGCACGGAACCGCCTCGGGACCGCTCACGCCAGTACCAGTAGACCGGCACTCCCAGGGCCACTGCGACTAGGCTCCACGCTGATTGCCATGGCTGGTGAACGAGGGTATTGACCAGGATGCCGAGCGAGCCCAGGCAGTATATGGCGGGCACGATCGGGTAGCCCCACGTTCCGTACGGTCGGTGCAGACCCGGGCGCCTGGCCCGCAGGACGAAGACGCCGGCCGCAGTGGCTGTGGACAGGACTAGGATCGCGAAGACCGAGTAGGTGAGGATGCTCCCGGCCGTGCCGGTAACTACGATGATGCACGTCCAGACGCCCTGCACAATGATGGCCGTGGTGGGGACCTTGAAGCGCGGGTGGACGCGGGCCAAGCCTCGGAAGAACAGGCCGTCCTCGGCCATGGCGTAGTATATGCGCGGGGCGATCATGATGGTCGCGTTCATGGCGCCCAATATGCAGAGGATGATGGCGGCCGAGATGACTCCTGCGCCCGCCCGTCCGAGCACCACCGCTGCTGCGTCCTGCGCTACCTTCCGCTCGCCCGACATCTCGGCCACGGGCACCAGGTAGAGCAGAGCGAGATTGAAGAGGAGGTAGAGAGCGACCACGAGTATGGTCCCGGCAGCCAGAGAGCGCGGGAGGATCTTCTGTGGCTCCCGAGCCTCAGCGCCCATGTAGGTGGCCGCGTCCCAGCCGAGGTACGCGAATGACACCCCTATGAGCGCCCCCGCCAGGGCTGGCAACACGCCGAGCCCCGTGGCGCCGCCGCCCGTAGCGACCAGGTTTGACCACGCGCCCTTGCCGGACCCCAGCCCCAGAAGGGCCAGCCCCAGAATGCAGATGATCTTGAGCGCAGTGAGTGCATTCTGCGTGGTGGCGCCCACGCGCAAGGCCAGGCAGTTGACGGCAGTCAGCGCCAGCACGGCAGCAAGAGCGGGGAAGTGCCCGGCGTGGAGCGTCACCGTCGCGCGCCAGAGGCTAACCGTTGCTATCACGTTGTCCTCGGCGAAGGCGGGCAGGAAGTGGCTCAGGTAGGCGGCCACCCCCACCGCCATGAAGGCGATGCTACAGGGAAAGGTAGCCACGAACGACACCCACCCATCGAGGAAGCCGGCCAGAGGACCATAGGCCTCGCGCATGTAGACGTAATGGCCGCCTGCTCGTGGGAAGGCAGCACCCAACTCCGCGTACGTCAGCGCCCCGGCCAAGGCGAACACGCCGCCGAGCAGCCACGCGACCAGGATGAGGAAGGGCGAAGGGAGCTTCTCGGCCACGTCGCCTGTGGTCAGGAAGATCCCCGTGCCCACCATGGCCCCAATCACGAGTAGGGCGCAGTCCGTGACGCCAAGACTGCGGGTTAGCTCCGGATGGGCATCGGCGTCCTCTGCCAAGGTGCTCTCGGCTTCAGCGTCGTGCTTGCTCAACTGGGTCCTCCCTTGGCGTCGCGATCCAACAGAGCCGCGCTGCGGCTTGCCGCCCACTGGGCGCAGGCTCCTCGGGTAAGGACGAACGCCCGAAGGTCAGATTCCCCATTCTCCTCTCCCGGCGTGGTGCCCAGGCCCAGTTGGTGGCGAGGGCCGCCTGAGCACGTGGTAGTGCGACTGACGCCGCAGTTTCGTTGTGGTGGGGTCCCGTGGAATCATGGTACAAGTGCGAAGTGGGTTGTGTGCGGGCCAGTGTACAGGTTGTGGGTGCTTGTGTATGCGTCCGGCCTTAGAGCGCCGTCCTGGCTCTGCCAGCAAGGGAGTGCACCTGCTTCATGCCTCCGGAGTTCGCCGGCTCCCCCCAGCATCGTGGCTTCGCCATGCTGGGCGTGCTGCACGAGATCACTGAACGCATGTCGCGGGCTCGTCCGGCTTACACAACCCAGGAGAGCCTGGACTTCCTGGTCAAGCGCGCCGCAGACATCACCGAGGCTCGCGCCTGCACCTTGCGCATCTTCGACCCTCGCAAGGGCGTCCTGTCCCTGCAGGCCAGCCACGGCATGAGCCGGCACTACCGCGAGAAGCCGCCCCTGAAGATCGGAGAGAGCATTGCGGGGGAGGTCTTTCGCCGCGGCTCGGCCATAGCCGTGCCCGACATCAACGATGAACCGCGGTACGCGTACCGCGACTTCGCCGCCTCCGAACACGTAGCCTCTCTTCTCAGTGCTCCGCTCCTGGGCAGCAATGGTCCCAGGGGCACTCTGACGGTCTACTACAGCCGCCCACACGAGTATGACCAAGCCGACCTTCAGTTCTTCACCATCCTGGCCAACGTGCTGAGCATAGCCATGGAATGTGCGGAGATGTACACGAAGTTGACCACGCATTACCTGGACACGGTGAGCGCCTTCGTGCAGGCCATGGAGGAGAAGCACCCCTCCACCCGCGGGCACTCGGAGCGGGTGGCGCGTTACGCGGTGATGATCGCTCAGGAGATGGGCCTCTCCGAAGACGAAAGCCAGCTTCTGGACACGGTGTGTCGCCTGCACGACCTGGGCAAGCTGACCGTGGACTTGTCCATACTGGAGAAGAAGACCATTTTGGACAGGGAGGACTTCGAGCTGCTCAAGCGACACCCCGTGGCCGGCGCGGCCATCCTCGCCCCCATTCGCGCCCTGCAACCGCACCTGAACTTGGTCCGCTCCCATCACGAACGTCTCGACGGCCGCGGCTATCCCGAGGGCCTGAGCGGCGAAGCCATTGACCGCCTGACGCGCATCATCACCGTAGCGGACGCCTACGACGCCATGACCTCCGAGCGCCCGTATAGCCCAGCCTTCCCGGATGAGCGCGCCCGCCGGGAACTGGAGTTCGGCACCCACACCCAGTTCGATCCCGACGTGGTGGATGCCCTGCTGAGAGCGTTGGCACGACAGAAGTCGCGCGACAAGCAGGCCGCACGCGCACGGACGGCCCGACGCTCAAGCCGCAAAGGCTGGCTGGCGCGGGCCTAGCCAATCGCCCGGGCCACCACTCGAGGTAAGCGCAATGAATGTCTGCCAGAAGGTTAGGTCCTGTCCGGCCAGCCACTACTTTGGCTGCATGGCCTTCGAGACCGGCCGCAACTGCTGGGAGGTGGCAGACAAGCCCTGCTGCAAGCGCCGCGACCTGTCACGCTGCGAGCAATGCCCCATCCCCCTAGAAGCCGAGCAGTACGTCCTCTCGGGGGCCCTGACAGAAGAGCGACCGACGAGTTAGGCCGAGTGGCTT
>JBHIEF010000184.1:0-8667 GCA_046760465.1 Armatimonadota bacterium | reverse complement strand
GCGCCGCCACGCTTGCGGGTATAGCAGGCAACCGCGCCAGGAACTCCCGGCGGGGGTAGCTGCACCGTCGCGCTGGGGCCATGGAGCCAGCCTCCTCCCTCGGTCTGTCCCCAGCTTCGCGCCACCCCAACTCCGCACCTGCCCCGCTGCGGGCGACCCGTCTCCGCTCTGCGGCCGGCATGACAACAGCATGGGCAGCTCCCATGCCCCGGCCGCCCGCAGTGGCGGCGCCCCCCCTGAGCGCGTCGAAGGGTCTCGCCGCCACTGGCCGAAATGCGGGAACTGCCCGGTTCAGCACTGGGCCGGTCGCTGCCTGCGCCCAGCCCGACTCCTCACGGTATCGCTCAGACCTCCTCCGGCACCACGAAGGGCTCCCGGTAGTCGCGCGTCAGCATGGCGTTGGCCTCGTCGTCGCCCGGGAAGGTCTCGGTTTCGGGATCGAAGGTGAGCGTTCGCCCCAGCCGGAAGGCGATATTGGCCAGGTGGCAGAGGGCTGCTGACAGGTGCCCCTGCTCGACGTCGCAGTCCAGGTCCTGCCAGCGCCGGCTGCGCACGGCGTTGATGAAGTTGCCGAAGATGCCGCCCTCGCCCGTGCCGCCCACCTCCGGCAGCTCCAGGTCCTCCGGCGGCTCACCGTCGCCGCCGTAGCCGATGCGCGGCTTCCAGCCGTCGCCCGAGGACATGTAGCCATTGGCCCCATAGGCCAAGTTGCCGACCTTAGCGCCCAACTCGTCGTTGGTGGGCAGACCGCGCACCTCGAAGACCAGCATCTTGCCGTCCTCGTACTGGAAGGTCGCCACCTGCGTGTTGGGGGTCTCGCCCTGGTCCTCGTAGCCGTAGCGCCCGCCCATGCTGCTCACCTTCACCGGCAGGCCCTGGCCCAGGACCCAACGGGCGATGTCCATCTGGTGCACGCCCTGGTTGCCGATGTCGCCGTTGCCGAACTCCCAGAACCAATGCCAGTTATAGTGCACCAGGTTGCCGTGGAAGGGCCGCAGCGTCGCGGGCCCCAGCCACAGGTCGAAGTTGACGTTCTGCGGGGGCTCGCCCTCGGTCTTGAAGCCGATGGATCTGCGCGTCTTGTAGCACAGCCCCCGTGACATGTGGACCTCCCCAATCTGGCCGGCCCACAGCCGCGCGATGGCATTGCGCACGCTGCCGCTGGAGCGATTCTGTTGGCCCACCTGGACCATCCGCTCGTACTTGCGAGCCGCCTCCACCATCTTGCGCCCCTCGAAGACGTTGTGGGAGGCGGGCTTCTCTACGTAGACGTCCTTGCCGGCCTGACAGGCCCAGATCGTGCCCAAGGCGTGCCAGTGGTTGCAGGTGGCAATGGAGACGGCGTCAACATCCGGGTTGCGCAGGCACTCGCGGATGTCCGCGTAGCACTTGGGCCTGCTGCCCTGCTTGTCCTCGGCCTGCTTGGCTCGCGACTCAAACAGGCTCTCATCCGGGTCAACCAGCGCCACCACGCGGACGCCGTCCATCTTGGCCCAGGCGTCAATGTGGCTCCGACCCCTGCCGTGGATGCCCATCACCGCCACCCCGATCTCGTCATTGGCCGCGAAGGCCGACTTCGCCCGGCTGATCACGGTCAGGCCCGCGGTCACGCCGGCCAGGGCCTTCCCCGACCGCTTCACAAAACCACGACGACTTACGCGATCCATGGCACTGCACCTCCGGTGTCAAGGCGATTCCGGCTCAACTGGACGCGCCACTTGCGGCCAGCGCCCGATGTGACAGATAGCGGCCTCTTCGCCGCGCCGACGGCTTGCTCCTGCCCGGCTCCTTCACTCGTAGTGCCGCGCCGGCACGATCCTGGGCTCCTTCTCGCCCGCCTCCACCATGCGCCGCTTCAGCCTCTCGCCCAGCTCGTCCGCCACCTGGCGGTAGTCGCGCCGGCCGATGAGGTTCACCTGCTCCCAGGGATCGGCGGCCAAGTCGTAGATGTGGCGCTCCACGTACTCGTCGCTGCCCGCGTCGCGGGCACCCCGCTTGTCCGGCGCGTGCACGCAGTACTTCCATCTCTGTGTGCGGATGGCCCGGCCCACCACTGCCTCGCTGATCTGCACGAACACCTCCTCCGGCCAGCCCTCCGGGCGCCGCTCCACCAGGGGCATCATGCTGCGCCCGTGCATCTGCTCGGGCACGGCCAGGCCCGCCGCGTCGAGCAGCGTGGGCGGCAGGTCCACCAGGCTGACCAGCTCCGGCACCACCAGCGATCGGTCCAGGCCCGGACCCTGGGCCACCATGGGAATGCGGATCGAGCCCTCGTGGCAGCTCCGCTTGTACTCCGAGTTGCGCGTGCGGAAGTGGCTGCCGTGATCGCTGGTGAAGGCCACGATCGTGCGGTCCGCCAGCCCCAGGCGCTCCAACTCGGAGAGGACCCGGCCCAGGCACTCATCCAGGCGCGCCACGATGCCGTAGTAGCTGGGCAGGTGCTCGTACCAGTCGCCCGGGCGCGCCCGCAGGTCCGGGGGAACGTACGGGTTGGCGTAGCGCTCCGCGTACCCATCGGGAGCGACGTAGGTGTTCATGTCGTTCTGGTGATGCGGCTCCAGATACGACACGAACAGGAAGAACGGCCGCTCCCGGTTGTCCTGCACGAACTGGATGACCGCGTCGGTGAGCGCGTCCACGCGGTATCCCGGCAGCTTCACCTCCTGGTTGTCCCCGTCGAACATGATCGTATCGTAGGGATGCGAGACGAACTCCAGCACGTCCGCGGCCAGCCAGAAGTCATATCCGCCCCGCTGCTCCTCCGGCACGGGCTTGTCCCCGGTCTTGGCCAGGTGCCACTTGCCGATGTAGCCCGTGGCGTAGCCCTCCCGTTTGAAGTAATGCGCCAGGGTCTGCTGCTCCTGCGGCAGCGCTATCCCGTTGCGCCACACGGTGGTGGCGGTGGCGTACAGGCCCGTTTGCAGCGAGGCGCGGGCCGGAGCGCAGACCGGCTGGCAGGTGAAGGCCCGCTCGAACAGCACCCCGCGTCGGGCCATGGCATCCAGGTTGGGCGTAAGCTCCATGGGGCTGCCGTAGGCCCCGACCGTGTCCCAGCGCTGCTGGTCGGTGAAGAACACGAGCACGTTGGTCTTCTCTGCGGCCATATCCGCTCCCCCTTCATCCGGCGCGGCCCGCACCTGGCTCGCACCCATGCGGGCCGACAGACCCAGCGCGGCCGCTCCCGTCGAGGCGGTCTTGAGGAACTGTCTGCGTCTCACGATTGCCCTGGCCTGAACCCCGGTCTCAAAACTCAATTCCCTCGCGGGCGGCCAGCCCCTCGTCGTAGGGGTGCTTGACCTTCTCGATCGCGCTGACCAGGTCGGCGGCCTCCAGCACGCGGGGCGTGCAACTGCGGCCGGTCAGGATGAGCTCGGTCTGGGCGCACTTGCCGCCCATCAGCTCCAGAATCTGCTCCCACGTGACGATTCGCCAGCCGGCCGCATCCAGCAGCTCGTCCCCCACCACCAGGTCGTAGTCTCCGGAGGTGGCCGCCTCGCGAACGGCCTCCAAGCAGTCCGCCCCCAGCTTGCGCGCCTCCTCCGAGGGCCGTTCGGGATCCACCCAGCGATACTCGCCCTCTGGGCCCGGCGGCAGGCCGAAGCACCGAAGGTCGGGCGGGTTGGGCAGCGACTGGAGAGCCAGGTGCTCGCCTGTGGCGCCCAGGTTCTTCTGGAAGTGGATGACCGCCACCCGCAGCCCCCGCCCCAGGGCCCGCAGCGCCGCCCCCAGGGCGGCGCAGGTCTTGCCCTTGCCGTCCCCCACGTAGAGCTGCACGATCCCTCGTTCCAGACCCGGCGCCGACACGGCCTAGTCAGCCTCCCGGCTGGCCCGCAGATGACAGGTGTCGTTGAGCAGCTCCAGGTGCGCGGTCCCGCCGTCAATGGTCAACACGGTGACCGAGGCCGGCGCCAGTTGGATCCGTCGCCTGCCCACGGCTGGGACCCCCAGGGCGTGGCACAGGATCTCCTTGAGTGGCCCCGCATGCCCCACGATGGCGATCCGCCGGCCGTCGCTCTCGGCCACGATGTCCTGGAAAGCCGTCAGCACGCGCCGGCGCAGCGCCAGCGTGTCCTCCCCCTGCGGCGGGCAGAATCTGTCGAAGTCGTCGAACCACTGAGCAACCAGGTCGGGCCGCTCTGCCTTCGCCGCCTCCACGGTCAGACCTTCCCACGACCCATAGCCCCGCTCCCGCAGCTCGGGGCGCGCCTTGGGCTTCGGACCCGCGCCTCGTCCGATGATTTCCGCCGTCTCTCGGGCGCGTCGTAGGTCGCTGCAATGGATGGCCGTCAGGCCCGCCTCGGCCAGGGACGCCGCCAGCAGTTGGGCCTGGCGCCGGCCGGCGGCGTTCAGGGGAACGTCCGTGTGCCCCTGCATGCGGCCGCTGGCGGTGTAGTCGGTCTCACCGTGTCGGACGAGCCAGATTATCGTCTTCATGGCCCTAACCCATGTAACGACCGCGGGTCGGCTGGGCGTGAGCAGAATCACTCCGCAAGCGCTCAACCGCTGGGTATCCCCAAGATGTCAACGATGCAATGCAGTTTGCTCTCCGGGGTCTCGCATGCACTTGTGACGATCCTTTTGGAGAGCGGGGCCGCCGGCCCGATGTCTGGGGAGCGCATTGGCTGGCGGCTCTCCCTTTTCCCCCCTGAGCCAGAGTCAGATCCTCTCCCTGCCCGCCTCGGTGAAATCCTCGTTGAGTTGCAGGGCGCCCATGGCGAGCCCGGTGGCCCCGTCTCCGGGCGGCCGGCAGCGCACTACCAGGCGGCGTTGGGCGAAGTCAATCTCCGAGATCAGGCCCACGGCCAGACACAGGTCGTGAGCGTCCAGCAGCCCCACCAGCCGCCCCCGAAAGGCCGAGCGGGGCCGTACCGCGACCCTCAGCTCGGGCAGGAACTCGCGCACGGCCCTGAGCCCGTCGCTGGTGGGCTCGTCCTCGCACACCAGCAGCACCTGCTCGCCCACTTGCTCGGCATGGGCCACCTCGCTGCCCAGCAGGTCGGCCGCCGTCGTGTGGACGTGCTTGGGCAGCGGCTGCCCCGCCCACAGGCTCGTCCCCAGCAGCGACAGCGCGACCGCCTCCAGCTCCAGCGTCTCGGCGTCTCGGAAGTACTCGCGGAAACGCTCTCCCCGGTGGCGCTGCCGCTCGGCTCGATCGCGCTGGCGAGCGGCCCGGGCCGGGCGCAGCCGCCGGACCGGATCGGGTCGGCGTCCCCGCGCCCAGGGCAGCAACGGCTCCAGCTCTTGCTCCTCCTGGATGGCCACGACGAAGTCCGGTTCCAACAGGCTGAACTTCGCCTCCTTCAGGGCCCGGGCGGCCGGATGGTCCACCCAGCCACAGGTGTCTACGATCACGTGCTGCGGCTCCTCCTCGCGCGCCAGGTCGCCGAGCTTGCGCAGGCCGACCACCGTCGGCAGGAGGTGTTGGTGGGGCGTAGTGGAACCTACGAAGGCCAGGGCGGCGGGCGTTGGGTCCGGTTCTGCATGGGGCCCCATCAGGGCCAGGCCGATGGTGGCCGGCGGGCCCACGCGGGCTTGGCCGAGGTCCGTGTCAATGAGCGCGACCCGGTTGCCTGCGGCGGCGCTGCGCGCGGCCAGCCCCCAGCAGAACGTGGACTTGCCCACGTCGCCGGCACCTATGACAGCCACGACGCCGCCGGAGTCCAGGATCTCCTCCGTGACGGCGCCCCAGGCTGGTGGCCACTCATCGTGACGGTCCGTGCGCATATGCAGAGCGCCGGTATCGGCGCAGAGGGTCCGCCTGGATTTCGACCCACCCGGCGGCTTCCCTTCCTTCGCTTCGTGCCGGCGCTGCGCGAGCGCGCGTCCAGCCTCACCCGGCCACCGGCAGAGGCCCCCGCGCCTGCCGTGCGTATGCCTCCATGGTGATGGCCCATGAACAACACCAGGGGATTCCTGAGCCGACGCCGCGCCCTGGCGCTGCTGGCGGTCGCCCTCGGGCTGGCCGTGCTGATCGTGCTGTGGCCACGCGGCACTCCCGAGGAGCAGGTCGTCTCCGTCCTGACCGAGATCGCCGACGCCGCCGAGCGCAAAGACGTGGGCGGCTGTATGCGCCACGTCTCGCAGGACTATCACGACAGCCGGGGGAATACCAAGACCGAGCTGACCCGCCGGGCCTGGGGCGGCTTCCGACAGGTGGGCGAGCTGGCGGTGGCCCTGTACGTCACGCAGGTCACCGTGGAGAAAGACCAGGCCACCGTGCACTTGGGGCTGGAGGTGGAGGAGTGCAAGGAGGGCGCGCAGCCCCGTACCGTCAGCACCTCAGTGACGGTCAAGCTGCGCAAGGAGCGCTGGCGCTGGCGCGTCGTCAACGCCGAGGGCTGGCAGACCGCCAGCGACGAGTTGGAGCAGCTCTGAAGGCGCGTTGACAAGCGGCGCCCACGACGCTACAATCAGGCACCGATCACGGTAGAGCAAGCATGGAGAGCGTGGAAGCGCAAAGGCCGGAAGCCACTGAAGCACCACCGATCGCACCAGGAACAGCACCCCGCCGATTCGATGTAAGAGACTACCTGAGGCTCGTCCAGAAGCGCAAGTGGCTGATGATCGTAGTCTTCGCCGCCGCCGTGACCGTCGGTGGCATGTTCGCACGCGTCCAGCAGCCCGCCTTCGAGGCCGTCGCCACCGTCTCCATCCGGCGCGTGCCCCAGGGGTTGCTCTTCATCAGCGGCGAGAACCCCCGCCTGCCCGATAGCCTGTCCCTCGAGACCCACGCCGCCAAGGCCCGAAGCGTCTCGGTGGCGGACGCGGCCCTTGAGCGCCTGCACCAGGAGGACTACAAGGGCACCATCCCCGCCGAGGCCGCCGACCTCCAGAAGACCCTGCGCACCAACGCCTCGGAGCCAGACCTGATCATCATCCGCTCGACCACCGGTGCTCGCGGCGACGCGGTGGCTTATGCCAATGCCGCCGCCCAGGCCTTCGTGGACGCCAGCACCAGCACCCGCAAGGATGAGATCGAGGCGGCCATGGCGGCCATGCAGAAGCAACTGGAGGAGGGCGAGGACGGCGAGCCCAGCGTGGAAGAGCAGCTGGCGGCTGCCGAGCGGGCGGTGGCCAAGTTCCAGGAGGAGAACGGCATATTCAGCCCCACCGAGGACCTGACGCGCGTGCTGGAGGCCCGCGCCGCCTACCAGCGCCTGCAAGCAGACGCTAGGGCCAGTGCCGGCGAAGCTTCGGCCGCCGCCGCCGCGCTCGCCGGTCAGCTCCAGAACACCCCCCAGGTGGAGTCGCTGACCGCCCCGGTGGAAAGCCCCGTGGTGACCCAACTGCGCCTCGAGCTGGCACGCAAGCGGGCGGAGTTGGCCGAAGCGCGCGCCAGGTACACTCCCGAGTATGGCAAGCTCCAGGACCTGGAGGCCGAAGTGGAGGAGCTGGAGGCGGAGCTCAGGCTGCGCCAAGACGAAACCGTCGAACAGACCACCTACACGCGCAGCGCCTCGCACGACCGGCTGCTGGGACAGCTTGCCGACGCCGAGGCTCGGGCGGCTGGCTGGCGGCAGCGCGAGCGCACGCTGGGACAGGTGCTGCGCGACCACGGTGAGGCCATCGAGGACCTGCCTGCCAAGTCCCGGCAGTTGGCGGCACTCATCGCCGAAGCCGAGAGGCTCCGGACGCTGCGCGACGGCCTGCGGGCTCAACTCCAGGAATCGAAGATCAACAGTACCATGGAGACGCCGCAGGCCGCCGTGCTGTCGGAAGCTACCGCGGCCACCCAGATCGCGCCTCAGACGCAGAAGACCATCTTCTTCGCGGCCATCCTGGGAGCCTTCCTCGCCTTCGGCCTGGCCCTCACCCTGGAGTTGCTGGACGTCACCATCCGCACCTCGGCCGACCTCACCGGCGACTGCGCCCTTCCCTTCCTGGGCATGATCCCGTGGATCGAGGACGCCACCCCCCAACTGGTGACGGCCACCGCCCCCAAGTCGCCGCCCGCAGAGGCCTACCGTACGCTGCGCTCCAACGTCAACTTCTCGCTGGTGGACCAGCCCTGCAAGAGCTTCCTGATCACCAGCGCCGGCGCCGGCGAGGGCAAGAGCATGGTGGTCGCCAACCTGGCCACCGTCATGGCGCAGACGGGGCAGCGCGTCCTGCTGGTAGACACCGACCTGCGCCGCCCCGCCCTCCATACCCTGGTCGGCGGCGAGTCCACCCCCGGCCTGACCAACGTACTCGTGGGCGACTTCGAGCTGGGGGACGCCATTCGCGACAGCGATGTTCCCGGCCTGTCCCTGCTGCCCAGTGGGCCCCTGCCGCCCAATCCCGCCGAGTTGTTGGACTCACAGAAGATGACCGACCTGGTGAAGACGCTGGAGGAACGCTACGACGCGGTGCTGTTCGACTCCCCGCCTGCCATCGTGCTCACCGACGCCGTGGTGCTCTCCTCCAAGGTCCAGGGCACCATCATGATCGCCGAATCCGCCAAGGTCACCCGCGAGGCCTTCTCCGAGACCAAGCGGCTCATCGAACGCGCCCGCGGCAGGATACTGGGCGTCGTCGTCAACAAGCTCCGACTCGCCCCCTCCGACTACTACTACTATTACTACTACTACGACTACGCCAAGCCCAGGAAGGCCAGGCTGTAGCGCACCCAGCGCGCCGCCCTCGCCTCACCCTAACTCCGCGTCCCCGCCCTCTTCCGCAGGTACG
>JBHIEF010000183.1:0-8677 GCA_046760465.1 Armatimonadota bacterium | reverse complement strand
TCGCTGGCCGCCCTCAGCGCCTTGGTCACCGGGCTGGGCATTGCCGGGCTGGGCCTGGTGGACGACCGCAGCTACCCGCTGATGGTCGTCTGCCTCATGGTGTGGAGCACCGGCAGTCACCTCACTCACCCAGCCTCCGCCAGCATCGCCCTGGGCCTGTCGCACAAAGGCCGGGAGGGCGCGCGGCTGGGACAGGTGGGCGCCATCGGCAGCCTGGCCGGCATCATCGGCTTCCTCATCGTCTGGGTGGGGATGGAGCGGCTCAAGGCCGGCTACAGCACCACCTTCCTCATCGCCGGAGCCCTGGCCGCCTGCGGGGCCCTGATGTACCTGAGGCTGGGCGACGTTCCGGCCCAGCCCACCAAGCGCCCCAAGCTGGTGCTGAAGCGCCGCTACGGGGTCTACTACACGCTCTCGGTGCTGTTCGGCGCCCGCAAGCAGGTCTTCCTCACCTTCGGCCCCTGGGTCCTGATCAGGCTGTTTGGCCAGCCGGCGCAGACCTTCGCCAAGCTGGGAATCGTCAACGCCCTTCTCGACGTGGGCTTCCGGCCCGCCCTGGGCAAACTCGTGGACCGCGTGGGCGAGCGCGCGGTGCTGATGGCCGATGGGCTGCTGCTGGTGCTGGTCTGTCTGGCCTACGGCTTCCCCGAGGCTCTGGGCCTGGGCGACAAGACGCTCTGGCTGGTCCTGGCCACCTACGTCTTGGACAACCTGCTCTTCGGCGTCGGCCTGGCCCGCACCACCTACCTGAACAAGATCGCCGAGCGCCAGAAGGACGTCACCGCCTCACTCTCGCTGAGCGTGACGCTGGACCACGCGGTGAGCATGTCCATCCCCATCCTGGGGGGATTTGTCTGGCAGCACTGGGGTCCCCAGCAGGTCTTCCTGGGCGCGGCCAGCCTGGCCCTGCTGTCAGCTACTACGGCCAGTCTCGTCCGCATCCCCAGGGGCGCCACCCCCGTGCTGGACCAGCGCACCAAAGAGGCTCTGGCCGCCACCCGCCGTCGCAGGGATTAGGCGCGAGGGAACCCGCCGTGGACACAGCAGGAAGCGGGACAGGTGGCGGAGAAGCAGCCGGTAAGGTGGTGCCTGCCTGAAGTCGTGCCGGGGACGAATCACGATGGCCGGTTCGCCCAGGCCTGACGAACTCACCATCAGCAGCGAACTTGCCGAGCTCCAGCGGGTCAAGCACATGACGCGCCAGGCCGTGGAGTCCCTGGGCCTCGGCCCGCGTGAGTGCTTCGACGTGGTGTTGGCCGTGCACGAGGCCGTGGTCAACGCCATCACCCACGGCAACGGCAGCGACCCGCAGAAGAAGGTGGCCCTGCGCTTCTCCTATGCCTCCGACAGGATCACCGTGCACGTGCGAGACGAGGGTCCGGGCTTCGACGTGCAGCAGCAGTTGGCCCGCCTGGCGATGCCCCCCAGCCTCGAAGAGGCCTCCGGCCGTGGCGTTCTGCTCATCACCAGGCTGATGGACGAGGTGCAGTTCAACGACACCGGCAACGAGGTCCGGCTGACCAAGTTCCGCGGCTCCTCTTAGCACCCTCGCCTGGCGGCCCCGCCTACCACCTGCCGCGCAGACCAGTGTGAGCCCCTCCCAGTCGGCACCGACAGGATGAAACATGCCCGGCGCCCGCAGTGTAGGAAGGACTGGCCCCAGACACGGGGGCCTCGGCTGAGCCTTCGGAGAGGGAGCTGTGCGCCATGACCTACGTCCGCCTCGCCGCTTTGTCCCTGTGGCTGCTGCTGGCCTTTACTGGCGCCATACCGGCGCAGGAGCCCGACAAGCCCATCACGCAACTGGCCGCCCAGTGGTGCCGGAGGGCGCCAACGATTGACGGCAAGCTCGCCGAGGGAGAGTGGGCCGGGGCCACCAAGGCCGAGACGCGCCTGGTCCTCTACGGCCTGCCCAATGTGCAGCCGACCAAGGTGCTGCCGACGACCGTCTACGTCGCCAACGACGGCGCCAGCTTGTATCTGGCCCTGGTCATCAAGGGCGAGGACTACGATGCTATCTGGGAGGCGAACAACGTCCGCGTAGACGCGGTGGCCGTGCGCTTCGACTCAGACAACGACGGCCGGGACAGCCTGGGGGACGACCAGAAGGTCGTGATCGCGGCCAACAGCATCTACCTGGACCAGTATCGAGTCAAGCTGGACCCGCCCGACGACTTCGCGGACGATCCCCAGCGCGACGGACGCGGCGCGCTGAAGCACTCGACCGAGGCAAGAGAGGGCGACTACACGGCCGAACTGTCCATCCCCCTGGACACCAACACCGCCGAGGACTTCGCGGCCGAGCCCGGCGGTGAGGTCAGCTTCCAGATTCTCTACGTCAACGCCTTCGGCACGCAGGCCGGCCCAGCGATAGGGCTGGTCGCCGCCAGCGGGACCATCCAAGACGCCCTGGCTGGCACGCTGCCGAATCCCTGGGCGAAGCTGAAGCTGGCACAGCAGCCGTAGCCAAACCCCCTTCTGGAGTGCAAGGTCACCTGACGTTGTTGTGCCGTCGCACAGCAGAATCGGGCAGGAGCAAGCTCCTGCCCTGCCTTCGGGCCCACTGCAACATGGTGTTTCGGCAGCTTGCTGCCGAAACGCGCCAAGCGTCGGATGTCATTCTGAGGCGCGCAGCGCCGGAGAATCTCACGGGCGGTATCCGCTCAGGCTCAGGGGAGATCCTCCGCTCGGCTCCAGTCGCTCAGGATGCCAGAGGGCCGACGCCCCCCTACGACCTCAGCATCAGGTCGGCGATGACCGTCCCCTCGCTGTGCTTGGGTGGGGCGATATTGAGCAGCGCCGCGAGGGTGGGGGTCACGTCTGGCATCCAGATGGCCGGCTGCCGGTCGTAGCCCTTGCGCACGCCCGGGCCGGCGAGGAGGAATATGCCGCGCACGGAGAAGCCTCCGAATCTGGCCCAGGGCGCGTAGCAGTGATGTACGCCCTGCTGGCCGCTGGTCTGGTGGTCCATACCGTCCACCGGCAGACGATCCGGGTCAATGGGCCCCACGCTGTGAATCCCCACATCGTTGGCGTACCCGGGCGCCAGGAAGTAGATGACGTCTCCCACGTTGGGCCCCCATTGGCCCATCCACTCGGCGTCGCGCTTGCGGATGGCCAAGTGGATGGGGCACTCGCCGGTCTCGGGATCGCGAATGGAGTAAAGCGTGTTGATGATCTGCTCGCAGACCTCCTCGTACTCGGTGCCCTGCTCTACGATGCCGTCGGGGTCGCGACCCTTGAGGTTGGCCCACACGTTCTGCGCCAGCGGATGGTCGCCCACCACCACCTTGCTGCGCGTCAAGTCCAGCTCCATCTTGCCCGTCTCTTCGTTGATCAGGTAGTTGACCAGACCCGCCTCTACGAACCAGTGCGTCACCCAGATGCGCTTGAGCGTGGGGATGGCCCCGTGGTCGGAGATGACTGCGAAGACCGTATCGTCGGCGGTGCAGTGCTCCAGCAGATGCCCGACCAGCCCGTCCAGATTGGCCAGTTCGCTGCGGTACTTGTCCCAGGTCTCCTCCTCCAGCTCCGGGTCGTACTCGGGCGAGCCGGGGCAGAGGCCATTCATGGCCTGGTGGTTGAGCCCATCGGGGGCGTGGATCTGTGCCCACAGCACGTCCCACTCGCGGGTCTTGGTCAGGTACTCGCAGGTGAGCCCGATGCCCACACACTGATCGGCGATGGACTCCCGCACCTGGCACAGCGGGCTGATCTTGGGCACGTCCTCGTTGGTGCCGTCGGTCTCCAGGGCGCCCTCCCTTCCCGCCATCTGGCCACGCTCGAGGATGTCGGCGATGAGCTCGTCGGCCACCTCCTCGGGGTGCGCCCAGCCCTTGGTGTTGAAGATAGTGCTGCGGTAGAGGCGGATCTGACGGGCGTCATCCGACAGCTCGACCAGCTTCAGCTTGAACTTGCCGGGCACGCTGCCCCACTGGGTCTTGAAGTCGTCGCTGATCCAGTCGCTCCACTCCCCCACCTTGAGCGTGGCGACCGCCTCGCAGGCCTCCTTGCCCTTGGCGATCAGCACGTGGTCGTACGCCTCCTCGCTGGAGGCCAACACCAGAGCGCAGTAGAGCAAGTCAGCGTCCACGCGTTCGGGCGCGTCGGCCTTGCGCGCGACGATCCACCCCGCCTCGGTCGGCTCCAGATCGGTCTCGCCGGTGATAACGAAGACGGTCTCCCTGGGGTCGCGCGCCGATCGAGGGAGCTGGCCCCAGCCGGCGGGGCGAGTGGTGTGAATCTCGTTTTCACCCTCCTCCAGTCCGGCCTCCCGCGTGGCGTATACGTTGGGGCCCGTGAGCCTGACCAGCCGCGAGCAATAGGGCCCCGCGCCGTCCACGGTGACCACCTCATCGCAGTTGGGCGGCCAGCCGCCGGGGTAGTTGACCAGCAGGCACTTCTTGCCCGCGCGCGCGGCGGCCTCCCAGAACCACTCCACGTCCGAGAGCTGGTTCAGACAGTCATCTGCCACGCTGGCGAAGGGCGGGAAGATGTTCTTGCCCAGGCCGTGCGGCTCGGTGAAGGGCTCCCCCTCTATGTGCGGGCCGAAGGTGTTGTTGCCGTGCGTGCCCGTCCAGGCGCCGGTGGCCAGAGTGGTCCAGTTGGTGGGCGTGTCGCTGGGCGGCGAGGGCAGCGCCTCGCAGAAGGTGCCCTGCTTCATCAGCCGAGCCAGGTTGGGGGTGGCCCCTTCCTCGCTGAACTTGCGCACCAGCTCGGGCATGAGGCCGTCAATGCCCAGCACAACCAACTTGCTGGCCTTCTTCGCCACGGGGATCCCTCCGTGCGCGTCTGATGTGTGCGCAGCGGCAGTGCGAGGCACTATTCACCGGCCCGCTGCCTTTTCCCTCGCGCCGGGGCCGACCCTTGCCGGCCTCGCGACGGCAGTTCCGTGGTGGACATCACCTGGGTCGGCCGAAAGTGTTGCGGGGAGTTTATGTAGCGCGGCAAGGTGCCTATACTAGAGGCGGAGCAGTGAACACGGCGCACTACGCTAGCAAGGAGCTGGTGCCTATGATTGCAGCCGAGTTCGACCCGTCAGGAGGGCTCGCCGAGCGGTCCGCAGGGACCCCAGCCAATCCGGCATCTCTTTGTGAGGCGTAGTGAGCCACGGGGGAGACAACCTCCCGGCGACCGGATGGGCACGCCGTGGGCGAGCCCTCCCCCATTTGCGCCGCAACGGGGACATTTCCCAGACCCGCCGTTCGCCGCCCGGGCGGCACCCGCTTCCTTGGGCGGAACTGGGAAGCGTCCCCGTTGTCTTACTACCTTGCGCCAGCGGTACGGGCCGCGTATACTATCAGCCGGACTCCCCCCAGCCGCGCCGCAGGGCGGCCGCTGGACGGCTGGCGGACCTGAGACCATGCCCGATTCAGTGACCAAGCCTAGGCGAACGGAAGCCCTGCGCATCCCGCCCCTGCGCGAGCTGGTGGACGTTGACGTGCTCCAGCAGATCCAGGACTGGTTCGCCGCCACCACCGGCCTGACCACCCGCATCCGCGACGACGAGGGCCGGCCCATCACCAGGATCAGCGGCATGACCGAGTTCTGCCGCCTGATCGCCGATTCGGACGCTGGCGTGGCAGGTTGCCTGCGCAGCCACGAACACGCCATTGCCGAACTCCAGAAGACCGACGAGTGCGTCTGCTACGACTGCCACGCCGACCTGATCCAGATCGCGGCGCCCATCAAGGTCCAGGACCAACTCATGGGCTTCCTGGTTGTCGGCCAAAGCCCGGCCCGTCGGCTCACGCGTAAGCAGGTGGCTCGCATAGCCAAGTCGGCCCAGGTGGACGAGGAGCAGCTCTGGCAGGCCTCGCAGGAGCTGACTGTGTGGTCGGAGGGGATCGCTCGCCAGACGGCCAACACGCTCAAGTCCGTGGCCGACACGGTCACCGGACTCTCGTATCAGGGATGGGTGCTCAAGCGCAAGCTGGAGGAGCTGGAAGCCGTCTACGAGGTGGCCGAGACCCTGACCGAGCCGGCCAGTCTGGACGAGACGTTGGGCGTGATCGTGGAGGCCATCCCCACGGCGCTGGGCATGAAAGCCTGCCTCCTCCGCCTCATCAACGAGCGCGCCGGCACGCTAGACTTGGGCGCCTCCTACGGCCTGAGCATAGACTACCGCCACAAAGGGCCCGTGCGGCTACAGGACAGCCTGGTCAGCCAGACCGCCTTGCGGGGCGAAGTGCTGACCGTGCCCGACATCGCCACGGAACCCCGCTTCCGCTTCCGCGAGGAGGCCCTGCGCGAGGGCCTGCGCAGCATGATGTGTGTGGGCATGGAGAGCCGGGGGCGCCGCATCGGCATCGTCTGCGTCTACCCCGCCGAAGTGCACGAGTTCACCCAGGAGGAGATCGAGCTCACCCAGGCCCTGGCCGACCAAGCGGCGGTGGCCATCGAACGCGCCCGTCTGACCGACGAGCTGCGCGCGGCCAACCAGCGTCTGCGGGAAGCCTACGAGCAGGCGCTCGCCGTCCAAGAGCAGCTCGTGCATTCTGAGAAGCTCGCGGTGGTGGGGGAGCTGGCCACAGGCATCGCCCACGAGGTGAAGAACCCGCTCTCCGCCATCATGAACTTCGCCGGCTACATCCGCGACTTCGCCGCCGACCTGGACCCCGCGGAGGTGAGGGAGAGGTCTCAAGCCATCATTGACGAGGTGCAGCGCACGGTGGACATCATCAACGAGGTGCGCGACTACGCCCGCCCCGCGCCCGCCTACGAGACCGAGCCCGTGTCCCTCAATGACGTGGCCAGGGAAGTGGTCTCCTTCATGCGCTTCGATGAGGAGGCCAAACTCGTCCAACTGGACGGGCAGTATGCCCAGGACGATCCCCACGCCCGCTTCAACCGCGACAAGATGAAGCAGGTACTGCTCAACCTGGTGCGCAACGCCGTGCAGGCGGTGGAGCCCGGCAACGGGCAGGTCACGGTGAGCGTGGGCGAGCGCGATGGCAACGCCCTCGTGACCGTAACCGACAACGGCCGCGGCATCCCCCGCGAGCAGCTCGCGCGCATCTGGCAGCCCTTCTTCACCACCAAGGGCCAGGGTGGCATGGGGCTCGGCCTGGACATCTGCCGGCGCATCGTCACCGCCCACGGCGGCACCATCACCGTGGACAGCGAAGAGGACCGCGGCACCACCTTCACCGTCTCCCTACCGCTGGCCGTGCCTGACGCTCGAGAGGAGCAGTAGCGCCACCCCTGCACAGGCCCTCGGCCAATGCCCCCGGCCGAGGCCTCTGAACCCCCAGCGGAGCGCGACTGGGCGCGTTGCCAGCTTCAAAAAGCTTGACGAAGCACGCTTTCTAGTGTATGTTGCCGTACGATTCTGAGGACATCGCGACGCTCCGCTGTCTAAGGACCGCGCGTGGCCGCGTCGGGAGCGCCCGGCCGGCGAGGGACCGCAGGGAAACCTAGGACACCTGCTCGAAGCCCCTCCCACCGACTGGGTGTTTCAGCGCCGCCCAGTGACGGCCGCGCGGACGTCGCACATGGCGTGTCTCGAAAGGGGGGTGTGTGAGTCCGCAGGCCAGTAGCCGTGACGTGCCGTCTCATCACGGCGTCCGTGTGCGGACGCCACGTAAGGACGCACAGCGCTCGGCTGGACAAAGGGAAGGGGAACCACACAAATGCGTGCAACAGTCATTCTTGCCGTACTGCTCGTGCTGACAGTGTCCGCCGCTTGCTCGGCGGCCCCCGCAGTGCGAGGCTACACCGGCGTCATCATGACGCCGAACACGGAGGTAGTGGGGCAACACACGCTCGACATTGCAGCGCACACCTTCGACGTTGACAACCTCGGGGGCGTGCCCAACCTCGACGCCTCCTCGACCACCTTCGCGGCCACCGTGGGCATCATCGAGGGCCTCGAGGCCACCGTCGCCGTTCGGGCCCTCGACATGGGTGTGCTCATAGTCGGACCCGGGGGGCCGCCAGGTGGCGTACCTCAACTGGAGGATGAGCAGATCGGGCTGCACCTGAAGTACCAGGTGCTGGGGGAGCCGGACGACTCGCTCGGTCTCGCCGTGGGCGTGACCGACGTCTTCGAGCAGTGGGACGACTTCATGGGCATGGGCTCCATTGGCCCGCTGTCGCTCTCTTCGGCCGACATCGGCTTCTACGGCGTGGTCAGCAAGAACTTCAGCGACCTGGAGGCCGGTGATCCGCCCCTGCGGCTGAACGTGGGCGTGCTGCTCAGCGAGTCCCCGCTGTTCGCCGATAGCCTCTCCCAGGTCGTCCCGTTCCTGGGGGACGACCTCCAGCTCTTCGGGTCCGTCGAGGCCGGCCTCAGCGACGAAGTGACGCTCGCGCTGGAGTTGGCAGGCGACTCCATCAACTACGGCGTGCAGGCCTCGCCCGTCCCAGAGCTCAATATTGACGTTGGCCTGCTCGAGGCCTTCGGCAGCACCGAGTTCTACTGGGGCGGCTCCTACGGCTTCACCTGGTAGGCTTGGACACATGCCGCAATGGCAACGGGCGCTCGCCTGAGCGAGCGCCCGTTTTCCTCTGCTCCCCTCTGCACGTGCGAGCCGGTCAATCGTCCTCGCCGGGCTCTTCCCCCTCCGCCAGGGCGTCGAAGTACTCACGCACGTGGCGGCGGTACTCGGCCGGGATCTCCTCCTTCGCCAGGGCCTCGGCGGCGGCCCGCTCGTAGGCCTCGTATACCTCGTAGTAG
>JBHIEF010000182.1:0-8800 GCA_046760465.1 Armatimonadota bacterium | reverse complement strand
GCCGCGCGGACGCGGTCCTCGCTCTCCTTGACGGCCGCGTCGGGCAGGCCCACCAGCGAGAAGCGGCTCATGCCCTTCTGGATGTCCGCCTCCACCTCCACGAGGTAGGCGTCAATGCCGTACACGGCCGCACTGCCGACTTTGGCCAACATGCCAGACTCCGGTCGCGGGCGCCACCTGCACGGGGCTGTGTGCGCAGGGTAGGTTCCCCGGCGAGACGCGAGGTCCTGCACGACTGGACGCGGGCCGTCTGTTCACTCCGCGGGCGAGTCGAGGCCCCAGATCAACAGGACCACCAGCCCACGGACGGGGACGAGCAGGACGAGCAGTGGAAACGAGAGGGCGACGCAGACCTCGGCCAGGCCGGGTCGCCGGAAGTCGCCTCGGCCATCTAGCTGTGGCGGGTGGGAGGCGGCGTCGTTGTCGAGCAGCAAGGTGTTGTCCGGATCGGTGGGGTCGTAGAGCAGCCGACGACGGGGCTGTGGCTCGGGGAAGTCGTCCCAGTAGGCGGTGCCGCGGACCTCGAGCCTCTCGCCGGAGTCCGCGGTGACCTCCAGTGTCAGACGCGAGACCTTTGGGCCCAGGCCCTCGTCGTCCGTGACCCGGCCCACGGCGAACTGGCCATGGACCAGCAGGCGCCGCTCCTTGAGGCCCTCGCGCACGGAAGCCGCGACCAGCAGGAGCGCGATAACGGTGACGATCGAGAACACCACCAGCCCAACCGCCGACCACGCGACCGTGTAGCGGGCCAGGAGGGTCTCAAGCAGCCCCCACACGCCCAGGGCCCCGAAGAACAGCCAGAACCACAGGCAGCCCTTCGTCCCGCCGAACAGGCACACGATCTGCACTGCGGGTGGGACGCGGCGCGGAGGAGGCGCGAGGGTGGCCTCGGGAGCGAGATCGGCCTCTGTTGCGTTGTCGGACGCCATCCTGCGTCACCCGAGGCGAGGCCTGCGTAGCTGCCGCGACCGCGTGTTCGTTCCCTCTGCCGGCCCGTGCCTCCTGCTCCACGCTTGACAGCACCCTCGCCCCCCGCCTACATTACCCACGCCGCGAACCACGTGAGCGATTGGGGACCTGACCGACATGAACGCCCTGGCACTGACCTGCTGTCTGCTGCTTGCGCCGCAGGCCGAGCTCAGGTACGACCCCACCGAGAACTACCAGCCGCGCAAGATCGAGGGCTTCAGGGTCTACGTCAACAAGCGCCTGCTGCGGGAGAAGAAGGACCTCAGCAAGCGCGCCCTGGCCCTCCTGCGCGTCAAGCTCTACGACATCAACCGGGTCGTCCCCGAGCCGGCCCTCCAGCAGCTGCACAAGGTCCGCATCTGGATGGAGATCGAGGACGAGCGCCACCCCTGCGCCTGCTATCACCCCTCCAGGGAGTGGCTGAAAGAGAACGGCTACAACCCCGAGAAGGCGGGCTCGGTGGACATCGCCAATGCGGCCAACTTCCTCACCTGGACCAGGGACCAGCCCTACATGGTCCTGCACGAGCTGGCCCACGCCTATCACCACCAGGTCCTGGGCTACGACAACCCGGACATCAAGGAGGCCTACAAACGCGCGGTGGAGGGCGGCTCGTACGAGTCCGTCCTGCGCGCCCACGGCAAGATGGCCAGAGCCTACGCCCTCAACAACGATCAGGAGTACTTCGCGGAGCTGACCGAGGCCTTCTTCGGCACCAACGACTTCTATCCGTTCGTGCGCGCCGAGGTCTTCCAGCACGACCCCTTCATGTACGAGACCCTGAAGAAGCTGTGGAAGGAAGTGCCGGGCGACTAGAAGTGGTTTCATAACCGCCTGCGCCCGCCGGCCCGCCACCCCGACCCTGTAGGAGGGGCGTCTCGCCCCGACCAGACGCCCCGCGTGGCCGCAGCCTAGTTCCCTTCGAGCACCAGCTCGCCATCTTCGTCGAGGACCGGACATTCCTCGTAGCCGAACGCATTCCAGACCCTGTCTGCTAGGCTCTTCGCCACCTGGTCAGGTTGCATCGGGTATGCGAACTGCATGAACGGAACCTCAAGATGTTGGTCGTGCTTCCACGTTGGAACCCTGTCAATGCCCTGCACTCGGTAGTGATACGTTCCGGGTACCCCTCCGCGCAGCGCCAGCCCCCCAGCGTTCAGGATGCTCAAGCCTATCACTGTCGGCTCCATGATCGCAACGTGATCGGCGAGGGCACCCACGGAGTGGAGGAAGCTCAGCGGATACTCGGCCAGCGGATACGGGTACAGCACCGAGTGTTTGTGGCCGGGCGGCGACTCGAACTCCTCTCTGCAGAACGACGCGCCAATGGGCACGCGGAACTCCATGTGACCGTTCCGGAACACCTCCAACCGTCGTGAGTGATCCAGTTCCGTCACAAGGCCATAGAGAGACGGCCTCACCCTGTCGGAGCACTCCACCGTCCATTCCCCTGGCTCCCGTCGGTACGGTGGCTTCAGCATGATCTGGCGCACTACCTCGTCGCCAATATCCACCAGCTCGCCCCTGACCACCAGCGGCGTCGCAGTCAGCCAGAGCCAGGGCTTTCCGCCGATCTGCGCGAGCACGCTCTCACGCCGCTCTGCCAGGAAGTCCTCCAGGCTGCGCCGGATGCTCTCCGTGCGCAGACAGGCCTCCCTGATCTCCTCGATGGTCATCTGGTCCTTCTGCCGCCCATGCCTCCTCCAGAACTCCTGCCTTCCCCTGAAGATGATCATGTGCGGGGCACGTGTGCTTCTGGGGATCTGCCAAATCAGCACTTGCAGGCCGTCGCCGACGGGGACGGTGTGGAAGTTGAGCCCAAGGACGCGAGCCTCAATGCACGCCAGACAACAGGACAGCATTCGCGTCCCCTCCTCCTCCGCCTGCGGAATGCCCACAATCTCCGTCGCTCGGTCCTCGTCATCCTCCTCAATGCCAAGGAGCAGGTACCCTCCCCGTGCATTGGCGAACGAGGTGATATCCCGCAGCATCTCCCGCCTATCTTCCCTGGTCGTCCCGTACGCATCGCGCTTGAACTCAAGGCGGTCCGATTCGGCAACGCCTATGAGCTCCTCCAGGTCCTCGAGCGTAATCTCAGTGAGTGGCTTTGTCGGTATCCAGGACACGTTGATCCCTCCTCCGCGTCTCAGTCAGCTTGCTGGGCAGCAGCCGCTGGGCACTCCCCCCGGCGGCCCTACGGCAACCCCGCCACCAGGTCGCTGCTGAGCAGGGACGGCCCCCAGTACTTCTCGATGTGCTGCACCACCAGCTCGGTCCCCTCGTCGTGGCTGACGAAGGGCGCCATCTTGGGGTCGTACATGGTGTCGGTCAGGTCGCGCACCAGCATGCAGCGTATCCCCCAGCGCGTCATCTGCCGGATGGCGAACGACCTGCCCAGCACGCACATGTTGGTGTGCACGCCCATCACGATCAGGTTCTCGATGCCTAGCTGGCGCAGCAGGTTGTAGACCTCCGTCCCGCTGTGGCTGATGCCGTCGTAGGGGCCGATCTCGATCCGCGCGTCCTGCCGCGTCCAGGCCGAGTAGGGCTCGTCGTCGCTCTCGCAGCCGCCGTCGGAGGCGTCAATGGGCAGCTCGGGCTCGGGGATATCGAGGGGCTCGGGCGGCTCGACCTTGGGGGCCAGCATCATGCGCCGCCGCTGCGGCCAGTCGGCGTAGAAGTACAGCGTCTCCGAGGGGCAGTGGATGATCTGCACGCCCTTGGCCCGCGCCGCCTCGACCACCGGGGCCATGCGCTGGGCGATCTCACCACAGCGCTGCGAGGCCTCCCGGCACCAGTGCGTGTCCCACATGTCGCAGATGAGGATGGCCGTCTCGGCGACCGGCAGCTCCTTCTGGACGGTCACCTCGTCCCACACGCCGCTGCCCTTGAAGGTCTCCACCCGCGACCGCAGCTTCAGCCGCAGCGTCCCCTCCGGCCGAGGTCTCTGGGCCGGCGGGGCCAGCTCGTGGCGCTCCACCTCCCGCTCGGCCGCCCAGAACAGCGCGTTGGCGATCAGGCGCAGGAAGGTGGCGTTCTCGAAGTCCTCCTGCCCGCCCAAGGAGGTGTAGAACACGCGCGCGCCCTTGTACGTGCGCGTCCACGTCACCGGCTGCGAGCCCTCGGACTCGGGCGTCGAGCCGGTCATCAGGAGCTGCGCGTCCTCGGCCAGCGGAGCCGTCTTGTAGAGGCTGGCGCGCGACTTGAGGTCAACCACCCCCTCCAGCACGGGATGGCCCTTGGCCTCGGGCTCGATGACCACCTTGGTCGTCGGCCCGCGCCCGAAGTGCCCGTGGTAGTTGCCCCCCAGGATCAGCTTGTCGAACTCCAACCAGTTCTGGAACCCGTGGCTGGCCGTGCGCACGGCCACGATGGGCCGCCCGGCCTGGCAGTACCTCTTCACGCGCTCAAGCTGCTCGCCCTCGATGGTCAGCCGGCGGGTGAAGAACAGCGCCACCTCGCAGTCGTCCAGCGCCTCCAGGCCCGGCAGCTCCTCGAAACCCCGCGCCTTCAGCAGCGTGCACTCGGCGTTGTAGCCCTCCTCCAGATACTCCTGGAAGGCCGCCAGCGAGGCGTCGGAGTCGTACTCAGCCGACCCCGAGACCAGACACACCCTCAACGGCGCCTCGGCCGCATGGGCACGCGACGCGCCGGCGCAGGCCAGCAGGACCAGGAGCAGGGCAATGAGTTCGCGCATGGCGACATCCTCCTCGGAGGTGCTGGCACCAGATTCCACGGCACACGCCAACGTCCTGCCTGGGCTGGAGGATGGGAGCCGGCGGCTGGGTCGCGGACGCAATGCGCCCTGCCAAAGGTCGTTCCCGGCCCGCCGGGAACAAGAGCCGCGGCAGAGGGTTCGAAGGAACGAAGGACACCGGCAGCGTAGGGGGGCGCAAGCCCATGAGAGCCGCGCTCTGGCTCCTGGCGACCGTGCTGGCCGGCGTATGCGCCCAGGCCCAGTCGGTCTCCATTGCGGTCAAGGACGCGCCCATCAACCAGGTCCTGGCGCAGCTCCAGGAGCAGACGGGCGCCGAGTTGCACAGCCCCTTCAATGTCCCCGACGAGGAGCCGAAGGTCACCATTGACGTCAAGGACGCCCCGCTGCGCCGCGTGCTGCACGAATTGGCCGGGCAGGCTGGGTGCTACGTCGCGTATGACTCGTGGCCCGGTGAGGGGATCGTCAATGGCCGCTACCGCCTGCACCAGGGCCGCGACCCCTACGAGACCGCGCCCACTGCCGTCGTCGGCCCCTACCGCCTCTACCTGCGCAACGCCTACCTGGACGACAGGGTGACTCTCCGCTTTCTGCGCGATGCCGGCGGCGAGCAGGCCTATGCTGAGCGCCGCATGCGCCTGGAGCTGGAGATTCGGGCCGACGACGACCTCGACCTGGCACGAGTGTACGCCCTCGACCCCCACGTCTTGGCCGTGGACGACAGGGGAGAGATCATCGCCACCCAGCAGGTGGAGCCCAGCCGGTGGGAGCAGGGCGAAGTCTTCGGCCTCCAACCTCAGGCCGTCCTGTCGCTCAACCTGGGCCTGCCCGGCCCCCAGGCGGCGGAGCTGGCCCTGTTGGAGGGCGACCTACTGGTTTACACCAGCGCCAGCTTCGTGGAGCTGGCCGTGCCCCTGGCGGACGCTCCGGCGGCAGCGAGTGAAGAGGACTGCACGCTGGCGCTCCTGGACCTGAGGCAGGAGCCGGACGGGCGCTACCGCGTTCACACGCAGCTCCGAGTGCCGGACCCGTCCGGCGAGGGGGGCACACGCCGCCGCGCGTGGGGTGTGGAGCTGCGGCTGGAGACGGCCCGCGGCAAGCCCCTCCGGGGCCCCACCATACCGAAGGGCTCCGGCCAGGTCAGCAGCCGCGAGGGGTATCTGCTGCACGACTGCCAGTGGCTCTTCGACGTGCCCGAGGGCGTCGAGCCGGCGCGCCTGGTCTGCCGCCTGGGCATGACCGGCGAGGAGCTTGAGCGCCTCACGTACCAGTTCGAGAACGTCCCGCTATCGCCTGATCTGGTGCGCCAGCGGGTGCGCCCGTGACGACGGCGGCAGCCTCCCGGTCCGCAAGTCGAAGGGCTGGCGACGCCGTGTCCTGCCGACATCGAGAAGGACTGGGAAGTCGTGAGGTGAAGCTACCGGCGCACGCTCCGGCACGCGAACCTCGCCCAAGGGGGGTCTTCGATGCAGCAAGATACAGAGAAGGGACCCATCGCCCGGCGCAGCTTCCTCGCGGGCGCCGCCGGCGCCACCCTCACCATACTGAAGGCCGGCTCCGCCCGCGCCCAGGAGGCCAACGGCAATCTGGAGCTGGGCATCATCGGCTGCGGCGGCCGCGGCCTCTGGATCGGCAAGCTCTTCCAGCAGCACTCCAAGACCAAGGTGGTCGCTGTGCACGACTACTTCCAGGACCGGGTTGACCGCGCCCGCGACGAGTTCGGCGTGGACCCCAACCGCTGCTACACCGGCCTGTCGGGCTACCGGAGCCTCCTGGAGGGCAACCTCGACGCCGTGGCCATCGAGAGCCCGCCCTTCTTCCACCCCGAGCAGGCCGAGGCCGCCGTGGACGCCGGCAAGCACGTGTTCCTGGCCAAGCCCATCGCCGTGGACGTCCCCGGCTGCCAGACCATCCTGGAGTGCGGCCGCAAGGCCAGGGGCAAGCTCTCGGTCCTGGTGGACTTCCAGACGCGCAACAACGCCGCCTTCAGGGAGGCGGCCCGCCGGGTGCACGCCGGCGCCATCGGCGAGCCCGTCCTGGGCCAGTGCTTCTACCAGACCGGCCGCCTGGGCGTACGCACCCAGCCCGGCACGCCCGAGGCCCGTATGCGCAACTGGGTCTTCGACATCGCGCTCTCCGGCGACATCATCGTGGAGCAGAACATCCACGTGCTCGACGTGGCCACCTGGCTGCTGGACGCCGCTCCCCTGCGCGCCCGCGGCACCGGCGGCCGCAAGGTGCGCACCGAGGTGGGGGACTGCTGGGACCACTTCGTAGTCACCTACTGGTTCCCCAATGACGTCATCATTGACTTCAGCTCCAGCCAGTTCCTCAAGGGCTTCCACGACATGTGCGTGCGCGTCTACGGCTCCGAGGGCACGGTGGACACCCACTACGGCGGCGAAGTGTGGATCCGCAACGGCGAGAAGTGGGAGGGCGGCAGCACCGGCCCCATCTTCACCGAGGGCGCCGTCAACAACATCAAGGACTTCTGGGCCAGCCTTGACACCCGCCAGTACCTGGACAACACCGCCGACAGCGTGCGCAGCAACCTGACCGCCATCCTGGGCCGCGAAGCCGCCTACAAGGGCCGCACCGTCACCTGGCGGCAGATGATGAAGGCCAGCAAGAAGATGGACGGCAAGCTCAAGGGCCTGAAAGCCTGACGCTGCTCCGGGGGGAAGGGGCAGGTGAAGCGCGCGTCACGGCCACGCACAGCAGGCTGTGCGGGCGCACTGTGAGAGGGCGGAGCCGACATGGACCTGTTTGACCGCATTCTCAGTGTGGCCGAGGTCGAGGTTGAGCTGGAGCTCAGGGGGCGTCTTGCGGTGCCTTGGGCGGAGTTCGTGCTCAACCCCCGGCAGCTCAGGGGCAGCGACTTCCTCATGCGATGGTCGCAAGGCCGATGGAGCGAGGAGCGTCTCATCGAAGCGGTCAACGAAACGGGCACGTACTTGGCCATCCCCTATGGACCGAGCGGAACCGCCCCCGACGACAGCCCCCGCGAGTTCGAGTTGTACTTCACGCGACCGGAGGAGGCGGGCTTGGGAGAGGTGAAGCGGCCGGACCTGCTCGTCTTCTCGAGCGCTGACAAGGCCCAGGTTTGGGGGACCGTCGAGGCCGTCGGAGGCGTGGAGCAGCTTCCGTTCACCGCGGAGGATGAATTGGTCGACCTGCTGTCGCGAGCGCTGTTGGCTGTTGAGTGCGAGAACAGCCTGTGGGTAGCCCGGCAGATGCCGGATTATGGTTCCGCGTTGCGCCCTATGAGAAGGCTTGGCGGCCAGCTCGGCCTCCCCAAGAACGCCGTCCTCCCCACGATCATCCTCAAGGAGGAGGACTGGGATGCCCTTCGGGACTGGCAAGCACAAAGCACGGTGCCCATACACATTTGGCACGTGTTCTACGACCTTGCCTTTGGGATACCCTTCGACGAGTTTGAGGAGTTGATCAAGGAGAGGAAGATCGAGCCGCGCGCTCAGACCTTCCAGGCGCCAGGCGGCGCCGTGACGCGCAAGGTGACCTACCGCTGCTACTACCACTACGGCTATCCACTGGCTGCTGCGCGTGAGGAGCCCGAACTGGTGCCGGATTGCATAGTCGACGGAAACGGGCACGTGCTACCATACGTGAGGTTCCAGGGCGGAAGCATGGAACTCAGTACGCGGGCACTTGCCCTGCTTGACCAAGTGCGGGAGCAAAGGGGCGCAGACCCCCATGGGTAGCGCGAACAACAAACTCCCCGTCACAGGACCAGCGCGGGAGGCGTTGCGGGAGAAGGGCCAGTTCTGGACTCCCGATTGGATCGCGCAGGCCATGGTGGCGTATGTCGTATCCGGTGGCGCGGATGTGGTCTTCGATCCAGCCGTCGGCGCCGGGGCGTTCTTGCGTGCCGCAAAGGCAGTCGAGGCGGAGATCGGCAGGCGCCTGCGCTTGCGCGGCCGCGAGGTTGATCCGGGGGCCCTCCGCGAGGCCCTCGAACACGGGCTGTCTGAGCACGACGTCGCCGACGTGGAGATACGCGACTTCCTGCGCGAACCGCCGACCGAGACCTTTCGGGCCATCGTAGCGAATCCGCCTTACATCCGACACCACCGTCTGCGGCCTCGCCTCAAGACC
>JBHIEF010000181.1:0-8834 GCA_046760465.1 Armatimonadota bacterium | reverse complement strand
CTGGCCATCCACAGCTCAACGGCGCTTGCTGCTCTGCGAAGCAGCGGCGCTTCGCTACGCAGCACCAGTCGCACCTCAGGATGACGGCGCCGTGGTGACCGCCATCACGCCGCCTGGCCAGAACCATCGGCCGCTCGCGCGCGTCTAATAAGCGAGAGACGAGGGAACAACCGAGCCTCCCGGTGCATTCTATCACACGGAGCCTGCCAGACGGGAGTGAGGCACGATGCTACGCCGACGTGGACTGCTCGGCCTGATCGTTGTCTTGAGCTGCGCGTTGCTGGCCCTTGGCTTGGCCTTGGCCTGGGCGCAGGAGAAGCCGACCCGCCCCCTGCGCGCACAGACCCCCATCCCCAGGGGCGAGGCGCTGCACGTGCTGGGCCAGGCGGGACGGCCCATCAAGGACGAAGAGCGCGAGGCCCTGGACCTGGAGAATTGCAGCGGCCTCAAGCGCACCTGGGAGTGCATCACCGCCTTCATTCCCATCAAGGCCGACAAGCTGGTCTTCCCCGAGGAGCGCGCACCCGTGTGGCTGCTGGCCTTCCAGCGCGAGATGGGCGATGACAGCGGCATCATGAAGGGCCTGCCACCCAGCCTGTACGTGGTGGTCTGCAAGCCCGGTGCCAAGACCGCCGAGTTGTTCAACTTCTACAAGCGCCAGGAACCCGTGGCCACCATCCCCATGGAGACGGAGGACCTGACCAAGGAGATGGAGGCGCCCCGTTGGCTCCTGCGCCAGAGGGGCAAGCAGCTCAGCTACCATCTCTATATGGGCGAGAAGCACTACTCCTGGACCATCATAGGCGAAGAGGAAGAGGACGAGGAGTAGAGGCCCGACGGTCGATTACCGGCTGACAGACGCCGCCCTCAATGAGGGCGGCGTCTTCGCCTTTCAGCAGCCGCCGCTCCAGCTCGATTACGGCCACGCCGGGACCGGCGTGGGCGGCGGGTACTCGATCAGCCGCAGCGCGGCCTGCTGCGTGGCCACGTGATAGGGGAAGGCAAGAGGACGCCCCACGCCAACGTCCACGCCTCCCGCCGCGGTGACGTAGTTCTTGTTGAGGGTCGTGGTGGCGTAGGTCTGATAGCCCTCGTACTCCAGCGGATAGACAGCGTCCGGCGGCTTGGAGTTCGGGGGCAGAACGACCTGAGCCCACGAGACGCCGTTGCCTGCGACGAAGATCGTAATGGTGGTCCCAAAGCCCGCGCCGCCGTTGACCTTGTTGGTCACCAGCAGCCGGAACTCAGCCACCAGAGTGGCAAGAAGGTCGCGTCGAATGCTCGAGAACGTCCAGAAGCTGGTGTCGGTGAACGGATTCGGGTCGGGCGGGTTGTCCCTGAGCCAATGCCAGCCTGAGATGAGGACCCCGTCCGACGTGTAGGTGTCCGCAGTGATGATGGTCGGCACGTACAGATTGCCGACGTTGGTGGTGTTCATCGCGTTGACCTGCACGTCCGCCAGCCGCTGCCCCAGGTACTCCCGGCCGCTGCTGGCAATGGTGTCCGGCGTGTACGACTCCAGCGTGTAGGTGCCCTCGGGCAGGCTGATCTCGAACTCCCCCGGGCCGCCCTGCCGCGCCGACACGTACGTCTTGCCGCCGCCCTCCACGCCGGCGGCGGCCACGGCGATGGCCCGCACGCGACCGTTGCTGGTAGGCAGCCAGGAGGCGGTGTCCAGCATGGTGCCGGTGATCTTGCCCGTCAGCGCCACCGGCAGTCCTCCGCCACCACCGTCGCCGCCACAACCGGACACCAGCCAGGCCACACAAATCATGACCGTCAACGTCAGACTGTAAGTGCGCGGGGAGATCACCATGTTACCCTCCCGTCAATGGGCTTGTGGATGCCGCTACCAGGCTCCGCGTCTGGCTTGCTCTCCCTCCTCTCCCGCGGGGTGCACGGGCCTGCGTAGGCCCGACCTGGCCTACTTGGCCCCACAGATAGGCTGGCCCCACGCCCGCAGCGGCCCGCTCCGCGCGCCGCCCAGGGCGAAAGGCCTCGACCGACCAGTCCCTGCCATCGGTCTTGAGGGAAACGGCTCCCTCAGTATCGGTTCGACGCACCTCCGCTCCCACCTCCTCAAGACGCTCAAGCACTTCGGGCGAGGGATTGTCCAGGCGCCTGCTGTGGCCGGCAGAGATGAAGGCCAGCTCCGGCGCCGCCGCCCGCAGGAAGGCGGGCGTGCTCGAGGTCTCGCTGCCGTGATGAGCCACCTTGAGCAGCGTCGCCCGCACGTTGGCCCCGCTGCGCAGCAGGGCGGACTCCCCCTCCTCCTCCAGGTCCCCCGTCAGCAGCGCGCTGAACCGCCCGTAGACGAGCTTCAGGACCACGGAGCCGTTGTTCACGTCCGCCTCCGTTCCCTGCGGCACCGGCTCGCGCGGCGACAGGACCACGGCCACCGCCCCGCCGCCCAGGTC
Source organism: Armatimonadota bacterium (assembly GCA_046760465.1). Taxonomy (GTDB): domain Bacteria; phylum Armatimonadota; class Zipacnadia; order JAUWAU01; family JBHIEF01; genus JBHIEF01. Next base: position 6,417 of record JBHIEF010000181.1, on the reverse strand, counting down.
CACCCGCTCGCCTCTTCGTGCGGGCTTTCGCGGCACGCCCGCGGCCTCGACGGCCCGCCAGAGCTCCTGCGCGGCCCACGAGTCCCCGGCAATGCCCGAGTCCAGCACCATGCCCACCGGCATCTCCCGCACCACCGCGGTCAGGCCATTGACGTGGTCGTCGTGCGGATGCGTAACCACCAGCCAGTCCACCCGACGGATGCCGCGCAGCACCAGGTAGGGCAGGATGACCTCGCGCCCCACCCCTTCGCCGCCATTGGTCGCTCGGCCGCCATCCACCAGCATGGTCTTGCCGGTGGGAGAGCGAACTACCAGGCACTCGCCGTCGCCCACGTCCAGCATGGTGATGGTCAGTTCGGCGGCCGGCAGCGTCAGCGCATACCACACCACCGCCGCGGCCACGACCACCACTAGCGCGACGGCCAGCTTGCGCCGCAAGGCCGTCTCCCCCCAGGGCGCCCGTACCACCCCCAGCAGACCCAGCACGCCGGCGTACCAGACGACTGCGCCGCCAAAGGACATGCCGACGCCCTCAACATAGCTGCCCGGCAGCTCGGCGAAGCAGTGGGCTATGCCCAGCATGATGTCTATCAGCCCTCGGTTGAGGGCGTTGAGGAGAGCCGCCAGCGGGGGGACGATCAGCGCCGCCACGGTGGCGACCAGGCCCATGGGGATGAGCAGGGCCGCCAGGGGCACCACCGCCAGGTTCGCGAAGGCCCCCAGCAGCGGAAAGCCGTGGAAACAGTGGGCCAGGATGGGCAGCGTCATCGCCCAGGCCCCGACGGTACCCACCAGCGCCATGAGGCCCAGGCGCGGCCAGAAGCGCATCTGCGCGACTCGCCTGCGCGGCAGGAAGTGGATGACCCCGAAGGCGGCCGCGAACGAGAGCTGCGCGCCCACGTCCCGGATGGCCTGAGGGTCCATGAGCACCACTATCAGCCCCGCCAGCGCCAGAGCCGTGTAGGCATCGTAGTCCCGCCGCGCCACTCCACCCGCCAGCAGCAGCAGGCACATGCTCACCGCCCGCCGGATCGAGGGCCCCAGCCCCACCAGCAGCGCGAACAGCACCAGGATGGGGACTGCCAGCAGCAGATGAGGCCAGTGCAGCCGCCCGCGCCGCGCGCGGGTCATCAGCAGCAGCGCGGCCACCAGGATGGTTACCTGACTGCCCGACACCACCAGCACGTGGACGGTGCCGCTCTGCCGGAAGGCCTCGGTGATCTCCCGCGGCAGCGGCGCGATCTGCGTGCCGTAGACGATGCTGGCCAGTAGCCGCGCGTACAGGCCGGGGTTATCGCCCGGCATGGTGCGCTCCAGCGCGGCGAACATCACCCGCCGCGCCCGTGCCGCCAGAGCGTGCGCACTGCGCGCCGAACCGCGCTCGTGTCGCAAGACCCCCTTGGGCCCCACATAGGCCTGTGCCCGTATCTCGCGTCGGGCCAGGTGCTCCGCGGGCGAGTATTGGCCGGGGTTAGTCGCCTCGGGCACCGCTTGCAGCGTGCAGCCTAGCTCCAGTTTGTCGCCGCGACGAGCGTCCAGAGCCCCGGACACGAACAGGCGCGCCTTGCCCGAGACCGTGTGCCAGCGCTCCGACCGTAGGACGCTCGCGGCCTCCAGGGTGAAAACCGTGAAGCGCCCGCGCCGGGCCGGATCGGACACGATCTGCCCCCGCACGCGCACCGGCTGCTCGCCCACGAACTGGGACAGGTCGTTCCCTGCAACGACCCCGTTGGCCGCAAGCCACACCCAGCCCGCGGCGACCGCGAAGCCTACCAGTGCCGCGAAGGCCATGCGCCGGCGACTGGCCAACGCCGCCAGCAGGCCGATTACGAGCACAGAGGCGGCGACACAGAGGGACGCGGGGAAGGCCACGAAGGCAGCCAGCGCCACCCCCGCTATGAAGGCCACGCTCACCGTCGCCAGAGGCCGCGTGCCGACGAGAGAAGGTGCGGAGGCTGAAGTGGAGTCCTCCCGGCCCGGCGACGTGGCTTGCGGGGAGGCGTTCACGATGAGCGCGGGCGCCTACAGAGTCAGCATGGGGCGCATCTGCTCGAGCTTTTTGTCCCCGATGCCGGACACCTCTTTGAGCTGCTCCAGGCTGCGGAAGTAGCCGTGGCTCTGCCGATACTCCACGATCCGCCGCGCTATCTCCGGCCCCACGCCCGGCAGCCGCTGGAGCTCCTCGAAGGTGCCGTGGTTGATGCTCACCCTCCCGGCCCGCGCGGGCGCGACCGCCCCCGCAGCGTCCGGGCTGGCGGCCATCTGCCTGGCCGGGATGTGCACCTGGTCCCCATCCTGAAGCGGCGCGGCCAGGTTGATCCTCTCGACGTCGGCGGCCGCCGTATAGCCTCCCGCCGCGGCCACCGCATCCCCCGCCCGGGCGCCCTGCGGCAGCTCATACAACCCCGGACGCAGCACCTGCCCCGACACATACACGACCAGGGGTGGTGCGGGCGGTGCGGCCACCGGCTGCCCCGCGAAGAACTCGTCTTCGCTGGGCGCAGGCACTTGGCGCACCTTGCTCCAGGCGATCCAACTGCCCGCCACCACGATGGCCGCCAGGCAAACGGCAACGATTATGAGTTGGGTTCGAGTGAGGTCGGCCACGACGCGTCACCTGGCGAGTGCCGTGGTTGCCTCAAGCCTTGCCACCGTACAGGAGGATCTCAACGGGAGCGCTCTCGAGGTCACGAAAATCCGAGTCGTTGCTCATGATCGCGCCCATGCGCCGATGCGTCGCGCAGGCCAAGTGGCATGCGTCTGCCGGACAAAGTCTGTACTGGCGCAAGACGTGCACAAACCCCCGACATTCCTGCTGTCCAATATGCGTCACGCGGATCCAGGGCTCGCGTAGGAACTCGTCGACGACATCCGCAATGTCGGGACAATGACGCCTGTATGCGCGTCTCTTCTCCTTGGCGCTCAAGGCCTTCCAGGCCCCCCGTTTCCTCTGAGCGCCGTCGTAGAGAACGCCTGCCAGTTTCCACGCAAGCTCGTCCAGGACGAGGAGAGAGATGAATGCCTGGACCAGCTGGGCGCGCGAAAGCTGCTTCAGCCCATCGGCCTCGGCTTCAGCGGCTCGGTGGTCGTAATCGTCTTCAACGAGGTAGGCGAAAACGAACTGGGTATCCAGGTACACGCGCCGGGGCAGCTGCCGTGTTCTGTTACGCCTCGTATGGCCGCTCATCATAGTCGGCACTGCGGACGGGGAATCCCACCTTCACTATGCCACATGCGCCTCTGTCCACCTCGCCGCCCCCCGGTGACATGGTTGCCGCTCGCATGGCGTCGAGCAGGGCTTCGTCGAAGGTCACGTGCGTCTCAGTACAGGCGATAACGGCCCGCCCAAGCGGGCTAGCAGCCCGCTCCAGAGGCAGGGAGGGTGTTGGGTCGTCACGTGATGTGTGCAACAGGAGCCTGCGACTGGTGGGTAGGGACTGTGGCATGACGCGACACCGGGTTAGCGACTGAGTGGCCTCGGCGCCGACCAACCCAGCAGCTGCCGAGTCGTCCTGCGAAACCGCGTAGCGGGTCAGCGCCCCTTGGCTCACCGCACTAGTCCTCCTCCGTCGTCGGCGAGTAAAGCTCCGGGTGCCTGCTCATCTGCCCCTCGATCGCTCTTCGCAGCCCCACCAACACCTGGTGGGGAAGGGCGATTCGTACGACCGCCGGTGCGTCCACCGTCTCCGCGACGTCCTCTCTGCCGGCTGCCGTGGCAGGATCGATCCGCGCGAACGTGATAAGGGCTTCATAGGGTGTGCTCCGCACCCTCGCGAAGTTGGCATAGGCTATGCTCGTGTTGATCTCGCCCACGACCTCTATCCTCGTCCCTTCGTCTTCCGGGGCCGATTTGGGCATCGCACTAGCCGTCCTTCCTCTTCGCTGCCCGCCATGGGGCCGCAGTATAGCACGACAGCGCGCGGCTCTGCAAGTGAGCGGAAGCTGCGCTCTGCTAGGACAGACTGGTTACCACAGGCGCCTTGCCTCCGGCACGGCACTTAGCCGCGGCGACGACACTCGCACGACCCGGTCATCCTCCGCCACCAGCCCAATATACAGCGGGACGTAGCCGTGCTTCTCGTATGCCTCCCTGGCCACCTCGATGCTGCTGTCCCCGATGACAGTGACCTCCCCCTGGTAGACGGCCGCATACTTGCCCCCGTGGTCCGGCAGGAGTTCTGCCTTAAGCCGGTGGAACGAGTCCCGTTCGCGCAGGAAGGCGGCGTCGGTTGGACCACGATCGTCCACTTCACTCACTGCCTTGCGCTCCGACTTACGCGGCGGCGGCGAGAGCTGCCCGCACCGGCAAGCTACTCCTTCGCCACGCCCCGTGCACATCCTCCCGGCGGACGCTACCCATCCGGCGCATCTGCAGCCGCCGGCGCCCTCACCACCGCGCCACGTTGGACAGCAGGTAGAAGAGGAAGGCGATGGCGATGAAGACCAGGCAGCCGCAGCAGGCGCCCCACTTCGAGGTGCCCGAGGTGCGGCTGACCTTGGGCGCTTCCGGCAGGATCCTGGCACCGGCGCGGACCCGGTCGGGTGGGCTCCAGGGCTTGCCCTCTATCTCGGTCAGGTCCAGCCGCAGGTCCAACCCGCAGCCCTGGCAGAAGATCCGCCCCGGCGGATTCTGCCGCTGACAGCGCGGGCAGGTGGTCCGCTCTGGCGTGGCTACCGGAACCTCGCTCGGCTCGGGCAGCCTCTCCCCGCAGACGGCGCAGAAGCGATACTCCGGGGGATTGCCCGCGCGGCAGCGTGGGCACTCCGTGCGCTCCGCGGGAGTGGGCGGTCGGGCCGGCCGGCGCTCCTCCTCGATCTCCACCTTCACCGGCCGCTCGGTCATCAGCGGGGGCGGAGGCGGCGCCACCGGCTCCGTGGTCACGATCGGAGCCACCTCCGCAGCCCGCGGGGGACGGAAGTCGAAACGCTCCGGCTCCTCCTCGGCCTCTTCCTCTGCGGGAGCCTCCACCGGCGCGGGCTCCTCCGGCGCTGCTGCCGCAGGAGGTGGTTCGGGCGGCCGCGGTGGCGCTGGCAGCGCCGGTGGCGGGAGTTCCGTGGCCGCCTCCACGGGGGCCTCGGCCGGCGCGGGCTCTGGCGCAGCGGGCGGGGGCTCCGGCGGAGACGGTGCCGCCTCCTCTGGTTCGGCAGCGGGCGGCGCCGGAGGCGCTTCGGGCGGCGCAGCAGGACCCGTCTCTTCCATCACTCGGCACCGGTCCGCTACCTTCCGCCCACCCTCCAGCGAGCCCAGGCAACTGCTGCACGTGGTGACGATGGGGGAGTCAATGTTCTCGGCGCCGCAGTTGGGACATATGACCCGGCCAGTAGCCATCATGGCGCCTCGACTTGCTGCTCGCAGCGGCCCCTGCTAGTTCGCGGTGGCGCAGGCCAGACCTCCCATCACGGGCCGGGCCCGCAGCCGCCCTAGTTGGCTACGATGTTGACCAGCTTCTTGGGGACTACGATGACCTTGCGGACCTCTTTGCCCTCCGTGTGCGCCCGGGCGCGCTGGGAGGCCAGCGCCAGTTCCCGCAGCTCCTCGTCGCTGATGTCGGCCGGCACAGTCAGCCGGTCCCTCAGCTTTCCGTTGACTTGCACCGGCACCTCGATCTGCTCCTCGCGAGCGATCTCTGGGTCGAAGGCGGGCCAGGTGGCCTCGTACAGGCTCCCGCTCTTCCCCAGCCGCTCCCACAGCTCATCGGCGATGTGCGGCGCAAAGGGCGACAGCATGACCAGCAGGTTCTCGACCGCCTCGCTGTAGGCTGCGTCGGGGCCGCCATCGTCGCGGGCCGCCACGTAGGCGTACATGTCGTTGACCAGCTCCATGGCCGCGCTGATGGCCGTGTTGAAGTGCAGTCGCTCCTCGATGTCCGTGGTTATCTTCTTGATGGTCTGGTGCGTCTTGCGGCGCAGGCCCTTGGCGGCCTCGCTCTGCTCTGCCCCAATCGCCTCCCGCCATTCCGGCAGCCACAGCTCGCCGTTGCCCGTCAGCAGGCGCCAGATCCGCCCCAGGAACCGGTGCGCCCCCTCCACGCCCTGGTCGCTCCACTCGGCATCCAGCTCCGGCGGCCCGGTGAACAGAATGAACAGGCGCCCGGTGTCCGCCCCGTACTTGTCGCAGATCTCGTCCGAGGGCACGACGTTGCCCTTGGACTTGCTCATCTTGGCCCCGTCCTTGCACAACATCCCCTGGGTGAACAGGCTGCTGAAGGGCTCCGCAAACCCGATGTGGCCCCGATCGTACAGCACCTTGGTGGCGAAGCGTGCGTAGAACAGGTGCATGATGGCGTGCTCCACGCCGCCCACGTACTTGTCCACCGGCAGCCAGTAGTCGGCCGCCTCGCGGCTGAAGGGTGCGTCCTCAGCCTCCGGGCTGGTGTAGCGCAGGAAGTACCAGTTGGAGCACATAAAGGTGTCCAT
>JBHIEF010000180.1:0-8851 GCA_046760465.1 Armatimonadota bacterium | reverse complement strand
CCATCGAAGCCGGCGTCAGCGGCTTCGGCAAGAGCTTCAGCCAACAAACCTGCGTAATGCCGCACATTCTCTACTTCATGGAAGCCCAGTAAAGTGGGTCGGGCATTCCTGCCCGACAAGCCCTCAGAGCCCGGAGCGAGGCCAGCCATGAACCTACACGCGAAGCTGGTTGTTCCCATACTGGCAGCAGTCCTCACCACATTTCAGGGAGGCTCCCTCATGGCTGCGGACCAATCGGACACCATCTGGATCGAGACCGAGAGGTTTGCCGACTACGGTGGCTGGACGCTCGACTCGCAGTTCGTAGACCAGATGGGCTCCTCGTACCTGCTGGCCGCGAGCTGGACCGGCCCGGTCGGGGACGCGGTGACCACTGCCCGGGTCCCCAAGCCCGGCTCCTACCGGCTCTGGGTCCGCTGCCGGGACTGGGCCCCCGAGCACAGCCCCGGCCGCTTCGCCGTGGCCATCAATGGCAAGCGCTCGGACACGGAGTTCGGCGCCAGCAAACAGCCCCACTGGCTGTGGGAGGACGGCGGTGTCTTCGAGCTCCCCGCCGGTGACGTCGAGCTGCGCCTGAAGGACCTCGCAGGCCAGTACGGCCGCTGCTGTGCGCTGGTGCTGAGCGCCGATCCTGACTTCACCCCGCCCGCCGGCCTCGACGAACTGCGCGAGGTGAGGCGTCGGCTCACCGGCGCCGGCACCCAGGTACAGGACGCGGGCAAGTTCGACTTCGTGGTCGTCGGCGGTGGTCTGGCGGGCACATCCGCCGCCATCGCCGCCGCCCGGCACGGCTCCAAGGTGGCCCTCATCCAGAACCGGCCCGTGCTGGGCGGCAACGCAAGCAGCGAAATCCGCGTGGGCCCCGGTGGCGCCTCGGCCGGTGGCGGCAACAAGAACGCGCGCGAGACGGGCATCATGGAGGAGATCACGCTCGAGCGCCATCACCTGGACAACTGGGACCAGGCCTGCCGCAAGCTGGTGGACGCCGAGCCCAACCTCAGCCTCTTCCTCAACACCCACGTCAACGCAGTAGAGATGGCCGACGCGACCACCATCGCCGCCGTGGAGGGCGTCAACGTCGTCACCGGACAGCGCCTGCGCTTCGCCGGCGACCTCTTCGCCGACTGCACGGGCGACGCGTGCGTGGGCTATCTGGCCGGCGCCGAGTATCGCGTTGGCCGCGAGGGCAGCGACGAGTTCGGCGAGAGCATCGCCCCCGCCGAGCCCGACCGCAAGACGCTGGGCAGCTCCATCATGTTCGCCAGTCGCGACGCGGGCCGCCCCGCTCCCTTCCAGCCGCCCGACTGGGCCCGCGTCTTCGACTCCTGCGATGACCTGCCTCACCGCAACCACAGCAGCCACAGCTTCGGTTACTGGTGGATCGAGTGGGGCGGCGAGAAAGACACCATCGCCGACGCCGAGCTCATCCGGGACGAGCTCCTGCGCGCGCTCTACGGCCTGTGGGACCACATGAAGAACCGTTGCCGGCACCGGGACAACTTCACCAACCGCGAGCTCCAATGGGTCGGCTACGTGGCCGGCAAACGCGAGTCCCGCCGCCTGGTCGGCGACTACATGCTAACGCAGCAGGACGTCCAGACTCAGTGGCTCTTCGAGGACCGCGTGGCGTACGGCGGCTGGTCCATAGACCTGCACCCGCCCAAGGGCATCTACGACCCCGAGCCACCTGCCAGCTTCGCCCGTGGCCCCATCTACAGCATCCCCTACCGCTGCCTCTACTCGCGCAACATCGGCAACCTGTTCATGGCCGGCCGCGACGCCAGCATGAGTCACGTCGCCTTCGGCTCCACCCGCCTCATGCGCACCTGTGCCGTCTCGGGCCAGGCCGTAGGCACCGCCGCTGCCATGTGTCGGCGCTACCGAACCACGCCCCGGGGCATCTATCAGGACCACATCGGCGAGCTCCAGCAGCTCCTGCTCAAGGACGATTGCTTCATCATTGACCTGCCGAACCAGGACGAGCACGACCTGGCCCGGCGGGCCGAAGTTGCCGCCTCCAGCACGATGGCCACCGGCCCCTTCACCAGGGACCACGTGCGTGCAGTCAAGGTGCACAATCTGGACCACGATCGGGCGCAGATGTTCACCGCCAGCGGCGATCGCATAGTGGGCCTCTCGCTGCTGCTGGAATCGAAGCTCGACGAGGCCAGGGAGGTTGCTGTCCACGTTTGCTCGGCCGCGGAGCTGGGCGACTTCGATGGGGGAGAGGAGCTGGAGACGACGACCGCGTCCGTGCCCCCTGACGGCCGGCACTGGGTGGACGTCACCGTAGACCTTCGCCCGGGGCCCGAGGCCGTCTATTGGGTGTGGCTGCCCAAGACCGAGGGGCTGGGTTGGTGTCTCATGGAGCCAGCCCCCTCCGCCGCCGTCCGGGCCTACCGCGGCGGCGATGGTAAGTGGCGACCCATGCCCGACCACTACGCCCTCATCGTCTCCCCTCCCTTGGAGCAGCCCGGCCTGTACTCCCCGGAGAACGTCGTCAATGGGATCGCCCGCGTCCGTGATGGCGCCACCAACATGTGGGCCTCCGACCCCGAGATGGCCCTACCGCAGTGGCTGGAGCTGGACTTTGGCGAGCCCACCAAGTTCGACACCGTCTACCTGACCTTCGACACCAACCTCACCGGCCGCGAGCCGCCCACGGGAGACGTCCCCCAGTGCGTGCGCGACTATCGCCTCCTCGTCCCGGAGGGCGATGGCTGGCGCGAGCTGGCCTCCGTGCAGGGGAACTACCAGCGCCGTCGCATCCACCGCTTCCCTGCGGTCACGGCGCAGAAGCTGCGCCTCGAGGTCTTGGCCACGCACGGCGACAAATCCGCCCGCGTCTTCGAAGTGCGCGTGTATGACGAGGCCGTGCCCTGAACGTAGACGCTGGGGTGATCGCGTGCGTTAGAGGGCGACCGTAACGCCCACCGGCTCGCGCTCCTCGCGGTCGGCCTCAGCCGCCTGCGAGTGGGGGATGGTGAAGCGGAAGGTGCTGCCTCGGCCGGGCTCCGACTCCACCCAGATGCGGCCGCCGTAGCGCCCCACGATCTTCTTGACGATCGCCAATCCCGCCCCCGTCCCCTCGTAGTCATCCCTGGCATGCAGCCTTTGGAACAGGCTGAAGATCCGCTCGTGGTGCTCCGGCGCAATGCCGATGCCGTTGTCGCGGACGTAGAACTCGCTGCTTCCATCCCTCTCGGAACAACCGACCTCGACCAGCGGCGGCTCCTCACCCCGGAACTTGATCGCGTTGCCGATGAGGTTGGCCAACACCGTGCGCGCGTGCACCCGGTCGCAGGCCACCACCGGCAACGGCGTCACCATCTGCACCGTCGCGCCCGCCTCCTCGATGGCTTGGCCCAGATCGCTCACCGCTTCCTCCATCACCTCAGCCATGTCCACCGGCTCGATCTCGCCACTGTGGCGGTCCAGCCGCGAGACGGTCAGAACGTCGTCAATGAGCTGCCTCAGGCGGTCGCACGCGTCCCGGATGCCCAGCACGTATTCGCGGGCCTCGCCCTCGAGAGTGTCGCCGTAGTCCTCCAGCAGGAACTGGCTCAGGGCCCGGGCTCCGCGCAGCGGCTCCTTCAGGTCGTGGGACACCACGTAGGCGAAGTCCTCCAACTCGTGATGCTCCGCTTCGAGCCGAGACTTGGCTTCCAATAGGCGATCGTGCAGCTCGCGGCGCTCGGCTTCCGCCCGTCCGACCCGGCACAGCCTACTGAGCACTAGGGTGCAGAAGGTGGCGAAACTGTGGGCCAGCCACTCGTCCAGCTCATCGTAGTCCGCGCCGTCCAGACGGTCACTGACCATGAACAGGGCCGTGATCTCGCCCGCGTCGTCCGCCACGGTGCCGGCCAAGAGGCCCCGCAGCCGCGGGTGACCGGGCGGAAGGCCGACGCTGGCCGGGTGGCCGGCGACCTCGCGCAGGCGCAGCACCGTGTGTGGCTGGCCCTCTCGTAGCGTGCCCAGGAGGCCCTTGACCTGGGGCACTTCCTCCGCCCGACACGGCTGAGGCACGGATTCGTGATGGCTGACGGCCCTGGCGCGCGGGGTTCCCTCCGGCCCGGGGGCGAAGTGGTCCACCAACGCAAGCCGGCTGTGGAAGACCCTCCGCGCGCCATCCGCCAGGATCTGTGCCGCCCTTTGGGGATCGGTCTCGGCGGCTAGGTGGTGATTCAGCTCTGCCAGGATGCTGGCGCCAGCGGCCAACACCGCCGATATCTCACCAGAGCCTCGCCAGTGTGCCTTCTCGTTCCGCGCCGTTTCCACTCGCTCTCCTCCTCTGCACTCGCTAGGACTGCGGCAGTTGCGCAGCGCTGAGCCAGTATTCCTCCAGGGCCCCCAGACGCGTCTGGGCTGTGTCTGGGTCCTCCGACTTGCACATGTAGGCATTGACGCCCAGATCGTAGCTGGTGCTGATGTCCGCCTCGTCCTGCGAGGCGGTGAACATCACCACCGGGATGCGCCGCAACTCCTCGTCCGCCTTGATCTGCTTCAGCACGTCGTGACCGCTGAGCTTTGGGAGGTTGAGGTCCAGCAATATGATGTTGGGGCGCGGTGCGCCCTCGTAGCGGCCGCGGCGATGCAGGAACTCCAGCCCCTCCTCCCCGTCGCGCGCCACGTAGAGCGAGCAGGGCACTGACCATCGCCGCAGTGCCCGCCGCGTAATCTGCACATCCGTGGCGCTGTCCTCGATCAGGAGGATGGTGATAGGTCGGTCAGATCGCATTCGGCCACCTCCTCTCGCTCCGGGCAGACCAAGTCGTAGTACTCCGACAGCAGGGCCAGCAGAACTTGCAGCAGCACCAGCCGCGCTCCCGCCACCACGCTCTCGCCGTGGCTGCTGGCCGAGGCGAAGGCGCGCTCCACCGCATCCAGGTGTATCTCCACCAGCGCCCGCGGCGTGATGGCGGCAGCCATGGCCTCGCGGCACAGCTTCCGGCACGGCTGCCGCGCAGCCGACTGGCCCCCGGCGGCGAATTGGCGCAGCGTTTCCTCGTACAGGTCCCGAACGCGCTCGCGCGCCCCTGGGTCCTGTCTGATACGCCGTTCTGGATGCCGAGCGGCCGCCCGCAGACCTTCGGCGTCTCTCCGCTCCTCGTGCAGGAGCCGCTCGGCCTCCTCCCGTCGCTGCCTCTCGACCTGCGCCGCCCGACGCAGCAGCACGCCGCGAATAGCCCGCGGCAGTGCCGAGGTCATGAGCTCATCCTTGGGCAGGTAGTCCTCCGCCCCCGCCCGCAGCGTGGCCACCGCCCGGCGCTCATCTCCGTGTCCGGTGATGACGATGACTGGCAAGTGTGGGCAATCGGCCTGGAGCGCCTCCAGCACCTCCAACCCGCTCATGCCGGGCAAGCGCAGGTCCAGGAGCAGCAGATCGAAGTCGTGCTCAGCCAGCGTCCGCAGGCCCTGCTCGCCAGAACCCACTACCACCGGAGCAGGCATCCCCGCTCGCCGCAGTGACTCCCTGACGATGCTGGCATCCGTATGGCTGTCCTCAACCAGCAGCAATCGCGGCCGATCGGGCACACCTAGCTCGCCTTCCGCGATCGGCGGCCCTCCCGCGTCAGACACTGGTATCACCCACTAATTCCTCCAGAAGCCCACGTTCGGCCTGGACCGTTATCGGCAGCGGGGCGCCTGAGATGATGTTGCCGTAGCCCTCGAACGGGCCCAGGATCTCGACGCCCTGGGGCGTGATCTCGTACCGCCGCAGCGTCTTGTCCTGGTTGGAGCCGCGCGTCTTCAGGACGGAGATGGCCTTCGCCGTGCGGGACTCCAACTCCACGTAGCGCAGCAGGATGATGGCATCCACCACTACCGACAGGTTGCCCTGCGTTATGCGGAACTCCCCAAAGGCGTTCTCGATGATGTTGGTCAGCACCGAGGTCACCTTGTGAGCCTCGAACAGGCCCGCCAGGGAGAACAGGAAGTCGCGCAGAGCCGACTGCTGCCGAATGCAGCTTTGCAGGTCGCTGATGGCGTCGAACGTCGCCCGGCGGATGCCCTGCTGTTCCACCAGCTCGCGGATCTCCTGGGCCAGGCAGTACACGTTCAGGTCCACCGGCCGCCGATGCAGGAACGTCAGTTGGCCGGACTCGACATACTGCTTCAGCCGCAGGCCGTAGCCCGCCGCAGACCGGACGATGACCGCCGGGCTCTCCTCCATGGACACCCACAGCGCCTTCTCCCCCTGTTGCAGCCCCTCGTGGATGAAGTGCAGCGCGAAGGTGGTCTTGCCCGTGCCCGCGCTCCCCGCCACCATAGTGCTGAGGCCCTCGTTGAGGCCGCCGCCCAGCATCGCGTCCAGCGCCGGCACTCCCGAGGAGACCTTGACCAGTGCCTCTTCCTCTAGCTCGTCCACCTGGGGCGGGAGCTGAAGCCGGGGGTAGACCACCACCCCCGCACCGGTGATCGCGTAGGCGTGTTCGCCCTCGTGGAAGCTGCTGCCGCGCATCTTGTGCACTCGCAGCACCCGCCATGCTAGGGCGTCCGGCCCGTACAGCTCCAGGTGCAGCACATTGTCCGCAACCGCCGACTCCGGGCGGGCGTTGAGGTCGTCCAACGTGTACTCGCCCACCAGGATGGCCGTGCAGCCCCAGACCGCCAGCTCCACGGACAGCTCGTGAACGAAGCCTCGGAACTCGAAGTCATCTTCGACCATGTCGGATATGACCTTGAAGCTGTCTATGGCCAGTAGGTTGGGCCGGAACTCCTCGATCCTCTGCCGGATGACGTCCATGGCCGCCTGCACCGACCCCCGCTTAATCTCCGTGCCCAGGTCCACGAACCGGACCATACTGTTGAAGGCCTGATCGTCGAAGAAGTCAAACTCCTGCTGGTAGCGCAGCACCTTCGCGGCCGGCTCGGAGATAGTGGTGAAATAGAGGCTGGTCAGGCCGCAGGCCGCGTTGGCGAAGAGCATCTTCAGCGTCAGCACCGTCTTGCCGGTGCCGGGCAGGCCGGCCAGGAGCGTGGTGGAGTGCTCTGGCAGGCCCCCGTGCAGCACCGCGTCGAGGCTGGCAGCGCCCGTGCTGATGCGGTTCATTCGTCTCCGCTCCCCTTCTCGACCGGCGATGCTCCCGGGCCCGGCGCCCATCCCATCTCCTCAATGCTCTCTAACTCCTGTTGTACTTGGTCAACCAAGATGCTCCCGCTGAGGCGCGACAGAATGTCGCACATGTTGCCCACCAGCCCGCGCAGGCTCTCGATGAGCGCGCTGCGCTCCAGGTCCCGCAGGTCCGCCCGCAGGCCGTCGAAGCTCAGTCCCCGCTCCGTGATGGCCACGTGCGCAAGTGCTGGATGGCGCTCCTTGGCCAGGTGCAGCGCGCGCTGCAGCACGGCCCGCACCGTGATGAGGCCGAGCGTGGGAGCAACACGAGCCCAGACCGCAGACACGGCGTCATCGTACATGTCCACAATCTGTGACTTGTCCGCGCCCGCCAACCTGCTGGTGGCCACCGGCGCCGCCTCTCGCTCCGCGCGGTCGCTCTCAGCGATCGGTGTCAGCATCGCCCATCTCCACGTGGCGCGCGTGGAACTTCTGCCGTCTGCCACCTGTGGCCCACGCCGTCGCGGACACGCCCGCGCCCGCCTGCACCTACCCGCCCACGGCCGGCGCCTGTGGTGCCGCCACCGCCGGGGATCGCAGGGGCCCCTGCTCCGCCTCCCCTTCGTCGGGAATGAGCAGGCAGATCTCGCGCTTGTTGACCAGCACCACTGGCGCGTCGGTGCGCGAAGGGTGCCCACGTGGGCGCTCGATCACGGCGTCCGTGATGGCCAGGAACTCACGCTCCACCTGGTTCAGGTAGTCGCTGAAGCGGCTCCCCTTGGGCACCGTGATGTACCCGCTGATCTCCAGTCCCTGTGTGGTCGTCAACCGCGCCCGTCGCGCCTCCGAGGTGGCGCGCAGATACGCTATGGTTACCTCGCAGGTGGGGCACTCCTGACGACTGAGGCTGCAACAGGGAGAACCGTCTGCTTCCCAGCAGTTCGCCCCGCGTTTGCGCACGTGGCAGTTGGCGCAGTGCGCTGCCGGGACGCGACCCAGGCTCGCGCAGAAGGGGTGCTCGAACGTGGCCTCCCCGTTCGCCTCAGCTCCCATCAGCGCGTTGGCCACGCCTCCGCTCGGGTCGGTCGTCACGCCGGGCAGACCCACGGCGGCTCACCCCTGGTCGCTTGGCCACACCGTTGGCGGCGCTGCCCGCCGCCGCGCGGCCGCGGCAGCGCGCCACATGCGGCTCGACGACTCAGCCGGCGTGATGACCCCGACCCCACGACCATACGGACGTGCCTGGTCGGTGCCAGGCGCCGCCGCTGCCCTGCCACCGGCGGTCGCGCGGGCCAGTCCCCTCTCGCCGTGCGTCTGCCTTGTTTATCGGCGTCCTCGCGGCTTCACCTGAGCCAAAAACCCGGGGGAAGAGGCCATTCGCCTCGGCCACGTGCAGAGCAATGCGCAGCCGCACGGGAGGCGTGGGACCGGCGACCTCCCCGCGGGGTACACATGAGGCCGTCCATCCGTGGGGGTGATCCCTGAGCTGAAGCGGCGCGCGGTGGGTAGTCGCAGGCTTTCGGATCGGTGGTGGACGGGCTGACGCCTCTCGTGCTACGTGGCGAAGGGTCGCTACTTCGCAGAGCAGTAGCGGCGGCGTCCTGGTGGTGAGCCTTAGGCGGTGCTCCTCAAGCCCGTAGGGCAGGAGCTTGCTTGCCCTGAGCCGCGGACCCTTCGGTCCGCAAGCCGAAGGGCCTCCTGCCCCCGACGCTGGCCCCTCAACGGGTTGCGTAAGCGGTTCTACCCACTGGCCGCCAGCCTCCCCTTCAGCTCCCTCCTCGCCCTCTCGAAGAT
>JBHIEF010000179.1:0-8861 GCA_046760465.1 Armatimonadota bacterium | reverse complement strand
GCGCTGCGGGTGGATCGACGCCGAGGTAGTGCGCTTCTCCTGCCGGCTGAACGGCGCCACCGAGATCGCGTTGACCCGCCTGGACGTCCTGGACGGTTTCGGGGGGCTCAAGATCGCCACGGGCTACACGCTGAATGGGGAGAAGGTCACATACGCCGACTGCGACACTGAGCAGTTGCAGGAGTGCCAGCCGGTCTTGGAGGAGGTGGAGGGGTGGAGCGAGAGCACCGGCAGCGCGCGTGAATACGACGAACTGCCCCGGGCCGCCCAGCAGTACGTGGCACGGCTGGCGGAGCTTGCCGGCGTCCCCATCACGCTGATCGGCGTGGGCCCACAGCGCGAGCAGCTCGTGGTCAGGCCGCCCGCTTGAGCGCCCGGCTCATCCGCCGCCCAGCCCGTGCTTCCGCATCTTCTCCAGCAAGGTCGTGCGGTTGACCTGAAGAGCTTCGGCCGCCCTGGTGCGGTTGCCGCCGTGTTCGCGCAGGGCCTCGGCGATGAGCTGTCGCTCGGTAGCGTCGAGGCGCTGCTTGAGCCCTGCCCGGCCGCTGGCGGGACGGCCCTCCCCGCGGATCTCCGGCGGCAGGTGCTCCAGCTCGATGGCCGGCCCGCGGGCGACCACTCGAGCCCGCTCCACCGCGTTGATGAGCTGGCGCACGTTGCCCGGCCAGTCGTACGACTCCAGGGCCTGGAGCGCCTCCTGGGAGATCCGCTGCGGGCCACCGCCGTCGGCGTTGGCACGGGCGAGGAAGTGGTGCGCCAGAGCCGGGATGTCGCTCCGGTGATCCCGTAGCGGCGGCGCGTCAATGCGCACCACGTTGAGGCGATAGTAGAGGTCATCGCGGAAGCGGCGCTGGGCGATCATCTCCTCCAGGTCGCTGTTGGTGGCGGCCACCACACGCACGTCCACCTCGATGGACCGCGTCCCGCCCAGACGCTCCACGCGCCGGTCCTCCAGGAAGCGCAGGAAGCGTTGCTGGAGCGGCTCCCCCATGGCCCCCACCTCGTCCAGGAAGACCGTGCCGCCATCGGCCACTTCCAGCTTGCCGGCAGCGCGCTCCGTGGCGTCGGTGAACGCCCCCTTCTCGTGGCCGAAGAGCTCGTTCTCCAATAGCTCGCCCGCCAGGGCGGCACAGTTAACCACCACGAAGGGGCCCTCGGAGCGCCTGCTGCCGCGGTGAATGGCGCGCGCGATTAGCTCCTTGCCGGACCCGCTCTCTCCGCAGATGAGGGCCGTCACGTCTCGCTGGGCCACGGCTCGAATCAGGTCGTAGAGCGCCACCATGACGGGGTGCTCGCCGATCAGCTCGGTCGAGGCCTCGCGACCGGACAGCTCTCTCTGGAGAGCCAGGTTGCGCTCGCGCAGGCCCCTCAGCTCCTCGATGCGCTTGAGGGTCAGCAGCAGCTCATCCGGGTTGGGCGGCTTGGTGAGGTAGTCGAAGGCCCCATCGCGCATGGCCTGCACGGCGCTCTCGATGGTGCCGTACCCGGTCAGCATGATGATCTCGGCGTTGGGGCATTCTCGACGAGCGATGCGCAGCAGTTCGTGCCCGTCCATCTCCGGCATGCGGATGTCACTGACCACGATGTCGTAGCGCCCGGCCGACAGCATGGGCACGGCCGCGCCCGCGCCTGTAGCCGTGTCCACGCGATACCCCCGGCGCCGCAGCAGGCGACTGAGCGCAGCCAGGAGCTGCTCGTCGTCGTCAACCAGTAGAATGCTGGGCGCCCCGGGGTCGGCGGCCGGCGCCGGCGCGGACTGGGACGATGCTGGTAGACTCACGGGATCATCGCACCTCGCTGGATCAGTCTACATAGCCGAACGGTACTGGTCTTCATCCGCCGCCGAACGGACCGGCAGTGTGACCGTGAAGTCGCTGCCCACTCCCACCTCGCTCTGCGCCGTGATCTGACCACCCATGCGCTCTACCGCGCGGCGGCAGACGGAGAGGCCCAAGCCAGTGCCCTGGCCCGGCTCCTTAGTGGTGAAGAAGGGGTCGAAGATGCGGCCCAGATTGCTGCGGGGAATGCCGCAGCCCGTGTCGGAGACCACCACGCGCACCTCGCCATCCTCGTGCGACGTCGTCAGGCGCAGAATCCCACCGCGGGGCATGGCCTGCACCGCGTTGAGGATGAGGTTGGAGAAGATCTGCCGCACGTCGTCCCCCCGCGCCCAGATTTTGGGCACCTCGTCGTCCGAGCGCTCCAAGTGCACCCCCTGGAGAGACATGCTCTTGCGCGCCAATTGCAGGCAACTGTCCAGCACCTCCCCCAAGTTCACCTCTTCCTGCTCCATGGGGCTCTCCCGGGCGAAGTCCAGCAAGGTGCGGATGATGTCGTTACAGCGGATGGCGTTACTCTCGATCAGTTCAATGCACTCGCTGGCCTCTGGGTTGTTATCGGCCACGAGGTCGTGAGCGTCGTAGGCGGCCACCCGGATGGTGCTCAGCGGGGTGCGGATCTCGTGCGCGATGCCGGCGGCGAGCTGCCCGATGGCCGCCAGCTTCTCGGACTGGACGAGCTGTTCCCGCAGCTCGCGATCGGCGGTGACGTCCACGACCGTGGTGGCGATCAGCCCCTCCCCCGCCTCGCCGGGCGCGGGCGCTGAGACCAGGCGGTACAAGCGTCCGTTCTGGTGTTGCCGCAGCTCCTCGTGGACTTGGCCGCTACGATGTACCCGAGCCGGGGCGCTCTCGCCCTCCTCGCCAACCGGCGGCGGGAATACAGACGAGTAGTCGGCGCCCTCCACATCACCGAAGGTAGCCCGCACGGAGGCATTGGCAAAGCGGATGCGGAGGTCAGGCCCCAGGAGGAGGATGCCCAACTGCACGGTGTCAATCAGGGCTCGTTGTGCGCTGGCATAGGCACGCAGGGCGGCTTCGGCGCGACGCCGCGCCCGCGCGACCAGCGCCCCCGAGAGGATGGCCAAGGCAAGGGCTGAGATGACTGCCCACGTCACATGCAGCCGGTGGATTTGCGCGTGGTCAACTCCCTGGAGCACTGCGTGCTCGTAGTACTCCCAGCTCCCGAAGATGACGGCCAGGGACGCGGCGCAGATGGCCGCGATCTTGAGTGAATGGAGGCGCCCAAGCGGCTCAGGCTCGTTCATGGCTGAGCATTCCTCGGCCTGGGGAAGTCAGTCCGGCCTGCCCATTATTCCACGCTCATGCCGCGAAACCTGTCGCCGACCCCACCAAACTGTCGCGTTTTCTGACATCGGTGTCAGAAGCCGCCATAGGAGGATTATCCGACTGTGAGGAGGAAAGAACCGGGTAATACACGTAGGTAAGGGCGCTGTAGGGACGCAAGCGGCCGCGGGAGGTGGTGGAGCGCCCATGGGCTCCCGGCCGATGGCTGGCGGGGGCGGGGTCGCAGGCGCCTGGCAAGAACGTTGCGCCAATCTCGGTGGCAGTGCTCCGCTAGGCTTGCGGCGGGAAGCGCGGGGGGACGTCGCAGGCCAGCGGGGCCTTTAAGATCCCAGGACCGGAAGCGCGACAGCCGCGCTTCCGGTCTGCTTTATGAGCCGCGAGCAGCGGGGTACAATCGGGACGTGGGGGGCTGCTAGTGCTGAGGACCTGCGCGGTCGTGACTATCAAGGGAATCGTGCAGGGCGTTGGCTTCCGTCCCTTCGTGCACCAACGCGCGCGTCTGCACGGCATCCAGGGCTGGGTGCTCAACGACCGCCAAGGCGTCCGGCTGGAGGCCGAGGGCGCGACGCAGGACGTAGAGCGCTTCGTCGAGGACCTACGCTCCCAGCCCCCAGTCCTGGCCCTGATCGAGAAGGTAACCGTGTCATATGCCGACCCGGCCGGCTACGAGGGATTCGGCATCCGGAAGAGCGATGACTCAGTTGCCGACGACGCGCTCTGCTTCATCTCTCCGGACGTGGCGACGTGCCCGGACTGCATGCGCGACGTTCTCGACCCGGAAGACCGGCGCTACGGGTATCCCTTCACCAACTGCACCAACTGCGGCCCGCGCTTCACCATCATCGAGCAGACGCCCTACGACCGCGACAAGACGACGATGGCGCCGTTCGAGATGTGCGCCGATTGCCAGAGGGAGTATGAGGACATAGAGGATCGCCGCTACCACGCCCAGCCCAACGCCTGCCCGCGTTGTGGGCCTCAGCTCTCCCTCGAGGCGGACGGCGACACGCTGAAGGGCGAGGAAGCCCTCGCCCAGGCGCGCCGCCTGCTGGCCGAGGGGTCAATAGTGGCAGTCAAGCGGCTGGGCGGCTTCCACCTGGCTTGCGACGCGGAGAACGAGGCGGCCGTGCAACGGCTGAGGGAGCGCAAGGGGCGGGAGGAGAAGCCTCTGGCGATTATGTGCGGCTCCCTCGAACGGGCGGGTGAGCTGTGCGAGGTCTCGGCGGCCGAGGAGCGCCTGCTGACGGACCCGCGCCGGCCCATCACGCTCCTGCCCAAGCGGCCGGACTGCCCCATCGCGGAGGCCGTGGCCCCGCACAACCGCTACCTGGGCGTGTTCCTGCCCTACACGCCGCTGCACGCGCTGCTCTTCGCCCAGGCGCCTTACCGGGCGCTGGTGATGACCAGCGGGAACATCAGCGAGGAGCCGCTAGTCCACACCGAGCAGGAGGCCCGGCAGCTCCTGGGACCCATGGCCGACGCGCTCCTCTTGCACGACCGGCGCATCCACGCCCGCTGCGACGACTCGGTGGTGCGCGTGATGGCCGAACGGCCGACGCTGCTGCGGCGCTCGCGGGGCTATGCTCCCTTCCCCATTCGTCTGGGCGAGGCCGGCCCCACCATCCTGGCGTGCGGCGCGGAGCTGAAGAACACCTTCTGCCTGGCGCAGCAGGGATACGCCTTCCTCAGCCAGCACATCGGCGACCTCAAGAACGCCAAGGCCATCGCCTACTTCGAGGAGGAGATCGAGCACTTCCAGCAGCTCTTCAGGGCTGAGCCCGAGATCATCGCCCACGATCTTCATCCGCAGTACCTGTGCACGCAGTACGCGATGGCTCACCCCTGCGAGAACAAGGTGGGCGTGCAGCACCATCATGCCCACATCGCCAGTTGTATGGCCGAGAACGGCCTGCGCGGGCCGGTCATCGGCGTCTCCTTCGACGGGCTGGGCCTGGGCACGGATGGGACCATCTGGGGCGGGGAGTTCCTGGTGGCGGACTTGCTCGACTTCCAGCGGGCCGCTCACCTCAGGTACGTGCCCATGCCCGGCGGCGACGCAGCCGTGCGCGAGCCGTGGCGCATGGCCCTGGCCTTCGTGCGCGACGCCCTCGGTGAGGAGCACTGCGGACGCTGGCCGCGCGGGGGACCGGCGGAGGACGAGGCCCGCACGGTCGTGCTCCAGATGATGCAGCGGGACTTCAACTCGCCCCCCACCTCGAGCTGCGGACGGCTCTTCGATGCGGTGGCAGCACTGGTGGGGCTGCGCAGCGAGGTCAGCTTCGAGGGACAGGCGGCCTTCGAGCTGGAGATGCGGATAGAGCCCGGAGTGGAGGGCCGCTATGAGTACTCCCTGACGGAAGGTGACGGTGGCGAGACGAGGTTGGCCGTGGACACGCGACCGATCATCTGCGGCGTAGTTGAGGACGTGCAAGCGGGGGCGACAGTGGGCGACATTGCGGCGCGGTTCCACAACACGGTGATAGACTTCGTGGTCGAGACGGTACGACGCTTGGCGGCGCAGACCGGCCTTCGACAGGTCGTGCTCAGCGGAGGGTGCTTCCAGAACCAGACCCTGGTGACGGGGCTGCTGCCCGCCCTAACCGCAATCGGCCTCGAGCCGTACATACACCACCTCGTCCCCCCCAACGACGGGGGGCTGTCGCTGGGACAGGCGGCAGTGGCAATGGCCAGGTCCAGGGCCCACACGACGTCGCATGACGACCACACGCCCGCCAGTGGAGCAGGATAGCTCATGTGTCTAGGAGTGCCGGCCGCGATCATCGAGATGGACGAGAACGCGCGCGGCAAGGTGTCCATCGCCGGTACGGTGCGCGAGGCCTGCCTGGACCTGGTGCCCGAGGCCAAGGTGGGCGACTGGGTGCTGCTGCACGCAGGCTTCGCCATCCAGGTCCTCGACCCCGACGCGGCCGCCGAGACGCTGGAGCTCCTGCGCGAGGTGGGGCTCCTGGCGGCCAACGGCTCATCCCCATGAAGCTGGTTGACGAGTTCCGCGACAAGGAGCTGGCGCGGGGTATCCTCGCCCGGATCGAGGAGGCCGCCGGCCGCTTGGAGCGGCCCGTGCGGCTGATGGAGGTGTGCGGCACGCACACCATGGCTCTGTTCCGACATGGGATTCGCAGCCTCATGCCGGAGCGGGTGCAGCTCCTGTCGGGGCCGGGCTGTCCCGTGTGCGTGACGCCGACGGCGGAGGTAGACGCCGCCATTCATCTGGCCGGGCGCCCGCAGACGGTGCTGGCGACGTTCGGCGACATGATGCGCGTGCCCGGCAGCGAGACCACGCTGCTGCAAGAGCGCGCCACCGGCAGGCACGTCGCGGTGGTTTACTCGCCTCTTGACGCCCTCAAGGCCGCTGAGGAGCGCCCGGACCACGAGGTCGTGCTGTTCGGCGTGGGGTTTGAGACCACCGCGCCGCTGGTGGCCAGCACGGTCTTGCAGGCCCAGCAGCGCCAGCTGCCCAACTTCAGCGTCTACGCGGCGCACAAGCTGATTCCGCCGGCCCTGGCGGCCCTGGTGGCCTCGGAGGACGTCAGCGTGGACGGCTTCATCTGCCCGGGACACGTCAGCACGGTGATCGGGTCGCGGCCCTACGAGTTCATCCCCCAGGACCACGGCATCGGCTGCGTGATCGCCGGTTTTGAGCCCGTGGACGTCCTGGAGGCGATCTGGCGGCTGCTGGTGCAGGTCGAGGCCCAGTCGCCCAAGGTCGAGATTGCCTACCGGCGCGCGGTGCGGCCGGAGGGGAACCCGGAGGCGCTCAAACGGCTCCGGCAGGCCTTCGTCACCCTTGACGCGGAATGGCGCGGCCTCGGCACCATCCCTGCCAGCGGGCTGGAGCTGAGAGAAGAGCTGGCGGAGCACAATGCCAAGGCCCGCTTCGACCTCGCAACCAAGCCCACTGCCGACCCGCCTGGCTGCCGGTGCGGGGACGTGCTGCGCGGCGCGGCCGAACCGGTGGACTGCGCGCACTTCGGCACGGCCTGCACCCCCGAGCAGCCCGTCGGGCCCTGCATGGTCTCCTCCGAGGGCACGTGCGCGGCCCATTACCGCTACGGAGGCGCTCGACCCGAGGCCTAGACCACAGGCCCTTCCACAGGCTTGAGATTCCGAACTTGCCGGTGTACAATCGGACCCATGGGTAGGGGCAGCGTCACCCTGGCACACGGTGGGGGCGGGAAGCTCTCGCAGGAGTTGGTGCGAGAGGTCTTCTTGGCGCATCTCCGCGACGCCGAGCTGGCGCGGCTCAACGACGCGGCCGAGGTCCTGGTCGAGAGCCAGCGCCTGGCAGTCTCCACGGACAGCTTCGTCGTCACGCCACACCGGTTCCCGGGCGGCGACATCGGCTCTCTCGCAGTGTACGGCACAGTCAATGACCTGGCGATGATGGGAGCCCGGCCCGTTTGCATGACCGCCGGGTTCATCGTCGAGGAGGGATTCGACCTGGCGGCGCTGGCCCGGGTGGCCGAGTCAATGGCTGAAGCTGCGGCTCGGGCCCAGGTCCCCGTGGTGGCGGGAGACACCAAGGTGGTGGAGCACGGCAGCGGGGACGGTGTGTTCATCAACACCACGGGCCTGGGGGAGCTGCTGCTAGGGCCCGCTCCGGCGGCCGAGCTGGCCCGGCCTGGAGACGCCCTCATCCTCAGCGGCCCCGTGGCAGACCACGGCATGGCTGTGCTGATGGCCCGGAACGAGTTCGACTTCCGGGCCGACATCGTCAGCGACTGCGCGCCGCTGTGGGAGCTGGTCGAGGCGCTCATCGAGAGCCACGTGGAGGTGCATGTCCTGCGTGACCCCACACGGGGCGGGCTGGCCACCGTGCTGAACGAGATCGCCAGCGCGGCGGGGGCCGGCATGGAAGTGGAGGAGGCCGCCGTGCCCGTCTCAGAGGCCGTGCGCGGGGCCTGCGATATGCTGGGGCTGGACCCGCTCTACGTCGCCAACGAGGGCAAGCTGGTTGCATGCGTGCCAGACAGCCAGGCCGCGGCCGCCGTGGCCGCCCTACGCGAGCACGACCTGGGCCGCGAGGCGGCGGTTATCGGGCGAGTCAGCAGCGATCCGCCGGCTGGGCGAGTGATCCTGAAGACGGCAGTCGGCGGCCAGCGGGTGTTGGACCTGCTCAGCGGGGACCAACTGCCGCGGATTTGCTAGGTCCGAACGAGGGGAGGCAGGGCAATGACCATTGAGGGGTATCGGTTTGGCCAGGTGGTGATAGACGGACGGACCTACAGCAGCGACGTCATCATCTACCACGATCACATTGACGATGGCTGGTGGCGACAGGAGGGGCACGCGGTCTGTGCCGACGACCTTCCCGAGGTGTTGGCCGACCCTCCCGAGGTGTTGGTGGTGGGGCGCGGGGCTCCCGGGTTGATGCGCGTGCGGCCGGAGCTGTGCCAACAGCTCGAGCAGGCGGGCGTGGAGTTGACCGAACAGCCCACAGAACAGGCCTGCGAGACCTACAATCGCCTCGCCGGCGAACGCCGCGTGATTGCGGCGCTGCACTTGACGTGCTAGGGCCGCGCCCGCTCAGCGGCCACCACGGACGCGCCCTACCTCAGCTTGACCACCTCGCCGGTCTCCCCGGACTGGGCCACGGCCAGCACCAGACGGAGCGTCTCCGCGCCCTCCGACATGGGGCACACCGTCTCCCCATCGCTGTCTATTGCCTCGATGAGGTCCAGGGTCTCCGCCAGGAAG
>JBHIEF010000178.1:0-8916 GCA_046760465.1 Armatimonadota bacterium | reverse complement strand
GAAACGACGACACGTGGGAGATCTGGCTACGGGCAGAGCGTGCCGGGCCTGGCTCCGACAGGGAATACTACATAGACGTGATCGTCTCGGACGAGTCTGGCAACGAGACCACAACGTCGGCCACGGTCACGGTCGCCCACGACCAGGGCAAGAAGTAGGCACGCCAGATACGTGCGCACCACAGCAACCGCCCTCCATGGGCGGTTGCTCTTGTGCCGATGCTCCCGCTTGACAGCCGGGAGGGCGGCCGAGTATACTACGCGCAGTCGGTGCCACGCGCCGAATTTCGGCGCGTGCTTTGCCTATTGGGGTCGCCCGTCGTGTTCGAGTCGCTGACAAGTCGCCTACAGAGCGCGCTGGAGCGCATCGGCCGCAAGTCCTCGCTGCGGGAGAAGGACGTGCAGCAGGGCATGCGCGAGGTGCGGCTGGCCTTGCTGGAGGCGGACGTCAACTTCCAGGTCGTCAAGAGCTTCATCAAGCGGGTGTCCGAGCAGGCCAAGGGCGAGGAGGTGCTCAAGAGCCTCTCCCCCGGCCAGCAGGTGGTCAAGATCGTCCACGAGGAGCTGGTCCATCTCCTGGGGGACGGCGCCGTACCCATCGAGTTCTCCCCCCACCCGCCCACACCCATCATGCTCTGTGGCCTCCAGGGCAGTGGGAAGACCACCACCTGCGGTAAGCTAGCCGTACACCTGCGCGAGAGGGGGCACCGACCGCTGCTGTGTGCGGCGGACGTGTACCGCCCGGCCGCCATCGAGCAGCTCCAGACGGTGGGCGGCGAGATTGACGTGCCGGTGTTCACGCAGCCCGACGAGGACCCCGTGGCCATCGCACGCGGGGCCGTGGCCCAGGCCCAGCGCGAGGGCAAGACGGTGGTCATACTCGACACCGCGGGTCGGCTGCACATTGACGAGGACATGATGCGCGAGCTGGAGGAGATGGAGGCCTCCTTTGAGCACGTCGAGGTGCTCCTGGTGGTGGATGCCATGACCGGCCGCGACGCCGTGTCCGTGGCCGAGGAGTTCAGCCGCCGCCTGGAGCTGGATGGGTTCATCCTGGCCAAGCTGGACGGCGACGCCCGCGGCGGGGCGGCGCTGTCCGTGCGCGAGGTGACCGGGCGCCCCATCAAGTTCGTGGGCGTGGGGGAGAAGTACGACGCGCTGGAGCCCTTCCACCCGGACCGCATGGCCTCGCGCATCCTGGGCATGGGCGACGTGCTCAGCCTGATCGAGAAGGCCCAGCAGAAGGTGGACCAGGAGAAGGCGCAGGAGCTGGCCCACAAGATAGTCAGTGACGACTTCACGCTGGAGGACTTCCGCGATCACCTGCGCCAGGTGCGCCGCATGGGCCCGGTGCGGCAGCTTCTGGAGATGGTGCCCGGATTCGCCGCACAGGGGCTCATGGACGAGGACTTCGACGAGCGGGACCTGGATCACGTCGAGGCCATCATCAACTCCATGACCCCACAGGAGCGACACAGCCCCGCCATCCTCAACGCCAGCCGCAAGCGGCGCATCGCCAAGGGCAGCGGCATGCGCGTGCAGGACGTGAACGTGGTGCTGAAGCAGTTCCAGGAAGCCCGCCAGATGATGAAGGGCATGCTGGGCGGTGGCCCGCCGCCCACGCGACAGATCAAGATCAAGGGCCTGCCTCAACGGCCGCGCTTCTAGGGCGGCGGCAGGCTGCGAACATGACCAGTCCCGAACCACCGGCCCGCCGTATGGGGAGGGCGTGACACAGGTCCGCAGGAGGCAAACGCCAGTGGCGACCAGAATCCGCTTGACGCGCATGGGAACCAAGCAGAAGCCGTTCTACCGGGTGGTCGTGGCCGACCAGAGGAAGCCCCGGGACGGACGCGCCATTGACATCGTGGGGCGGTACGACCCGCGCCGAGAGCCGCCCATGATCGAGATTGACGAGGCCAAGGCCTTGGACTGGCTGGGCAAGGGCGCTCAGCCCAGCGATGCTGCGCGATCCCTGCTCAGCAAGGCCGGGGTCCTGGCCAAGTTCGACGCCCTGAAGAAGGGCCAGCTTGTGGAGCCCTCGGAGCCCGAGGCAGAGACCGAGCCGGAGCCCGAACCTGAGCCCGAGGCGGAGACAGAGGCGGAGGGCGAAGCCACAGAGGACTGAGCGCACATAGCCGGTGACGCCGGTTGCCGCGACGCAGGGAGGGCAAGGACGGTTGCACCCACGCGGCGGGGTCCGCGCGGCCGAGACGGATCTCGGCCCCGCATCCACCCGCGGTTGGCACGCGAAGCCCTACGGCCGTGCCCATTCGGCTCCGCACGCGGAGGGAGGAAACACCGTGGAAGAACTGGTTGAACACCTGGTCAAGGCGCTGGTGGACGAGCCGGACAAGGTCGAGATTCGACACTACGAGGGCGAGCGCACTATTGTGTTCGAGATCAAGGTCGCCGGGGACGACATGGGCAAGATCATCGGCCGACAGGGCCGCATGGCCAGTGCCCTGCGCACCATCGTCAACGCCGCGGCCATGAAGAAGCACAAGCGAGTCAGCCTGGAGTTTCTCGACCCCCAACGCGAGCAGGAATAGCGCGCTCTGCCCTGCCGGTCAGAGAGGACGGCCGGCGGGCGCGCAACCGGGATGGGAGGCACACCCATGGCGTCGGTCACGATCAGGTGTCCCGTAGTGCTAAAGGCCATCGTCACGGACAAGCTGAAGCAGGAGATGACCGAGGAGCTCCAGCAGCGGCTGGACCAGTCCGACCAGGAGATCGCGCAGATCGAGGAGTACAGGAGCCAGGCCTACACGGAGCTGGCTAAGACGGACATCCAGCGGGCCATGGCCGTGCGCCGACAGCTGGAGGCCCACAAGCGCCAGAAGGAGCAGGAGAAGGAGCAGCTGGCCGAGCTGGTGGAGCAGGTGCAGGGCCTGGAGGTGGGCGTCGAGGTGGTGCGCGATGTCTTGGAGAGCAGCGCCGAGGTGAATGAGGGCGACAACCTGCGCGAGATCCGCTCCATGGAGATCGTGGTCAGGGACGACATCGTCGAGGCCATCCGGGTGGCCGAGGAGCCGCCGGAGCCCGGGCTGATAGAGGCCGCCTCGGAGCCCTCCACCGCGCCCCGGATCGAGCGCCCGCCCATCTCGCTGGTTGACTGAGGCGGCCCGCCCATGGCTGACGAGCCCTGGGACATGACCGTAGGCGTAATCGTGGGCGCTCACGGGCTGCGGGGAGAGCTGCGCGTGCGGCCGGAGACGGACGAGCCCGAGCGCTTCGCGGAGCTAGACGAGGTGCGTCTGGTTGACGCCCAGGGGGAGCAGCGGCGGGCCCGAGTGGTGGGCAGCAGGCCCCACGCGCGAGGCCTGCTGGTGCGTCTGGCCGAGGTCACCGACCGTACGGAGGCCGAGAAGCTAAGAGGGTGCGCGATCAACATCCGCCGCTCCATGGCGCTGCCGCTGGCCCCGGACGAGTACTATGTGGACCAGATCGTGGGGCTGCTGGTGGAGACCGTGGACGGCGAGGAGATCGGCCGCGTCAGCGAGGTGCTGCGCACGGGAGCCAATGACGTCTACGTCACTCCCCGCGGCCTGGTTCCGGCCATTGGTGACGTGGTCAAGCACATAGACGTCGAGGCCGGGCGGATCGTCATTGAGCCCCTGGAGGGCCTGTTTGCCCCACAGCCCGCGGGGCGCCGGGGGCCGGGGAAATGCACGTAGACATCGTCACCATCTTCCCGGAGGTCTTCGGCGGCTTCCTCGAGTGCAGCATGCTGAAGCGGGCGCGCGAGGGCGGCGCTCTGAGCGTAGAGGTGCACGACCTCCGCGACTACACCGACGACAAGCACAAGGTGGTGGACGATTATCCCTTCGGGGGCGGGCCGGGCATGGTCATGAAGCCCGAGCCCTGGTTCCGCGCCGTGAGCGCACTGAAAGGGGGCGGCGAGGCCCGGTCCTGGGTGGTGTTCTTCACGCCCCAGGGCGAGCAGTTGACCCAGGACAAGGTCAAGCTTCTCGCAGCACGGGACCGTCTGCTGCTGCTGTGCGGGCACTACGAGGGTGTGGATCAGCGGGTGTGCGACGAATTGGTGGACGAGGAGGTCTCTCTGGGCGACTACGTGCTGACCGGCGGCGAGCTGCCCGCCTTGGTGCTGGTGGACGCGGTGGCGCGCCTGCTGCCGGGAGTACTGGGGAACGAGGAATCACCGGGCGACGAGTCGTTCGCCGACGGGCTGCTGGAGTATCCGCAGTATACGCGTCCGCGCTGCCACGCTGGGCTGGAGGTGCCGGAGGTACTGCTGTCCGGCCACCACGAGGAGATACGCAAGTGGCGGCGGCGCGAGGCGCTGCGTCGAACCAGGCAGCGGCGCCCTGACCTGCTGGCGCAAGCAGAGCTCACCGACGAGGACCGGGAGCTGCTGGCGGAGATCGAGGCCGCCGAGGACGGTTAGGAGGACCCCATCATGGGAGTCATTGAGGACATCGAGCGCGAACAGATGAAGCAAGAGGAGATCCCGGACTTCTGGCCCGGCGACACCGTGCGCGTGCAGGTTCTGATCAGCGAGGGCGGACGGGAGCGCATGCAGGCCTTCGAGGGCGTGGTGCTGCGGCGCTCCAAGCCCGGCAGTCGCGAGAGCTTCACCGTGCGCCGGGTCAGCCACAACGTGGGTGTGGAGCGAACCTTCCTGACCCACTCGCCGTCAACCAAGAAGATCGAGGTCCTGCGCCGGGGCAAGGCGCGCAAGGGCAAGCTCTACTACCTGCGCGGCCGAGTGGGCAAGTCGGCCCGTCTCCAGGAGCAGGCCCGGGAATAGGCAGGCGGCCCCATGTTTGCGCTGGAGAATACCTGGGAAGTGATCGGCCTCATCGGCGTGGGCGTGGCCCTGCGCCTGGTGGTGCCGCGGGCCAGGGTGATGCCCGCCGGCTGGCGCAACTCCGTCATCGAGTTCGTGGACTCGGCGCTCATCGCTCTGCTGCTGGTCTTCTGCATCGTCCGTCCCTTCGTCATCCAGGCCTTCTACATCCCCTCTGCCTCCATGGAGCCCACGCTCCACAAGAACGATCGCATTCTGGTCAACAAGTTCATCTACCGCTTCCGCGAGCCCCGCTCTCAGGAGATCGTGGTGTTCCGGGCGCCCGCCTACGCCGACAACATCGAGGGCAAGGAGAAGGACTTCATCAAGCGCTGCATCGGCACTCCCAAGGACGTTATTGAGGTGCGCGACGGCTTGGTCTACCGCAATGGCGAACCCCTGGCCGAGCCCACGGTGTTTGAGCGCAGCTGCGGCATCCTGCTGTCCTTGGCTGCGGCGCAGACGGCCGCGCCGGCCCAGGCCCGGGTGGATCGCCGTGCCTTCGAGAAGCGCATGCGCCTGCTGGCGCCCGACGATTCCTCGCGCAGCCCAACGGAGCGGGTGCTGAGCGAATTGGAGCTGGAGGGGCTGGCCAGCGTCGGCGAGGACGTCATTGAGCTGTACGATCTGGAGGCCCTGCGCCGCATCACCCCGCCGGGAGTGGCCCATTGGGACGGCTACACCATCATGGAGCGCCCCACCGACGACTGGCCGCCGCACCGGGTGCCGCCCGGTCGGTTCTTCTGCTTTGGCGATAACCGCAACGACAGCAACGACAGCCGCAAGTGGATGAACGACGGTCGCGAGGCCCCCGGCGTGGACCGCGAGCGCATGATGGGCAAGGCCATGGTCATATTCTGGCCGCCCCAGCGCATTCGCATACTCCGCTGACACCTCGACGACGGCGACGCTGATTCGGCTCCCATGGCCCGCAAGCAGGCCGGTGACAAGCGTCAGCGCAGGCCGCGCGCAGGGCGTGTGCCGGCTCGTAAGCTGGCCGGCTTCGACGAGCGCATCCTGGCCAATGGAGTCCAACGCCTGGCCGGGGTAGACGAGGCCGGCCGGGGGGCGCTGGCGGGGCCGGTCGTGGCCGCGGCCGTGGTCCTGCGCCCCGACGCCAGTCTGCCCGAGCTCCGAGACTCGAAGCGCCTCACTCCCCGCAAACGTCAGTCGCTCTACCAGCAGGTGCTGGAGTTGGCTGAGTGCTGGGCCATCGGCGTCGTGGACTCCGAGACCGTGGACGCCGTCAACGTCCTTCGGGCCACGCACCAGGCCATGGGCGCGGCGGTCCGCGGGCTGAAGCCTCCGCCCGACCACCTGCTCGTAGACGGCTTGCCCGTGCCCTCGCTGCCCATCGCGCACACCGCCGTCGTGGGCGGCGACGATCTCAGCCTGCGTGTGGCGGCCGCCTCCGTCATCGCCAAGGTCGAGCGGGACCGCATCATGTGCGAGCTGGGCGTGCGCTATCCGCAGTACGGCTTCGCGCAGAACAAGGGCTATGGCACCCGGCTGCATCGCGCCGCCCTGCGGCAGCACGGCGCCTGCCCCGCGCACCGCATGACCTTCGGCCCCTTGAAGCTGCTCGCGCAGGAGGAGATGGAGCTGTGAGCGGCCGCCGGCAGGAGTCTGGCGCCCGCGCCGAGGCAGCCGCCCGCGACCACCTCGAGGCCCGCGGCTACCACGTGCGCCAGGTCAACTTCCGCTGCCGCAGCGGGGAGATAGACATTGTGGCTGAGCACGACGGGCAGGTGGTGTTCGTCGAGGTGCGCTCGCACGAGAGTGGCGACTTCGGCCTGCCGCGCGAGTCCATCGGCCCCCGCAAACAGCGGCGCCTCTCCCGCGCGGCCATGACCTACCTCAAGCAGAAGCGCCTGGGCGAGGTGTCATCCCGCTTCGACGTGGTCGAGGTCTTCCTCGATGCCGACGGCAATCCCCGCAGCATCAACGTCATCCCCAACGCCTTCGAGCCGCGAGGCATCGCCTAGTTGACGCGCGCGCCCTCACTTCCCTCGGGTGAGCCCAGGCGGACGACCGACGGCGGCTCCTTCCAGTAGCGCCACAGGCAGCGCAGGTACTCGCCCAGGGAGATGTACGGCGCCTCCGGCGGCATGGGGTGGACGGTGGGGATGGGGCGCGAGTTAACCTCCGTCATTGTGTGGTGCAGCAGGTGCTCGCGCGTGTCGCCGTGCGTGAGGAAGTGAAACACGTACGCGGCCAGTCCCCGCATGGGCAGGTTGCGCGTGAGCAGGTTGCGCTCCTCCCACGTGCCCTCGGCGATGATGCCGATGTGCGGCAGCAGCTGGTCGTGGTGGAGAAAGACCGAGCCCAGCCAGAGCATGACCAGGTATGACACCACGACCGTCGTCGCGGGAGCGCCCAACAGCCCGTGCGAGAGGCTGCCGAGGGCGACGTAGATGCCGATGCCTATGAAGTGGCTGGCCAGGCGCGAGCTCAGGCGGAAACGAGGGCGGTAGCGGGGGTCAATGCGCGTCAGCCGGAAGAGCACCGCCCCGGTGAACAGCACGCCGAAGGTATACTGGAGCAGCACAAACAGCTTCCTCTTGGCCGGGTGCCGGATCTCCCCCAGGGGATAGAACTCCACGTCCTCGTAGGTGTGGATGGCAACGTGATGGTCGGCATGGACGAGCTTGTAGACCTGTGGGTCGCCCACCATCACCCACGTGAGCAGCGCATAGGCAAGGTCGTTATTGATGCCGGGCAGGTAGCTGTGCCAGGTCTCGTGCATCAGCACGGCCACCCAGGTCCAGAGGAACAGCCCCGGAAAGACCGCGGCCCCCAGCCCCAGCATCCAGTGATGGGCCCACGCTGCCGGCAGCACCACTAGGAAGGCCGGCCAGGCGACCAGTATGAGGCAGGCGAAGAGGGACTGAAGCTTGAGCGCCTTCTCCGGAGCCAGTAGCTGCATTGGTGCCGAGTGTCGCCTGGGCGGATCGGCGGTCCTTGCCACCTGGGCTCGTCCACAAAGAGCCTATCCCAAAACCGAGGCTCCCGGTCGGCTGTCATTCTGAGCGCAGCGGAGAATCTCGTGGTGGGCCCGAGGCGAGACCCTTCGCTGGGCGGACTGCTCCGCAGTCCGCAGCTCAGGGTGACACCTTGGGGTTTTGGGATAGCCTCTAAGCTGTTTCGCCTTGCACAGACGAGCACCCTCCCGCGTCGCGCTGCGCCTGAGTTGGCTGCCGCCTCCTGCTTTGCCCCGCAGGAGACGGGGGGGAACGCGGCGAACACGTGCACGGATTCGTCGTCGCGCAGACCCGGTGGCCACAAGGAGGACCCCCCGTGCGTTGCGAAGCGATCACAGTTGGGATTGCTGTAGGACTCTGTCTGCCGTTGGTGGCAGGCTGTGGCGGAGACGGCGGGCCCGGGTTCGTTTGGGCTCGCCACATCGTCTTCGACTCGGACTGGCCCGGGAGCATGGGGTCGAGTGACATCCGCCTCTACGACTGCCGGTCCCGCGCCATGGTGCCTCTTCCCGGGCTTAACTCAGCCTCCGAAGACTCCTCCCCGACGCTCAGTGCCAACGGTAGGTACATCTCGTTCGAATCGCTCCGGCCTGGCTTGGCGGGGGGCTACGATGTGTACCTGTACGACCGTGTGGCGGGTGCCCTCCTGTTGCTGTTGGGCCTGAACACCGCCGCCGACGAGGTCGGCCCCAGCGTCAGCGAGGACGGCCGCTACATTGCCTTCTCCTCGCTTCGGCTCGGCGGGGTCGGACTGTATGACGTATACGTGTACGACCGTCAGTCGACCTCGCTGGTGGGGCTGCCTGGGCTGAACTCGGCATCCAATGATACTGAACCGGCCATCAGCCCCGATGGTCAGTACATCGCCTTCGACTCCGACCGGCCCGGCGGGGCTGGTAGCTTGGACATCTACCTTTACGACCGTCTGCTAAGTTCGTACGTGGCGCTGCCCGGGCTGAACTCCATCTCCGCGGACGCCAGGCCGGCGTTCAGTGGCGATGGCCGCTACATGGCGCTCGAGTCGGACCGCCCCGGCGGGGTCGGCATGCCGGACGTATACCTATACGACCGTTCGTCGAGTTCGCTTGTGGCACTGCCTGGGCTGAACTCGTCTTGGAACGACCGC
>JBHIEF010000177.1:0-8934 GCA_046760465.1 Armatimonadota bacterium | reverse complement strand
CCCGACCTTGCGGTCCACGAGTGCCTGAGCGCGATCCGCGCCAAGTTCGCCCGGGGCGACTGCGACCTCGATGGCGCACGGGACGCCGCTGGGGACATAATCCGCCTGGAGTGGCAGCTCGTGCCCGGGAGCGTCCTGGCCCGCCAGACACTGGAGCTGTCACTGGCCCGTCACAGGCTGTGGACCTACGACGCCAGCTATCTGGCCTTGGCCCAGTCCCTCGGCGTCGAGTTCTGGACTGCTGACCGAAGGCTGGCCCACGCGGTCTCGGACCTGCCCTTCGTCAAGCTGTTGGGCCGGGATGAGTTCGGATACACCGACCCCTCGCACCCGGAGGCATCATCGTGAGCGAGCGCTATGACATCGCCATTCTGGGGGCGGGCCCGGCCGGGTACGTCGGCGCCATCCGGGCCGCGCAGCTCGGCGCCAAGGTGGCCTGCGTCGAGGAGCGCGAGCTGGGCGGCACTTGTCTCAACCGCGGCTGCATCCCCTCCAAGGCGCTCATCTCGTGCGCTGAGGTCTACGAGCACCTGAAGCACGCGCGAGACTTCGGCCTGGCCTGCGACGAGCCCCGGATCGACCTGGAGCGCCTCATGGCCCACCGCGACCGCGTGGTGAAGCAGCTCGTGCAGGGAGTCGGCTTCCTCTTCAAGAAGAACGGCGTCGAGCACATCCAGGGGCGCGGTCGGCTGACGGCTCGCGACACCATCGAGGTGGAGAACGGCAGCGACGGCGCCGTCATCAAGGCGGGCAGCATCCTGCTGGCGACCGGCTCCAGGCCGCTGATGCCGCCCATCCCGGGCATCGCTGATGAGCGCGTCTACGACAGCGACTATGCGGTCAACCTGGACACGCTGCCGAAGAGCATGGTCATCATCGGCGGCGGCGCCATCGGCATGGAGTTCGCCTACATCGCCCAGGCCTTCGACGTCGAGGTCACCGTCCTCGAGATGCTGGACCAGGTCATGCCCACCGAGGAGCCGGAGGTGGCCGAGGTGGTTGCCAAGAGCCTGACGAGGAAGGGCGTCAAGATCGTCACCCAGGGCAAGGCTGTGGCCATCGAGGACGAGAGCGGTCTGAAGAAGGTGAGGTACGAGACGAAGGCCGATCAGGAGACGAGCGAGGCCGAGGCAACTGGCGAGTGGGTCCTGGTGGCGGTGGGGCGGCGTTCGCTCACATCGCATGTCGGCCTGGAGGAAGTGGGCGTGGAGACCGAGCGAGGCAACATCCAGGTCAACGAGCGGTTGGAGACGAGTGTCCAGGGAATCTACGCAGCGGGCGACTGCCTGCGCGGTGTAGGCCTGGCACACCAGGCCTCGCACGAGGCCATCGCCGCCGTGGAGAACGCCCTGGGCCACCAGGGCCACGTGAACTACAATGCCATTCCCTCGTGCATCTTCACCGTGCCCGAGATCGCGTCCGTTGGCCTGAAGGAGGTCGAGGCCAGGGAGCAGGGGTACGAAGTCACGGTGGGCAAGTACCTCTACCGCAACAACGGCAAGGCGCTGGGCATGGCGGCGCGGGATGGCTTCTGCAAGGTCATTGCGGATGCCGACAGCAGGCGGATTCTGGGAGCCTCTGTGGTCGGCGTGGACGCGACCACGATGATCGCGGAGCTTGCCCTGGCCGTGCACAATGAACTGACCCTGGAACAGGTTACGCACTGCATCCACGCCCATCCGACGCTGCCCGAGATCACGCACGAGGCCGCCTTGGATGCAGCGGGAATCGCTCTGCATCAGTAGTGCATCCGCATGGCAACGGTCTCCTAAGTACCGCACGTTGCGCGCCAATGAAACTGGCCAACGCCCAGCAGATGCGCGAGGTTGACCGGCGGGCCATCGAGGACTGCGGCCTGCCCAGCCTCGTGCTCATGGAGAACGCCGCCCTGGCCATCTGCGCCGGCGTGGTCGAGCTTCTAACCGAGCGAGGCGGGCGCTGTGTCAAGGTCGTTGCGGGCAAGGGTAACAACGGAGGCGACGGCCTGGCCGTCGCCAGGCAGTTGCTCTGCCGCGGGTACGAGGTCGAGGTGCTGCTGCTGGCCGAACCCACGGAGTTGTCCGGCGACGCCGACACGAACTGCCAGGCCGCCCAGAAGCTCGGCGTGAAGGTGTCCGTCGTCAGCAGCGATGAACCTCTGGAGACCTTGGCCGAGCGCCTGGCCCCGGCGGACGTGGTGGTGGACGCAATCCTGGGGACGGGTGTCACCGGCGAGGTCAAGGGACTGGCGCGCCGCGGGATCGAGGCCATCCGCCGGATTCCCCCGGAGCGCGTGGTGGCGGTGGACATGCCCTCGGGCATTGACTCAGACACTGGCCAAGTGTTGGGAGCCGCTGTCGAGGCTTGCCGGACGATCACCCTGGGCCTGCCCAAGGTGGGGCTCTATTGCTATCCGGGCGCGGCGCACTCCGGCGAGGTGATCGTGGATCCCATCGGCCTGCCCTCGTCGCTGCTGGCAGAGAACGACATCCGCACTCACCTGACTACCGCGGAGGAGTGCCGAGCCGCGCTGCCGCCGCGCAGGCCCGATGCCCATAAGGGCGATTGCGGGCGCGTCCTGGTGGTGGCCGGGTCGGCCGGCATGAGTGGCGCGGCCTCCCTTTGCGGCCTGGGAGCCCTTCGGGCAGGAGCCGGGCTGGTGACTGTGGCCACGCCGGCCGGCGTCAACGCCATCCTGGAAGTCAAGCTCACCGAGGTGATGACCGCGCCCCTGCCGGAGACCAGCGATCAGGCTATCGGCCTGGCCGCCGAGCCCATCCTCATGGACATGAGCGAAGAGGCCGAGGTGTTGGTCATCGGCCCCGGCGTCTCGCAGGCCTCGCAAACCCAGCGCGTCGTGCGGCGTCTGGTCGAAAGCGTAGACAAGCCCATCGTCGTTGACGCCGATGGCCTGAACGCCCTGGCCGGGGACCTGGCGGCGGTCACGGAGCGCAGCGCGCCCGCCGTTCTCACTCCTCACCCAGGCGAGCTCTCTCGGCTCGTGGGCAAGCCCATCAACAAGATACAGGCTGATCGGCTGACGGCAGCGCGGGAGCTGGCAGAGCAGGTGGGTGCTGTGGTGGTGCTGAAGGGGGCCGCGACAGTGGTAGCCGATCCGGGGGGAGTGGCCCACGTCAACCCCACTGGCAACGAAGGCATGGCCAGCGGCGGCACCGGGGACGTGCTGGCCGGGCTGATCGGGGGCCTGGCGGCGCAGGGCGCGGGTGTGTACGAGGCCGCCGTGGCCGGTGTGTACCTGCATGGACTGGCGGGGGACCTAGCTGCCCAACCCAACTCACGGGCAATGATCGCGGGAGACCTTCTCGGCAGCATGCGCGACGCTCTGGCCGTGGTCGAGGGCCTTGAGTAAGGGCCGCCCATCCTGATCTGAGAGCGAGTACCGAGTCCGGCTGTGGAGATAACCGCCCAAAAAGTGCTGTTGGTGGACGACGAGCTGCCCATGCGGCGGCTGGCCGAGCAGATACTGCGACGCCCGGATCGCACCTTCTTCCACGCCGCCGACGGCACGGAGGCCATGGAGATCGCCTTCAGCGAGAAGCCCGACATCATCCTCCTGGACCACCTGATGCCGCGCAAGAGCGGAATCGAGGTGTGCGAGGAGATCAGGGCCAATCCCTTCACCGCCCATACTCCCATTATCATGGTCACCGCAGCCGCGGAAGTGGAACAGCGGGTGGCCATGATGCGAGCCGGCTGCGACGACGTCGTGGCCAAGCCCTACGCCCCCCAGGAGCTGGCCGCCCGCGTGGAGATGGTGCTGGCGCGGACCGAGCGCGAATTGGCAACCGACTCCCTCACGCGCCTGCCCGGCAACAACCCCACACGCGAGGAGATCCGTCGCCGGATGGACGCCGGCGAGCCCTTCGCCCTGTGCTACCTGGACCTGGACAAGTTCAAGGCATACGTGGACTACTACGGTTTCGAGCGGGCCTCGGGAGTCATCGAGCAGGTGGCCCGCATGATCGAGCAGGCCCTGGCCGAGTGCGGCCAGCCCGACGATTTCGTGGGACACATCGGCGGCGACGACTTCGTCGCGGTGACCACGCCCGACCGGGCCCGGCCCATCTGTGAGCGTTGCGTCGCGATCTTCGATGAGCGCATCCCGGAGTTCTACGACCAGGCCGACCGAGAGCGCGGCTACATCGTCAGCCGCCACCGCACGGGCGAGAAGGCGCAGTTCAAGCTCATGACCATCTCTGCGGCCATGGTCAGCAGCGACGAGGCGCGGATCGAGTCGCCCCACGAGCTGGCCGAGCTGGTGGCCGACCTCAAGGCCCAGGCCAAAGCCGTGGACGAGAGCATCGTGGTCGAGTACCGGGCGCCCGGATAGGCGCCAGCGGACTTCACAGCGCCGAGCGCCGGACGCGGAGGAGCCCGGCCGCAGCAGGGCGAATATGCGGTGCTAAGCACCGTTGGAGTCCAGAGCCGGTGGGCTGCGAGACCAAGGGAGGCGCGTGCCCCTAGATAGCGCGTCTCGCGGGAGCTGAGCTACGTGGAGGAACGGACCAGACGCCGCTTGACGCTGGCCGGATTCGTGCTCGGCATCGCCATCATCGCCTTTGTGGTGTGGCTGCGCAAGACCGAGACGGACCGGCTGATCGGGCGCATCGCCGCCGGCACGCCCGAGCAGCAGGTCGCCGCCACGCGCAAGCTGGTAGACAAGCAGAAGCTGGCCGATGCCTTCGAGGAGAAGGAGCGCTCCCGCTGGGCCCAGGACAACTGCATCACCGCCCTGGCCACCATGGGCGACATGGCCGCCATGGAGCAGATGCTCCAGGCCAAACCCCACTTCGATAAGCCCGTGGAAGCCCGCTGCAACGCTCTGCTCGAGTTGTGGCACCTCCGAGCCATCGGACCACTGGTTGACGCCTTGCAGGAGAAGGACGGCGGCGTGCGGGGCGGCGCCGTGGCGCCGCTGCAAGCCATCGGCCCGCCGGTCATCCCCGCCCTGCTGGAGTTGACCGACGCCTACGACCAGTACGTGCGAGACGGCGTACGGGACGTCTTCGCCGGAGCGAAGGTGGCCCCCGAGGTCGTGGACGACCTCATCGCCATCATCAAGAAGAAGCAGCCAGACAAGGGCAAGACCAACGCCGACTTGCTGGCCAGCAAGGGCACGGCCGTGGCCTCCCTGGAGCAGATGAAGGTCCCGGCCATTGACCCCCTCATCGAGCTCCTCGGTGACCAGAAGCAGGACCCAGAGGCACGGGGCCAGGCCGCCGTGTCCCTGGGCGTCATCGCCGACCAGACGGTGGACGCTCCGCTGGCCCTGGAGGATGCGGTGAGGGTAGTAGCCCCGCTGACGGAGAGCCTGGACGACCCAGACTGGGGCGTACGCGCCCGTGCGGCCACTGCGCTGGGCAAGACGCTCCAGACCGAGCCCACCGGCAAGCTGATCTCCCTGGTCATCAGCGAGCAGGAGCACTCCAAGGTGCGCGGCGCGGCGGCCTCGGCCCTGGGGCTGATCGCCTTCAACCAGGAGGACTGGGACCGAGCCGGTGAGGTCGCGGCAGCCCTGGCGCTCGCCCTGGACGACGAGCTCCTGCGCAAGGGGGCAGCACAGGAGCTCGCCGGTGCCGCGATCCGCGTGGGCGAGGCTGCCATCGGCCCGCTGAGGGTACCACTGCGCAATCCTGATGCGGAGGTGCGGGAGTTGGCCGCCAGCGCCGTCGCCACCATTGGCGGCCCTGCGGCCGTGGCCCCCCTGGCCGAGCGTGTACTGGCGAGCACGGAGCCCTCTGCCCGAGTGCGACGCATCGCCGCTACCTCGCTACGCAACATGGCCGAGGCAGCCTTGGCGGCCCTCCAGATGCCCACGGCAGAGGAGCCAGACCTCGCCGCTCAGGCGCTGCGAGAGGCCCTGGTGAGAGTCGTGCCGGCACTGGCCGATGCGCTGGAGGACAGCGACTGGCATGTGTACGTGGCCGCGCAGGAGGCCCTGGCCTATCTGAAGGAGGCCGCCGTTCCCGGCCTCATCGCCAGCCTAGAGCAAGGCGACCCACGCGTGAGCTACACTGCCGAGCGTGCCCTGGCGGCTATCGGCGCGCCGGCGGTCCCCTCTTTGGTGGACTCGCTCGCCACCCCCAACGACGAGGTGCGCAAGTGGTCGGCCATCGCCCTGGGCGACATCGGCGAGCCCGCCGTCAGGCCCACCATCTCCGTCTTGCAGGATCGGTTGGCCTCACGCGAGGCCCGCCAGGCCGCCGCCAGAGCGCTGGGCCTGACCGGCCTCACCGTGGAGGAGCGCCAGACGGAGGCTCTGTCGGCGTTGTTGGACGCGCTGCACGACCAGGATCCGCTGCTGCGCGGCGAGGTAGTCTGGGCGCTGGCTCAACTGCGCGGGCCGCAGGCCCTGGAGGCCGTGGCCTCGGCCCTAGAGGACCCCGTTCAGGGGACCCGCCACAAGGCCATGCTGGCGCTCTCCCGGTGGCCCGGAGCCGACCAGTCCGAGGCACTCCAGGCGATGTTGGATTCGGCGGACAGCAACAGCGCGCGCCGAGCCGCCATCGCCATCGCCGCCCACCTGTCGGTGGGTCGGCTAATGCCCACGGCCGCAACGGACCCGCGGTTGCGGAAGAAGCTGGCCGACGTGCTGGGCGCGGCGTTCGGCGACCCTCAGGAGCAGACCGACGTCATTGACCGCTGCGTGGTGGCCTACGGTGCCGTGGGGGAAGACTCTCGCTCCCGGGAGTTGGCCCGGCAGCTCGACACCGGCGATGAAGAACACACCAAGGCCGCCTTGCGCGCGCTGGCGGCCATTGGCGCACGTGTATCAGCCGCGACGCCCGCCGCCAAACGCCGAACCCATCCCCCGCCGTCGGAGGCGGCCCAGGCGATCATAGAGCGGCTGCGCGAGCGATCGGACGACCCGTTGGCCCCGTGGTACGCCTTGGCCCTGGCAGAGACGCGCGAGTCCGCGGTCACGCCCCTGACCAAGCTCATCACTGAGGAGACCGGCAGCCTGCGCTTGTGGGCGGCCGTCGCCATGGGCAAGATGGGCAAGCCGGCCGCCGACACGCTTCTGGACGAGCGCGGCGCCTTCGAGGCCAAGCGCCAGCGGCTGATAGTGCCCGTGGGTGGGCTCTGGGCCGAGCGCGAGCGTCTACTGGCCAGACAGGAGAGCCGACAGCGCCTGGGAGAGGAGCTCCCGGCCAAGGAGGCCAGCCGCCTGGCAGAGCTGAAGCAGGCGCTCAAGCCAACCGACGACAAGCTGGCAGAGCTCGACGAGCCCATGGAGTGGCTGAGCGCGACACTTCTGGCGACACGCGACACTCTGGCCAAGGAGTTCGTGGAGGGGCTGCCGGAGGACCAGCGGCCCAGCCAGAGCGTTGTTGACTCGATCGAGCAGGGCAAGCGGCAACTGGCGCGCATCCGCGGCTCTGAGTGGTGAGGAGCAACCGCGCATGAGGAGCAGAACCTGGGTCTTCATCATCCTCGGCCTGGCCGGCGTGGGCGCCATCCTCATCTACGCCTACCTGCAACGCCAGAGGAAGACCGAGGAGATGCTCTTGGCCCTGGAAGAGGCTGACTACGACAAGGGCCGGGAGGCAGTGGAGTGGCTGATCAAGCGGGGCCGGGCCGTCGTGCCGCGGCTCAACGACATTGTGGCCGGTCCCGCGGAGCCACCCGCCAGACGCTGGCGAGCGGCCATGATACTGGGGGAGACCGGCGGCAGCGATTCGGTGGACTCGCTCATCGAAGTGCTGGCCGCCCACCTGGATCTGGTGGAGGCGCCCGACGATGACCAGATGGCCGTGACGGCCGCTGCCGCAGCGGCTCTGGGCCGCCTGGGAGCCACCAAGGCCGCACCCGAGCTGACGCAGCTGGTGGGCAAGAGCGATGCCGGACTCGACGTCCGCTGTGCCGCGGCACGCGCGCTGGGCCGAATGCGGGAGAAGAACGCGATTGAGGAGCTGGCCGCCGTGCTGGCCGACCATCCCCCCGTGCCTCCCGAGGAGGAGGAGACAGACGAAGGAGCGGAGGCCGATGAGGCGGAGGCCGAAGAAGAGGAAGTCGAGGCCGAGGAGGACCTCACCATTCCCCTGCGGATCGCGGCCTGCGAGGCCCTGGCCGCCATCGGGGACGGGGCCGCCGTGCCCTACCTGATCGAGGCCGCCGACCGAGAGGTCGAGCCCGACCTCGGCGTGCGCCGTGCCGCCACTGCCGCCCTCGGCGTCATCGGCAGTCAGGATGCCGTTGCCATCCTCGTCGACAACCTCCAGGACGTCGAGGAAGAGCCCGCCGCCGAGGGCGATCCCATCCCCGACACGGACGGCGACATACGCGTGGCCGCGGCTATCGCCCTGGGCCGAACCGGCGGCGAGCAGGCCCGCTCCGCTCTTCAGGCCGCCCTACAGGATAAGCACTACTGGGTGCGACGGGCCAGCGCGAGATCGCTGAGGGAACTGCAATGACACGATGCTCCACACGCCCCGGACTTCTGCTCGGGCTGCTGATCTGTCCGATGTTGATGGGCGGCTGCCTGGAGGAGGAGCTGCGGGACCTCTCTGACGATCTCGAGAGCCTGGACCTCGAGGTGCGCCTGGCGGCCGTCAATCGCCTCAAGGAGATAGACGACGACCGCGCCGACGAACTGCTGGTGGAGGCGCTGGAGAGCGACGAGGAGCTCATTGATGCCGCTGGGAATGTGTTGGCCTACAAGGGTCGCCTCTACAAAACGGACGAGAAGCCAGACAAGATCAACGAGTTGGTCGAGCAGACCCTCAAGGACACGCACCTGGAGGAGATGGTGAGAGCCAAGGCGGCGTGGATTCTCGGAGAGATCGGCGACCGCGAGTCCATCCCGGCCCTCAAGGGATTCACCGGCGACGGCAAGGCCCAGGTGGCGGCCAACACGGTCGAGGCTCTGAAGAAGCTGGGCTACAACACCGACGGCGTCGCCTTCGCCATGGCCGATGACGGCACCATCAAGCC
>JBHIEF010000176.1:0-8966 GCA_046760465.1 Armatimonadota bacterium | reverse complement strand
GAGTCGCCCCCTTTTGGGCAGCGAGCGTGGCAGCCGCCCGGGGCGGGCGGTGCTGGTGACCGACTTGACCGCTGGTCGGCCCATGCGCTGGAGCCGCCGCCGCGCCTCCTCCGCGGCCTGCACGTCCTCGCTGCGCAGCAGTTCCACCTGCCGCTCGATGTAGGCCTCTCGCCGGTAGTAGGCGACGACGCCCAGCACCTCGGCCACGATCAGCGCCACGCCGACGATGATGATCCGACTCAACCGCAGCTCCACCGCCTCCCAACCCGTCCAGCCGATAGGCGAACGGGCGTGAAGCCCGCCCCTACACCTGCCCGTCCGACTCCCTCCTCACTGCGGCCCTCAGCGTCATCAACAGCAACTTCGGCAGCGCCAGCAGGCGCGGCAGTCGCCGGGGCTCGCGCGCCGTGCGCCACAGCCACTCCAGTCCGCAGCGGCGCATCCACTCCGGCGCGCGCCTCACTCGGCCGGAGATCACGTCGAAGCTCCCGCCCACGCCGATGCACACCGGCACGCCCACCTCCTCCAGGTGCGCTCTGATCCACTTCTCTTGTCTGGGAATGCCCAGAGCCACGAACAGCACGTCCGGCCGCTGCCGGCGGATGTGGGCGATGATGTCGCCCTCCTCCTCCGGCTCGAAGTAACCATGCTCCGTGCCCACGACCTCCAGGCCGGGAGAGCGCCGCCGCAGCTCCTCGGCCGCCTCCTGGGCCACGCCCGGCCTCCCTCCCAGCAGGTAGACCGAGTACCCCTTCTCCGACGCCATCTCGCAGACGCGCACCACCATGTCGCAGCCCGACACCCGCTCGTCAATGGGCAGGTCCAGCATCCGCGCCATCCAGACCACGCCCGCGCCGTCTGCCGCCACCATCGCGGCCTCGCGCATGATGGTCCCCAGCTCCTCGTCCTCGTGCGCGCGCACCACCGTCGAGGCGGCCGCAGTGACCACCTGGTGCGGCTCCCGCGAACGGATGTAGCCATCTATGGCCTCGATCGCCTCGTCCATGGTGACGGGGCTGACGGCCACGTCCCAGGCTCGCAGCTTCTCGCTCGGGGGCTTCTCTCGCTGCCGGGGCAGCAGCTTGGCCACCGAGTAGACTGCCACCCCGCCCACCGGCAGCGCCACGAACAGGATCGCCGTCTTAGCAAGGTACGACCACTCGATCAGCACCACCAGCACAACCGCCAGCGCGGTCAGATAGGCGCTCCCCAGCATGAACAGCAGCAGGACCTGCCCCGGCGAATAGCCCTGGGCGAACAGGACCTCGTGAAGTCGCTGGTGACGCACCTCGATGGCCAGCCCCGTGCCCTCGCGCCGCCGCCCGTAGGCCAGGGCGTAGGTGGCGTTCAGCAGCGGTGCGCCGAGTAGCAGCAGCGGCAGGACGACGATCAGGAAGGCCGTGTTCTTAAGGGCACCGAGGATGGACACATTGCCGATCAGAAAGCCCACGATGAGCGCTCCGGACGCCGGGCTGACCGCGCGGTGAGGCCACCACCCTAACACCGCGCCCAGACATCCGGCCGCTACCACGCTCGCCAACACGATTGCCCGCTCGTCCGTCGCCCTCGGCTGAAGCAGACATGCAGCGGCAAACCCCAGCGACGCGATGCCCCCCACGCCCAGACACACTCCCGGCGCCTCTCGCGCTGACATGAACGCCCAGATGCACAGCAGGATCCAGAACATGGTGACGAGGATGCCCGTGCTCCCCAGAGAGACGAAGGAACTGGTGAAGGGCGGCTTGACGGAGGTCACCAGCACTCCATAGGCGGGCATCCAGGCTGCCACCAGCGCGGCCGCCGGGAGCCAGGCCAGCCACGCCCTCCCCAGGAACGAGCCGATGAACTGAGACAGACACAGAACGGCGGCCGGGGCCAGGAAGGCGGCCAGGCCGCCGCCCCAGGGGTCCGGCTCCAGCAGATCGCCCACCACCAGCGCCCCCAGCAGCGCGATGCCCGCCGGATCGAAGCGCCCCACCATCCCGGGGCGAGCCCGCGCCCTCCGCCGCCACATCAGCAGCAGCACGACGCCGGCGGCCACCGCCGCCGGCGCCAGCAGGAACCGCACTGCAAAAGGCAGCTCGGTCAGCATCTGCCCCATCGGCCTCGGATGCGCCAATCCCCTGCCTCGGCCACGCCGCCAGCTTACGTCCCCATGTCGAACGACGACAGGTACTTCTCCTGGTCTGGCGTGAGCCGGTCTATCTCGATGCCCATGGCCTCCAGCTTCAGGCGCGCCACTTCCGCGTCAATCTCCCGGGGCACGTCATACACCTTGGGCTCCAGACGCTTGCCCTCCTTGGCCAGATACGCGCACGCCAGGGCCTGGTTGGCGAAGCTCATGTCCATGACCGTCGCCGGG
This sequence comes from Armatimonadota bacterium, assembly GCA_046760465.1. Lineage (GTDB taxonomy): Bacteria > Armatimonadota > Zipacnadia > JAUWAU01 > JBHIEF01 > JBHIEF01. The sequence continues at coordinate 6,604 of JBHIEF010000176.1, read as the reverse complement.
TGCCCTTCCGCCGCCGCCAGGTTGACCAGCCGCCCCTCGCCCAGCAGGTAGATTCTGCGCCCGTCCTCCAGTTCGAACTCCTCCGTCGCGTGGCGCACGCGCCGGCGCGAGACCGACATCCCCTCCAGCGCCGGAATGTCAATCTCGACGTCGAAGTGCCCTGAGTTGGCCACCATGGCGCCGTCCTTCATCACCTCGAAGTGCTCCTTGCGAACCACTGCGATGTCGCCCGTGAGGGTCACGAAGAGGTCGCCGATCTTGGCCGCCTCCGCCATGGGCATGACCAGATAGCCGTCCATGGCCGCCTCCAGGGCCCGCAGGGGATCAACCTCGGTGACGATGACCCGCGCCCCCAGGCCGCGTGCGCGCATGGCCACTCCCCGGCCGCACCAGCCGTAGCCGCCGACGACGACCATCTTGCCCGCGACCAGGATGTTGGTGGCCCGCAGAATCCCGTCCATGGTGCTCTGACCGGTGCCATACCGGTTATCGAAGAAGTGCTTAGTGTCCGCGTCGTTGACCGCGATGATGGGGAACCGCAGCTTCCCCGCCTCGGCCATGGCCCGCTGGCGGATGAGCCCGGTCGTCGTCTCCTCCGTGCCCCCGATCATGCCCTCCAGCAGCTCGGTCCGCTCCGTGTGCAGCACCTGGGTCAGATCGGCGCCGTCGTCAATGGTGATCTGCGGCCCGGCGTTCAGAGCCTGGTTGATGTGCTCGTAATACTCGTCGCGGTCTACCCCACAGCGCGCGAACACGCTGATCCCGTAGTCCTCCACCATCGAGGCGGCCACCTCGTCCTGCGTACTCAGCGGATTGCTGGCGCAGATCACGCCCTTGGCGCCGGCCGCCTTCAGCGTGCGCGCCAGGTTCGCCGTCTCGCTGGTGACGTGGCAGCATGCCACCACCGTCGCGCCCTTCAGCGGCTCCTCCTGCGCGAAACGCTCGCGCAGTTGCGCCACCACCGGCATCTGCTGATCCGCCCACTCGATGCGCAGCTTCCCCTCAGGGGCTAGCTTGATGTCGGCCACGTCGTAGTCCATTGCTTCCTCCTGTCGTCCTGGAGCATATCGTCACGTCTGTACGAGCGGCATCTCGACCCGATGCGCCCTTTGTCGTTCCGAGCCGAAGGCGGAGAATCTCGGACCAGACTTGCCGCCATGGCGAAGAGATGATCGCTCTCTCGCTGCCCCACGGCGACGACCAAGTCCGTAGGGCGGCAGCTTGTTTAGCCTGAGCGCGCCGAAGGGCCCCCTGGCCGCCGTCGAGGGCCTGCCTTACTCCCCTCCTCGCCACTCCTTCTTCACGAACTCCGCCACCGCTTCCTCCCACGCGCGCAGTGGGCGCATCCCGGCATTGGCCCACGCCTTGTTCGCCAGGATGGCACGTGCGGGCCGACGGGTCGGCGTGGGCCACTCACTGGTGGGAATGGCCTCCACGCGCACGTGCCCCATGCCCGCAGCCGCCAGCGCGCACCTCGCCACATCATACCACGTCCCGCTGCCCGAGTTGGTCAGGTGGTACGTGCCGGTGGGCAGGTCCAGGGCCAGCCACAGGCCTCGGGCCAGGTCCTTCGTGTAGGTGGCCGCTCCCCATTGGTCGTTGACCACTCGCAGGTCCCGACCGGCCTTGGCCGCGCGCAGGATGCTGTCCACGAAGTTGCGCCCGTTCCTGCCGAAGAGCCACTGTGTCCGCACGATGATGTGGTTCGCCACCAGGTCCCGCACGTGCTGCTCGCCCCGCAGTTTCGACTCCCCGTACACCCCCAGCGGGCTCGGCCGGTCGGTCTCGACGTACGGCTCCTGCTTGTCGCCGGCGAACACGTAGTCCGTGCTGACGTACAGCAGCCTCGCCCCACACGCCCGCGCGGCTCCCGCCACGTTGCGCGTGCCCTCGGAGTTCACCTTGAGCGCCGTCTCGCTGTCGCGCTCGCACCCGTCCACGTCCGTATAGGCGGCGCAGTGCACGACGGCGTCCGGCTGCGTCGCCGAGATGGCCTCCTGGCATGCCCGCGAATCCGTTATGTCGAAGTCCTCGATATCTACGCCCGCAACCTCCGCGTTCGAGGGCGCGGCCGCGTACACGTCGCTGCCCAGCATCCCCCGGGCCCCCGTCACCAGCACCCGCCCGCGGCCGCCTGTGGAGGTCGGCTCGGTCCGGGTCATGTCGGGGAACCCTCCCTGAGCACAGATCGGGCGTAGAGCGCCAGGGCCGCGGCCGCCAGGAAGACGGGCGCCAGTGAGAACACGTCGGGCAGCGCCAGAGAGACGCCGGCCGCCACCACGCCCACCAGCGCCACTCCGTACTGCCACGCCAGCGTGGCCGTCGTGCTATAGCCACGCCGCAGCAGGGCGTACGTGAGCCCCCCTCGCACGCGGCCCAATTCCACCAGCCCGTTCAGGATCGGCAGTGCGCACACGAGCAAGGGCGCGGCCCAAAAGGCCGCCCCGGGCGCTACGGACCACGGGCCCAGCAGGCAGATGCCGGCGATCGCATACCCCAGGAACAGCGCTCCCCCGTCGCCCAGGAAGATGCGGGCCGGGTGCGCGTTGAAGCCAATGAACCCCAGGCAGGCGCCCCCCACGATGGCAGCCAGTGCCGCCACTAGGCCGCCGCCGGCTGACAACCCGCCAACGAACAACACCAGGACGCCGGCCAGGGCTGCTCCCGGCGCCAGCCCGTCCAGGTTGTCCAGCATGTTGAAGGCGTTGATGATAGCGCCCAGCCAGGCGATGCTCACCACCACGTTCACCCAGGGCGGGCCGAAGATGTGAGATCGCAGACCCAGGCTGACCGCCAGAGCGATGACCGCCCCCTGGGCCGTCAGCCGCAGCCACAGCCGCACCGGGCGGATGTCGTGCGCCGCCCCCAGCCCCAGCAGCACTGCTCCGGGGAGCAGCAGCCCCAGCACTCCCGGAGTGCCCCTATGAGGCGAGACCAGCACGGTGAACAGGAAGGCCGCGTAGACTGCCACTCCGCCCAGCAGGGGAGTGGGCACGGCGTGAATCTTGTGCGCCACGCGCGGCGTAGGGACGTCTATCGCGCCGAACTGTCGGGCCAGCGTACGTACTACCGGCGTGGCCAAGGCCGCGGCCAGCGCCGCCAGCAGCATTGCCAACAGATAGGGCATGCGAAGGCCTTTGCGGAAAGTGCCACACTCGCCCACCACGTCGCACCGTCGTGCGCCGGGGTGCGCAGCGCGAGTCCCTCCGGCGGAGGATAAGTGCGCGACTGCCTTTTGTCAACTGCGCCGCGCCCTGACGCCATCCGCAGCGGCGAGCGCCAGCCCACCCCGTTTCAGATCAGTTGGCCGTACAGTTCCATCATCCGCGGCACAATCCGCTCGGGCTCGTAGGCAGCCAGCCGCTTCCGCCCGGCCTCTCCCAGCTCGCGCCGAAGGTCCGCGTCTCGTAGCAGCCGCCCCAGCTTGGCCGCCAGGTCGTCCACGTCGTGGGGGGCATGATACAGGGCTGCATCCCCAAGGACCTCCCGCGCCGACCCGTGGTCGGAGGTCACTATCGGCAGCGAGAAAGCCATCGCCTCCAGCTTGTTGCGTCCGAACGGCTCCGGCCACCGCGCCGGCATGGCGGCTACATGCGCCCGCTCGTATTCGGTTGGCAGCTCCTGGTACGGCACGTGGCGCACCTGCACGCGATCCTCGATGCCCCTCTCCGCCGCCAATCCCCGCAGCGCGGCCTCCTCCTTGCCTCGGCCGAGGAACGCCAGTTCCGTCTCCCCCCTCAGACGCTCCGGCAATTGACCGAACGCCCTAACCAAGTCCAGCACGCCCTTGCGATGGTCTATCTGACCCACGCACAGCACGCGCAGCGGCTTGCCGGATGGCTCTTGCCGCTCCCGCGGCCCGAAGTGCTCGGGGTCGTACATGTTGGGGATCACCGCCACCCGCTTCTCGTCGAAGCCCGCCCGCACGTACTGCTGCCTCGTGTCCTCGCTGAGGGCGATGTACTGTGTAAGCCCGCGGCTGATGCGCCGGGCGACATGGAACGTGGGCCACACGTAGAGCACTCCGCGCAGTCGCGACGAAGGCTCCGGGTTGGCAAAGACCGCCCCCAGCGACCCCAAGATGCTCCCGCAGTCGCACTCGTCCCTCAGCGCTAGCTCCGGCGCGAAGCACGCCGCCCGCAGGTTGTTCAGCGTGGCCACGACCGGCACACGCTGCCGCAGCAGGCCCCGGATCATCCTCCCCGCCGGTAGCAGCGAGGCCTCGTAGATGTGCACCACATCGTAGTGCAGGGCCGTTCGCCTGAGAAACCCCGCCGCCAGCGCATTGCGCATGAGCAGGCTCCTTGGACGGGGCAGACGAACGTCGGCTCCCTCGGGTCCGGGCAGGCCCTCCATCTCCCCGGTCGCCCCCGTCAGCGCGTACACGTCCACCTGCTGGCCCCGCTGTCGGAGCTGGTCCACCAGCAGACGACAGCTAATGCCCGCGCCGCCGATCGGGTCCGGCGGGTAGTCTGGCGTTACGATGGCGATGCGCATGGCCCTACATGGGGAACGAGCCCACTCACGCGGCTGTTTCCTGAAGTGGGCCTTCGCCGCGGCCCTGTCAGTCCCTCTGTGGTTTGACGCTGGGCCGGCGGCTGCGTATAATCGTCTCCGCCGCTCGGCGGCCGGCCAGTAGAGCGGCTGGAGGGGGCACTACCGTGATCGAGGGCGTCAAGACAAAGCCGCTGGTGCGACATCTGGACGATCGCGGCTACGTTATGGAGATCCTGCGCTGCGATGACGAGCTGTTCGGCCAGTTCGGGCAGGTCTACGTGTCCACCTGCCACCCCGGCGTGGTCAAGGCCTGGCACTGCCACGAGAAGCAGACCGACAACTTCTGCGTTGTCAGGGGCAACGCCAAGCTCGGCCTATACGACGACCGCGAGGACTCCCCCACTAAGGGCCAGACCATGAGCCTGGTCATTGGCGAGCTCAACCCCGTCTTGGTGCAAATCCCGCCCCTGGTCTGGCACGGGCAGATGTGCGTCGGCAACGAAACCTCCTACCTCATAAACGTGCCTACCCAACCGTACAACCCAGAGAACCCCGACGAGCTGCGGCGGGATGCCGACGACCCAGAGATAGACTTCCAGTGGCTCCCCGAGAGCCGGTGAGCGTTGTGGTCGAGGCTGGGGGCGAGGCCGGGCGGGCCGGCCCGCCGGCTGGCGCGGGCGGCGAGAGGCTCTTCGTCCGCCTGCTGCTGCTCGGAGACGTGGCGGTCTGCTGCCTGTCGGTGGTGGCCGCCTACTACCTGCGCGAGCTCGCCACCGTCATCGGCCTTCTGTCGCCCTTTCAGCACGATCTGACCACTTACCTCGTCGTCCTCCCGGCCGTCATCCCCATCTGGCTCATCAGCCTGGAGTCGCTGGGCCTCTACCGGCCGCGCCGCAGCCTCTCCCGCTTCAGCGAGTTCGTGGCCATCTTCAAGGCCGTCTCCTTCACCGCGCTGGCCCTGATGGCGCTGTCCTACCTGCGCAAGTACGACTACTCCCGCGCCGTGATGCTCGCCTTCTGGCTCTGCGGGCTCAACTTCGCCTGGGGCTTCCGCGCCACCATGAGCGATCTGCGCCGCCGCCAGCTACGCAGCGGCGAGTGGGGCACCAATGCCGTCATCGTGGGCTGTGGCGAGTTGGGCCGCATGGTCCTACAGCGCATGCGCCATCATCCCGAGTTCGGCTACCGGCCCCTGGGCTTCGTCTGCTGGAACGATCAAGAGGCTGAGGTCATCGAGGGCCTGCCCGTCCTCGGCTCGGCACATGACCTCCCCGACGTGCTCGCCGCGCACGACATCCAGGAGGCCTTCGTCGCCGAGCCCGGCTTGCGCCCCGGCGAGATGCTGGAGGTCATCGGCCAGTGCGAGCATCTGCCCACCGTGTTTCGGGTCGTCTCCGGGCCCATGGAGGCCCTCACCGCCGCCATGGACATTGACGGCATCGCCGACCTGCCCATCGTCTCCCTGCGCAGCCGCCCTTTTCGCCCCTGGCAGCGCGCGGTCAAGCGCCTGACCGATCTGCTTCTGGGCGCTGTCCTCCTGGCTCTCGCGGCCGTGCCCATGCTCATAATCGCCCTGGCCATCAGGCTCACCTCCCGCGGCCCGGCCATCTTCCGGCAGGAGCGCATCGGCCACTTCGGCCGGCCCTTCACCATGTACAAGTTCCGCTCCATGGAGGACACGGGCGACGGCCCCGACACCACCCGGATCGGCCGCTTCCTGCGCCGCTCCAGCCTCGACGAGCTCCCCCAGCTCTTCAACGTCATCGTCGGGAACATGAGCCTGGTGGGGCCTCGACCCGAAATCCCCGAGCTGGTCGCCCGCTACGAGCCCTGGCAGCGCAAGCGCCTCGAGGTCAAGCCGGGCATCACGGGGCTATGGCAGATCCTCGGCCGCAAGGACCTCCCCCTCACCGAGAACCTCCAGTACGACTTCTACTACATCAGGAACCAGTCGCTGCTCTTCGATCTGGCCATCCTCCTCAAGACTATCCCCGTCGTCCTCCGTGGCCAGGGGGCTTACTAGCTCTGTTGTGCCGTTTCTGGAGCGCAACATCTCCCGATGTTGCGTGCCGTCCGTAGAAACGGGGTTACCCCCGTCCGCCAAGCC
>JBHIEF010000175.1:0-9066 GCA_046760465.1 Armatimonadota bacterium | reverse complement strand
ACGCCTCTGCCCGCAAAGCCGAGCGCCCTCCCGCCCATCTGCTCGTTGCACATCGCGATGCAGCGGCCGCACAGGATGCACCGGGCTTCCTCCATGCGGAAGCGGACGTTGGCTATGCGCATCCTCGCCGCAATGTCCTGGGCCAGCTTCACGTTCGGGGCGCTGGTGACCAGGAGCTCTGCCAGCGTCCTCCTTATTCGCCTGATCCGGGGAGTATCCGTCCTCACTACGACCGGCCGGTGGATTTCGTAAGTACACGCGGCCAGTACCTTGAAGCTCTCCCCGCCGTCCGTGGACACCTCGACACTGCAAATGCGACAGGCGCCGTAGGGCGACAGCCCCTCGAAGTAGCAGGCCGTTGGTATGTGCACGCCGCACTGCTTGGCGGCCTCCAGAATGGTGGTGCCTTCGTCCACGGCGACCTGCATCGTGTCAATCTCGGCGTTCATCGTGGACATGTCTTGGGTCCCTCTCATCTGACCTCGATGGCCTCGAACTTGCACGTCTCTACGCAGGAGCCGCACTTGGTGCACAACTCCAGGCTGATCGTATGCGCCTCCTTCGTCTCGCCGGAGATCGCCTCGGCCGGGCAAGCCTTCAGGCAGGCGCCGCAGCCCGTGCACAGCTCCTCGTCAATGTGGTAGCTTATCAGAGTCGTGCACACGCCGGCGGGGCACTTCTTGTGCTCAATGTGCGCCTCGTACTCGTCCCGGAAGTACTGCATGGTGGAGAGCACCGGGTTGGGGGCGGTCTTCCCCAGGGCGCAGAGCGACGACTCGCCCACCACGAAGGCCAGCTCGTCCAAGGTCGCCAGGCTCTCCCCGTTCGCGCGCCCTTCGCAGATATCGGCGAGGATCTCGTTCATCCTCTTCAGACCCTCGCGGCAGGGCAGGCACTTCCCGCAGGACTCATCCGTCAGGAAGCTCACGAAGTACTTGGCCACATCCACCATGCAGGTGGCCTCGTCCATCACGATCATGCCACCCGAACCCATCATGGACCCGGCCTTGGTCAGCTCATCGAAGTCCACCGGCAGGTCCAGCAACTGCTTGGGGATGCAGCCTCCCGAGGGGCCGCCGGTCTGCACGGCCTTGAAGTCCTTGCCATCCGCCGGGCCGCCGCCGATGTCGTAGACGATCTGGCGCAGCGAGGCCCCCATGGGAATCTCCACCAGGCCGGTGTTCTTCACCTTGCCGACGAGCGAGAAGATCTTCGTGCCGGTGCTGCCGGGAGTGCCAATCTGGGAGTACCACTGGGCTCCCTTGTTGATGATGAGAGGCACGTTGGCGAACGTCTCCACGTTGTTCAGATTGGTCGGCTTGGCCCACAGGCCGCTCTCCACGGTGTGCAGGTGCTGCTTGTCGCGCGGCTCGCCGATTCTGCCTTCTAAAGAGGCCATCAGCGCAGTGGACTCGCCGCAGACGAAGGCGCCGCCCCCACGGGCGATGCGGACGTCGAAGCTGAAACCCGTGCCCAGGATGTTCTCCCCCAGCAGGCCCCTTTCTCTGGCCTCCTCGATGGCATGCTGAGCGTTCTGCCAGGCCCAGGGGTACTCGTGCCGCACGTAGATGTAGCCGCGCCCGGCTCCAATGGCGTAGGCGCCGATCAGCATGCCCTCCAGGATGAGGTGCGGGTTCCCCTCGAGCAGCGACCTGTCCATGTATGCGCCGGGATCCCCCTCATCGCAGTTGCAGACGACGAACTTCCGCTCTCCCTCGGCCTGGCGACAGCCTTCCCACTTCCTGCCCGTCGGGAAGCCGCCTCCCCCTCGGCCCCTAAGGCCCGACCTCTTGATCTCGTCAATCACCTGCTCCGGCGACATGCTCGTCAGGGCCTTGCACAGAGCCTGGTATCCGTCGTGGGCGATGTAGTCCTCGATGACCGCCGGATCTACCAAGCCGTTCTGCCCGAGGATGAGCCGCTGTTGGGCGCGGTAGAAGGGAACCTGTTCCTCCCGCTCGACCTGCTCGCCCGTAGCGGGGTCGTCGTAGAGCAGACGTTCGATCACCTTCCCCGCCATCAGCGTCTCAGACACGATCTCAGGAACGTCCTCTACCGACACCTTGCAGTAGAGAAGTCCCCGCGGCCTGATCACCACCAGCGGCCCCTGCTCGCAGAAGCCGTGACAGCCCGTGAAGGTCAGTCGGACCCTATCCGCGAGTCCTTGCTCTTGCAGCTCGTCCTCGAAGGCCTGCCTGAGTGGCGCGGAACCGTATGCACGGCAGCCCGTCCCCCCACAAAGGCAGACAGTCGCCTCGAAGCTGGCGGCCTTCGCTGCAAGGGCGTGGCCTAGGTTAGCCAGTTCAGCCGGACTTCTGAGTTTGCTCATCGTCGCCTCTCCTGTATTCATCCAGAAGCTCCTTGGCCTTCAGGGGGGTCATTGCGCCGTGGTATTCGCCATCCACCACTACCACCGGCCCGATGGCGCACACGCCGAGGCAGTTGACCACCTTCAGTGTGAACAGGCCGTCGTCGGTCGTCTCGTCGGGCCGGACATCGAGGAAGCTGCTGATCTCATTGGCGATCCTGGGCGCGCCTCTAACGTGGCACGCCGTGCCGCAGCACACGACCACCTCGTGCTTCCCCTCCGGCCGCAGACGCAGCGACTTGAAGAACGTGGCCACCCCGTAGACCTGCGGCAGTTCCATGTTCATCCTCAGCGCCACATGCCTCAGGGAGCCCTCCGAGAGGAATCCCTCTCTTTCCTGTATCTGCTGAAGAACGGCTACCAACGCCCACGGCTCGGCGCCGTGCTCCTCTAGAATCGCGTCAACCTCGTTGGCTGTCACTTTTCGCTCATCCCTCCAGGATGCTGTCTACTTCTTCCGCGTCGGCGTCCATGACGTAGTCAATTCCGGAGACCTCAGCGGCTTCCCGCGTCAGGGCGAACAGGTCGTCCCGCGATATGTGCTCCAGGGCGAACTTCCGGGCCCCGGCCATGAGCTGCTTCAGCCCAATGCTGAGCCGCTCATAGTAGGTGTACATCCCGATGGCCCCGGGCGGGAGCTTGTGGAAATCGTCGCCCAACTCCTTCATCAACGCGCCCGCGCCGCCGAAGACCTGGTCCAGGGTCTTGCCGTACTTGCTCACATCGGGGGGAAGGGTCTTTCCGGCCAGCACCATTTGACCAATTGTGTTGCCTACCATGGCGGCTGTCATCGTGGACCTGCCCATGCACACGGCCTTGATGTACGGCGCTGCCAGGGCTATGGCCTTGAACACGTGGTCCTCCAGACAGATGCCGCCCGCCACGGCGCACGAGGGGATGAAGGCGCCCTTCTCCTCTAGCTTGGTCAGGCACCGGTAGAGCCAGCACTCCAGGTGAACCGTGGGCACGCCCCACTCGTTCATCATCCGCCAGGGGCTCATGCCCGTCCCGCCGCCGGCCCCGTCAATGGTGAGCAGGTCTATCTTGGCGTTGGAGGCCACCTTCACGGCCAGGGCCAGGTCCCGCGGGCGGTACGCGCCCGTCTTGAGCGTCACGTACTTGGCCCCCAGGCCCCTCACCCTCTCGACCTCTCGGTAGAAGCTCTCCTCCTCTACCATGCCCAGGCGCGAGTGCCTTTCGAACTCCCTGAAGTCCCCGGCCTTGAACTGCTGCTGCACTGCCTCGTCGTTGGGGTCGGGGTACACCTTGTACCCGCGGCCCGCTAGCTGTTGCGCCCTTTCTAGGCTGGGCAGCTTCACCTCGCCACCGATGTCCTTGGCGCCCTGGCCCCACTTCAGCTCGATGGCGTCACAGTCCAGGTTGTCTATCACGTATTCGGCCACGCCCAGGCGCGTGTCCTCGACATTGAGTTGGATCAGTATGTTGCCCTTGCCCCTGTACCACTGCTTGTAGGTCTTCACTCTACGGTCCATCTCGGGGGACTTGACTACTCTACCGTTCTTGATCTCGCTCTCTGGGTCCATGCCGCAGATGTTCTCGCCCACCACAAGGAGGGTCCCCGCCAACGCCGCGCCGATGGCCATGCCGTCCCAGTGATTCCGGGCGATGTCGGTGGAGCCCAAGGCGCCGGTGAAGTACGGAACGTCCATCTGTATCTTGTTCTCCGCGCCGACTTCCGTAGTGACGTCGGCTGCGGGGAACATGGCTATGTCGGAGTCGGCCTCCACACCCACGGCCCCGATGCAGGTGCCGTGGATGTTGAAGTGTGCGAAGTCTGCCGGGTAGTCCTTCTCCGAGCCGGCCGTTACCTTGGCGAAGGGCTGCGGATAGATGATCTCCCTTCCCCTGAGCGCCGACCGACCTATCTCGCACGGGCCCAGGCAGCCGTCAATGCAGGTGACGCATATGCCTGAGACCGGAGAGGGTTCCAGCCGGTTCCGGGTCAAGGTCGCTGGACTGGCATTCGGCTTGCTGAAAGACATGCTCTAGCCTCCTGAGGGTCGCGCTGACGTAGTGTGGTCGGTTCGGCCCCAAGCGCTCTAGCTGAGCCCGTGGCCGCCTTCCGCGCGCGCGGCGGGCTCAGTGCTTGCGGTTGGTGCTGGGCAACTCCCGACGGCAGCGCTTGGCGCTGTCTCGCCCGTATGCTGTGATACTCGCGTATGGGGAAGCGCGCTTACGGGGGCCGGCAGCAGCCTCGCTGCCCGCAACTCAGCACGCGACATGGAACGTCGGGCACGAGCCCCCTTGGCTGGCATGGGCCCGTGTATGACAAGCAGGGGGCGCTGCCCCTGATAACAGGGGTCGCTCTCTCAGCGACGTACCCACGCGCGCCGCGCCCTGCTCATCGACGGCGCCTATTCTACGGCTGCCCGCTACTCTCCTGCTTTGGGCCTTCGGTTCTCTGCCCTATTCGCCGACGGGCGAGATGCCCTGCTCTCTCAGGTACTCGTCCACGGTCTCCTTCGTGATGCGCCTGGTGGGCAGCATGATCCGCTTCTCCGGCGGCGGGTTGCCCGCCAGGATGTCCAGAGCCACTTGCAGGCCCTTGACGCCGGGCGGCGGATAGACGAACGTGGCGGCCAGCTTGCCCTGCTTGACCCACTGGCAGCCCTCGCCGGGAATGGCGTCGATCCCGATGAACTTGATCTCCTCGGCCCGGCCCGCCTCCTCGGCAGCCAGGTATGCGCCGTAGGCCATCGGGTCGTTGTGGGCGTAGACGATGTCTATGTGGTCGTGCGCCTTCAGGGCGGTCTCCATGATGTCAATGCCCTTCTCCTTCTTCCAGTCGCCGTCTTGCTCGCCGATCAGCTCTATCCCAGGCTCCTGCTCCACGATTTCGGCGAAGCCGCCGTGGCGCTCCCGGGCCGGCGTGGAGCCCATGCCGCCCCATATCTCGTAGATGATGCCCTTGGCTTGGCCCTCGCCGCCCAGCACTTCCACCGCGTACGTGCCCGCCTCGCGGCCGATCTCCGTGTTGTCCCCGCCCACGAAGGCGGCGTAGTTCTCCGTGTCTACGTCCCGGTCCAACACGATCACGGGAATGCCTGCCGCCGTGGCATCCTCGACCACGCCGGTCAAGCCGGCAGACTCCTTGGGCGAGATGAGGATGGCATCCACGCCCTGCGTGATGAAGCTGCGCGTCTGCTCCTCCTGGGTGGAGGTCCGGTCCTGCGCATCCTGGACGATGAGTGTCACCTCCGGGTGCTGGTCCGCCTCCTTGATCAGCAAATCGTCGAAGAGCACTCGCCAGGGCTCGGCGGTGGTGCACTGGGAGAAGCCGATCACGACGTCCTCGAGGGCCGCCGGCCCTGGCGCCGGCGCGTTCGTGATCGGGGGCGGCTCCGGCTTGGGCGGGCACCCGCCGAGCGCGAGTGCCACCATCGTTACCGTCGCAAAGCACAAGAGCGTACGCAATGCGGTCATGGTGTCCCCTCCGGTGTGGGCCGCGAGCGGACGGCCTGCCACAAGCCTCGCGCCCAACTGCCGAGCTGGCCCTCCTGCAGCCAGACGGCTAGCACTATGATGATGCCTTTCAGCAGCAGCTGCCAGTTCGTGTGTACTCCCTCAAGCTGTAGGATGTTGTTCAGGTAGCCAAAGATGAGTACGCCCACAAAGGTGCCGGTAATGCTGCCCCGGCCGCCCATCAAGCTGGTCCCACCAATGACCACTGCAGCGATGGCGTCGAGCTCGGTAGCCTCCAGCGCGTCGGCGTATCCTTGGCGATACCTGGCGCAGTAGAGCAGGCCGCCCAGCCCAGCCAGCGCACCGGATACAGCATAGACGGCGATCTTGGTCCTGTCAACGTTGATGCCCGAGAGTCGCGCCGCCTCCTCGTTCCCGCCCACGGCATAGACGTGCCGTCCGAACCGCTGAGTGCGTAGGACCACGAAGGCGACCACGACACAGAGCAGGAACACCGCCGCCGGCACCGGGAAGTGCAGGGGGCCGATGTAGCTGCTGCGCAGCGCGGCGAACCAGGGATCGGGCTCGGTCACGCCCGCGGTGTCAGTGAGTGGCTGGATCCGGCCGCCGGCGATCAGCCGCGCCGCACCGTGGGCCGACACCATCATAGCCAGCGTGCCGATGAATGGCTGCAGACGACCCTTGGCGATCATCAAGCCGCTGAGCAAGCCGAACATCAGGCCCACAGCCGGCACCGCCACCAGCACGCCCAACACGGAGAAGCCCGTCGGCATCTGCATGGCGCCCCAGGCGCTCAGGCCGATGCCCCAGCCAAGCCCGATGAGGACCGACGCCACCAGCCGGAAGTCGGACCGCCGCATCCACCTGCCCAGCGCCGCCCAGGTCACCCAGCCAGCGAGAAGGCCGCTCAGAGCCAGGCTGGTCTGGGCCACCCAGAAGGCCCAGTTGGGTCCCCGCTGCATCAACAGCATCGCGCAGACCACCGAGCCCAGCCCCAACATGCGACCCACCGAAAGGTCAATCCCAGCCGTGAGGATGACGAAGGTCATGCCCACCGCCAAGACGCCGTTGATGGAGACATGCGTGAAGATGTCGGTCTGGTTGCCCCAGGTGAGGAAGTTCTTCTCTCGGCCCACGATGGCGGCAACCGTGAAGATGGTTGCCAGGCCCAGGAAGAGGGCACTCGCCCGCAGGAGTTGTCCGAGTCGGAGTCTGGCTAGCATGCCGAGCCCTGGCCCATGATGGTGGTGAACGCTCGCTCCGCCCGCCACACAACCGCGCGCCAGGTTCCGCCCCACGGGCAGGAAAGCCTCCCCCACGCTGGGAACGAGGAGGCGGCCGCGCGCGTTCTCCATGTAAGCCAAGAGGGAGGCCGGATTGCCCATGTCTCCACGCGATATGAGCCGTCGGGAGTTCCTGCGCAGGTCCTCCGCGGCCGCGCTCGGAGCCGCAGCCGCCCTGGGTGGCAGCGCCACCAGCGCTCAGCCCGGCAAGAGCAAGGTCGTCGAGGTGGCCAGCGAGGCCGCCAGGGCGGCCGACGGTCCCTCGGCAGAGGTGGTGCAGGGGATGCTCACGCGCGCGCTCCGGGAGCTGACCGGGGAGGCCGATGCCGGCAGGGCGCTGGCCAAGTTCGTCTCGCCGCAGGACGTGGTCGGCCTCAAGGTCAACTGCCGCTCCGCCCCCGGCATCGTCACCAACAGGCTGCTGGTGGAGGCCATGGTGGAGGCGTGCAAACAGGCGGGCGTGCCAGACAACAACATCGTCATCTGGGACCGCTTCCAGCGCGACCTCACTGTGTCGGGCTACCAGCTCAACCACGGCGGCCAGGGCGTGCGCGTCATGGGCAGCGAGTGGGGCAGCAGCATCGGCTACGACCCGCTGGTCTTCGCCGAGGCGGATCCCGCCGACGAGAAGGGGAGCCGCCGGAGCCTAATCGGCAATATCGTCACCAAGCACCTCACCAAGATCGTCAATCTGCCCGTCCTCAAGGACCACGACCGCGCTGGGGTCACCTTCGCCATGAAGAACGTGGCCTACGGCGCCTGCAATAACACCGCCCGCAGCCACCCCGCGCCCCACAACTGCGATCCGCTCATTCCCGAGGTCTATCGCCTGCCCGTGGTGCGCGACAAGACGGTCCTGATCATCGGCGACGCGCTGCGCGGCCAGTACGACGGCGGCCCCGACTTCAAGGCCGAGTCCCAGTTCAACTACGGCGCTCTGCTGGTCAGCACCGACCCCGTGGCCGCCGACAGGATTGGGCTACAGATCCTCGACGCTCGCCGTGGCCAGGCCAATCTGGACCCCATATACGGATCGGAGCGCCACCCCAACTACCTCCTGACCGCGGTCAAGTACGACCTGGGCGTCTTCGACCCGGCGAACATAGACCACGTTAGGCTGACCGTCTGACCGACGTGGCGTGCCCATGCCTCGCCGTGCCGCCGCCGAGCAGAAACTATACCAATCCCTCATTCGTCTGATACAATAGGCACGCAAGCTGGCTGGGCTCCGCCATGCCCGACAACGACCGCCTCTTCGACTCCGACTTTCTGAGCAAGCTGGAGCGCCTGAGCATCGTCGCCCGGCGCGCCTATCCGGGCATGATGAAGGGCGAGAAGCGCTCGCCCCGGCGCGGCACCAGCGTGGAGTTCGCCGACTTCCGCAACTACGCCCCCGGCGACGACTTCCGCCACGTGGACTGGAACGTCTACGGCCGGCTGGAGAAGCTCTTCCTCAAGCTGTTCCTGGAGGAAGAGGACCTGCACGTCTACGTGTTGTTCGACGTGAGCAAGTCCATGGACTTCGGCGACCCCAAGAAGCTGGACTTCGCCCGCCGGCTGGCCGGCGCGCTGGGGTACGTAGCTCTGACCGCGCTGGACCGCGTGGGCATGGCAGCCTTCAGCGACCGGCTGCACCTCGTCTTCCCCACCTGTCGCGGCCGGCACAACGCGCATCGCATGCTCGACTTCCTGAAAACGGTGGAAGTCAGCGGCCGTACGAACCTCACTCGGTCGCTGTCCGAATGGGCCCTCCGCGTCAGACGGCCAGGCGTCACCTTCGTCGTCTCCGACTTCTTCGACGAAGACGGCTTCGAGGAGGGCCTCATGGCCCTGATGGCCAACCGCTACGAGGTGAATGTGATCCAGGTCCTGGATGACTTCGAGTTGAATCCGGACATCCGGGGCGACTTGCGCCTGGTGGACGTGGAGACCGACGCCCAGCGCGAGGTGACGGTCAGCGGCAGCATGCTC
>JBHIEF010000174.1:0-9107 GCA_046760465.1 Armatimonadota bacterium | reverse complement strand
GGGTTGGGGCAAGAGGTTCGCGGCGGGAGGGGGGAAGGCCTTGTGGGAAGGGCACGTGCGGCGAATCACAGCGCCTTCAGGTCGTTAAGGGCCGTCTCCTCGGCCTGACGCACCTCGTCGGCGGCGTTGCGCGCGGCTTCGAAGAGGTCGCTGAGCAAGCGATCCAGGGGGTCACCCTCGTCGAGGCCACGCGTGGTAAGGCGCAGCAGAGGCGCCCCAGATGCATCCGACATGGTGAGTGCCCATTTGTCGCCAGAAGCGCTTGATATCAGCCCCCTGCTGCTCCCGACATCAACGATGAGGAAGTTGAGCCCGCTGGGCAGACAAGTGAGGAAAGCAGGAGGGTCTGCTTGTGCGCGTGTCCACGCGAGCTTCCCTTGGACAGTCTTCTCCTGAAGCTCCTGGATCATCTGTCGCTGTCGCTCAGTGACCATTTCAGTCGCCTCCGGTACTAGATGCCGCGCGGCCCGCGGCTTGGCCGGCGGCCTCGGAAAGCCGGCGCAGTGCCACTGCCGCATTCGAGCGAACGCTTGCAGGGCCCTCATCTGCCAGCGGGGCTGGCCGAGCTCGCCGTAAGTCCTCGGCCAACTTGTCAACGCTAACCGTGGCAGCGTGCAACTTGCTCGTGCAATCCGTCCCCAGTCGCTGGAGCCACTGGCTGGCAGTCTCTCGGATTGCTGGTCCCAAGGACTCCGCCACCGCGAATGCCGCGCCCCACTCCTCCTGGTCAACGAAGGCCAGCAGTCTCTCACACTCGCGCCTGTGACGATGGACGGCCTGCTCAGCGGACTCGGTCTCAACAGCCGCTCTCGTCCGTTCTGCGGCTTGGTGGGCACCCCGTGCCCGCGCCCAGGCGCCGAACGCGCAGACGAAGCCGAGAATGCTCGCGAAGGCTGCACTCCACGCTAGCCACGGCGGGAGCATCAGGTTATCCTTACCACGCTCGTGGGCTCTTGGCAATGAGCCTGGACGCTGTGCCAGAGTAGATTCCCGGCTTCGGTGGCTGGTTCCTGCCCTCCGTAGTGCAGGTCGCCCCACCACAAGTCGCCGCGAGACGCGGCTCCTACAAGTGATGAACGGCATCGCCACCTGGAGGTGGCTCCTACGCGATCGCCCTGGCATGTGGCCGCCGCGCCAGCGAAGGGGAGGATGCAGGGATTCGGGCGCGCTGCGGCGGAAGTAGGCGGCGACAACGCATAGGGGGCAGTTAGCAGTGATCCTGAGCTTTGAGGGTGCGGTGCGGACGGTGACGGGCTCGTGCTTCGTGCTGGAGACGCCCCAGGGCCTGCTGATGGTGGACCGGGGCCTGTACCAGGGCAACCGGCGGCTGCGGGAGCGCAACTGGGCCGATCCGCCGTGTGACCTGAGCCAGGTGCGCTGGCTGCTGCTTACGCATGCGCACATTGACCACAGCGGGCTGATCCCGCGGCTGCGGCACCACGGATTCCAGGGGGAGATCTGGGCCACGGAGGCGACCACGGACCTGTGCCGCATCATGCTGGCCGACAGCGGGCACATCCAGGAAGAGGACGCCAAGTTCGACGAGAAGCGCTGGCGCAAGCGAGGTCGGGAGGGCCCCCGGCCGCGGCCGCTCTACACCATCGCCGATGCCGAGGCGATCATGGCGTCGTTTCGGCCGGTGCGGTACGATGAGAGGGTGACGCTGGGCGACGGAGTCCGGTGCTGCTTCCGGGATGGGGGGCACATCCTGGGGTCGGCCATCATCGAGCTGTGGATGGAGGATGGCAGCAGTGACACTAAGCTGGTCTTCTCCGGGGATCTGGGGCAGCCACGGCGGCCCATCCTGCGCGACCCGGCGCTGATCGAGGAGGCGGATGTGGTGGTCATCGAGTCCACCTACGGCAACCGGCGGCACGAGGACGTGGAGGCGCGGCCGGAGCGACTGCTGGGGGTACTGGAGCCGGCACTGCAACAGGGCGGGCACGTGCTGATCCCGTCGTTTGCGGTGGAGCGCACGCAGGAGCTGATCTACACGCTGAACGATCTGGTCGAGGGCGGCGAGCTGCGCCCCGTGCCCACCTTCATTGACAGCCCGCTGGCGGTCAATGCCACGCGCGTGTTCCGCAAACACCCCGAGTGCTACGACGCCGCCGCCAACCAGCGGCTGGCGCGGGGCGACGACCCGTTCCAGTTCCCGCTGCTGAAGCTGACGCACAGCGTGGCCGAGTCCAAGCGCATCAACGAGATCCAGGAGCCCTGCGTCATCATCTCGGCCAGCGGCATGTGCACGGCGGGGCGCGTGCGGCACCATCTGCGCAATCACCTCGGGCACCAGCAGGACGTAGTGCTGTTCGTCGGCTTCCAGGCGGAGGGAACGCTGGGCAGGAAGCTGCGCGATGGGGCTGAGTACGTCAAGCTGTTTGGAGAGCGGCGGCGGGTGAGGGCGCAGGTGGCCGCGCTGGACGGCTTCTCGGCCCACGCGGACCAGGAGGGCCTGCTGAAGTGGCTCCAGGCCTTCGAGCGGCCGCCCCAGGCCGTCTTCGTGGTGCACGGGGAGGAGCAGGCTTCGCTGACCTTTGCCCACCACGTGGCGGACCGGCTGCGGGTGCCCGCGTACGTGCCGGTCCTGGGCGAGGCCGTGGACTTGGCCGACGTGGAGGCAGTGGCGGCCACGGCGCGGGAGCAGTACCAGTTGGCGGCGCCCAAGATCACAGCCGAGGCAGAGCCGGCCGCCGTGGCCATCGGCGAGGCTCCCGAGGAGGCGGACGTACAGGGCGAAGAGGAGGAGTTCGGGCTCTGGGAGGCACTGGCGCGCGAGGTCGAGGGTCTGCTAGGAGGGTAGAGGCGGCGCCTACGATGTACGATCTAGGATGTATGATGTAGGATGCGCGACATGCGATCTGCGATGCGTGAGGACGAGCGAAGGCAGCTGCGCTGTACGGTCGAGAGGTATCGGGGCTCGCCGGGGTTTCCCGACGAAGCGAGGATGAGGGAAGGTCCGGTGGCGGTGATCGAGTGTGTGGAGGACATCCCCTGCAATCCCTGCGAGCCGGCCTGCCCGAAGGGCGCCATCGAGGTGGGGTCACCGCTGACGAACCTGCCGCGGCTGCATGCCGAGCACTGCGACGCATGTGGGCGCTGCATCGCCGCCTGCCCGGGACAGGCGATCTTCGTCGTGGACCTGTCGCAGCCGGGCCGCTGTCGCATCTCTCTGCCGTACGAGCGTCTGCCCCGCCTGAAGAAGGGCGACGAGGTGGTGGTGCGCGACCGGCATGGGCGGGCGCTGGGCGAGGCGACGGTGCTGCGGGCCGTCTGCCCCGAGGGCTACGACAAGACGACCGTGGTGACGGTGGAGGGGCCGGAGGAGTGGGCGTATGAGGCGAGGGCGGTGGGGGCGGCGAGCGGCTGATTGGTGATTGGGCCTGTGGCCATCCGCCGTGTCGCGTGCGGCGTCTGCGATGTATGATGTGGGATGTATGATGTGCACGGCTACGGCCCAGGGCAGGCCCTTGGGCTTGCGGCTCGCGACGGGAGCCGCCGCCCAGGGCGGGCAGGCTCCTGCGGTAGGGAAAGGAATCGCCGCGGGGACGCGGCTCCTACAAATGACGAACGGCATCGCCAGCGGGAGCCGTGCTGCGTAGCGAGGTGTCGCTACTTCGCAGAGCAGTGGCTGGCTCCTACCCAGATGCCTTGACGGTGTGAGAGTCGTTGTGCTATTTTGCCGCTGAGATGGCCGCAGACGACTCTTCTTCCCCCGATCTCTCTCTGGATGTGCTCATAGGCCCCCTGAAGCTCGAGGAGCGGAAGGGCTATGCCGACCAGGCCGTGTTCGGCGGCCTGGGGCCCTTCGTCGAGCGCGTGGCCGCGGCCGTGGCCGAGGCGGCCGGCTCTGACCAGGCGCGGGAGCTGCTTAAGGAGCTACGCAGCCGGTTCGCCGGGTACGCCGGGGCGAGCGTCGAGGAGCGCGCGGAGGCGGTGGCGCGCGCCAGGGAGATCATCGAGGCTCTCAGCGGCGGCGCGGCGGCGCCCACACGCGAGCGGGCGGCCAGACCGAGGCCCCCAGACCCAGCTCCGCCGCCCAAGGTCCGCGGGCTGGCGGCGCCGGTGACCGTGCTGCGGGGTATCAGCACGGCGCGGGCGAAGCTGCTGGCCAACCTGGGAATCGCCACGGTTGGCGACCTCCTGAGGCATTATCCCACCCGGCACGAGGATCGGCGGGAGATCACGCCGGTTGACGAGCTGCCCGAGGGGCGAACGGCCAGCGTGGTCGGCGAGGTGGAGGCGCCGGGCGAGGCCATCAGGCGCGGGAGGCGGCGCATCGCCAAGGTCCCGCTGCGGGACGACCGCGCGACCGTGTACCTGACCTGGTTCGGGCAGGACTTCCGCGCCACCCAGTTCAAGCCGGGCACCACCCTCTTCGCCACGGGCACGGTGAAGTACTACCGAGGCGCTCCCCACCTCCAGGCCCCGGAGGTCGAGATAGTCGGGCGCGGGGACCCGTTGCACGTGGGGCGGATCGTGCCCATCTACCCCTTGACCAAGGGCCTGTTCATGCCCCAACTGCGGCGCATGGTGCACGCGGCCATCCAGGGCTTCGCGCAACTGGTGCCCGAGATGCTGCCGGCGGACGTCATCTCCCGCCACAACCTGTGTGGGGCGGAATACGCCGTCCGCAACATCCACTTTCCCGAGGACGAGGAGGCCCTGGCCGCGGCCAAGCGACGGCTGACCTTCGAGGAGCTCTTCCGACTTCAGCTCCAACTCGCCAGGATGCGCTACGAGCTGAAGAGCGAGGAGGAGGGCGTGGCGCTGGAGGTGGAGCCCGAGTACCTGGAGCAGTTCGAGGCGGCCCTGGACTTCGAGCTGACTCAAGCGCAGCGCAGGGCCATCGCGGAGCTGGCGGAAGACCTCAGCAGCCCCCAGCCCGGCAATCGGCTGCTGCACGGCGACGTGGGCTCGGGCAAGACCGCCGTGGCGGCGTGGGGGCTGTATGCCACGGCGCGGAACGGCTACCAGGGCGCGTTCATGGCGCCGACGGAGATACTGGCGGAGCAGCATCATCGGGTGCTGAGTGAGCTGCTGGGGCCGCTGGGCCTGGAGGTGGCCCTGCTCATCGGCGGCCTGAGGAGGGGCAAGAGGGAGCTACAGCGAAGAATAGGCGCGGGCCAGGTGCCCGTGGTGGTGGGCACGCACGCCCTGATCCAGGAGGCGGTCAGCTTCGCGCGGCTGGGGCTGGCCATCATTGACGAGCAGCACCGTTTCGGCGTGACGCAACGGGCCGCGCTGCGCGAGAAGGGCTATCATCCGAACGTGCTGGTGATGACGGCCACGCCCATCCCGCGCACGCTGGCCCTGACCGTCTACGGGGACTTTGACATCTCGGTGCTGGACGAGATGCCGCCCGGGCGGCAGGAGGTGGTCACCGAGGTCCTGACCATGCGCCAGCGGCCCCGGGCCTACGAGTTCGTGCGCCAGGAGGTGCGTGAGGGCAAGCAGGCCTTCATCGTCTGCCCGCTGGTGGAGGAGAGCGAGAAGCTGGACGACGTGCGGGCGGCGACGGAGCTGGCGCGACGCCTACAGAAGGACATATTCCCCGACCTGCGGGTGGGGCTGATCCACGGGCGCATGGCGGTAGAGGACAAGGACGACATCATGGCGGCCTTCCGGCGGGCGAACCTGGACGTTCTGTGCTCCACCACGGTGGTGGAGGTGGGCGTGGACATCCCCAATGCCTCGGTTATGGTGGTGGAGAACGCCGAGCGCTTCGGGCTGGCGCAGCTTCATCAGCTCCGCGGCCGGGTGGGGCGGGGGCAGCACCTGTCCCACTGTCTGCTGCTGGCGGGGCGGAAGTCCGGCGAGGCGTGGGAGCGGCTTCAGGTGCTGGCCGAGACAACCGACGGCTTCAAGATCGCCGAGGCCGACCTGCGCCTGCGAGGCCCAGGGGAGTTCTACGGCACGCGCCAGCACGGGCTGCCCGACCTGAAGATGGCCGACATCATGGCCGACACGCCCGCGCTGGTGCAGGCGCGGCAGGAAGCCTTCGAGCTGATCGAGCGCGACCCGCAGCTCTCCGAGGCAGAGCACGCGCTGCTCAGGCAGGACCTGGAGTCGCGGCTGGGGGAGCTGCCGGAGAGGGTGGAGGTTAGCTGAGGTGCGTGGGCCATGTCATTCTGAACGAAGTGAAGAATCTCGCTCCAGTCTCACGGCGAGATGCTTCGCTTCGCTCAGCATGACAAGCTGTATCGCCTGGCGGCGCGCTGACAGCCTGCTGTGCTGATATGCGGGTGATCGGGGGCACAGCCGGGAGCATTCGCCTCAAGGCGCCCAAGGGCATTCGGCCCACCACGGACGCCATGCGCGAGACGCTGTTCAACGTCCTGGGCGGGCGGGTGCGGGGAGCCCGGTTCCTGGACCTGTTCGCCGGCAGCGGCGCGGTGGGCATCGAGGCCTTGAGCCGCGGGGCGGCGCACTGCACCTTTGTGGAGAGGGACCCAGCGTGCGTTCGCGCGTTGGCCGTCAACCTGGAGCGCACGGGGCTTTCCGAGCGCACGGTGGTCATGCGACGCGACGCTGCCCAGGTGTTGAGGGAGCTGGGGGCCGACGAGCGGCACGACATCGCCTTCGTTGACCCTCCCTACCAGTTCGAGGGCCTGGGCGAGGTGTTGGGGCTGCTGCTGGAGCAGAGGGCGGGAGTCTCCGATGCTGCGGTAGTGGTGGTGCAGCACAGCCGGGGCGACGAGGCAGTCGAGGCCCTGGAGCCGACGCGCGCGAAGCCGTTCGGTGACTCGGTGCTGTCGTTCTTCGAGTAGGAGGTCCAAGGGTGGTTCAGGAACACGTAGCCATGTGCCCCGGGAGCTTCGATCCCGTCACCCTGGGGCATTTGCACGTCATCGAGCGGGCCACCAGGCTGTTCGGCCGCGTGATCGTCTCGGTGGCCGAGGACACGGAGAAGGAGCCCCTGTTCAGCGTGGAGGAGCGGGTGGAGATGCTGCGGGAGGCCTGTGCGGACCTGGACAACGTGGAGGTGGACTCCTTCGCGGGGCTGGTGGTGGAGCACGCCCGCAAGCGCGGCGCGGTGACGCTGGTCAAGGGCCTGCGGGCGGTCTCGGACTTCGAGGCGGAGTTCCAGATGACGCTGACCAACCGCCGCCTGGCACGCGACATCGAGACCACCTTCGTCATCACCGACGCGGAGTACGCCTTCTTGAGCTCCAGCGTCGTCAACGAGGTAGCGAGGCTGGGAGGCGACGTATCGGCCTGGGTGCCGCAGCCGGTGGTGCAACGCCTGCGAGAGAAGTTCGGCCCGGCCTGACCGAAAGTGCAGTCGCTGCGCGCTCGCGGCGCCTAGGTGGCGCCGCCAGGGAGGGACGCCTGTGGACATCTTCGAGGTGATTGACGAGCTCGAGAGACTGGGCGACAAGGGCGATCGCTGGTGGCGCGTCTATTCGCTGCCGGGCGAGACGGTCATACCGGCCGAGGAGTTCTTCGACCTCACCGATAAGATCAGGGCCTCCATCCCGCAGGAGGTGTCCACGGCCGACCAGATTACGCGGGAGCGCGACAGCATCCTGGCCGAGGCCCACGAGGAGCGCAACAAGATCATCAATGCCGCCAAGGAGCAGGCGGCGCTGCTGGTGAGCAACGACCGCGTGGTGCAGGAGGCCCAGGAGCGGGCCGAGCAGATTCTGCGCCAGGCGCAGGTGGAGGCGCAGAGCATCCGCGACGACGCCAACACCTGGGCGCGCGAGGTCATGGGGCGGCTGGAGGACTACACCGGCCGCGTGCTGGCCACCGTCCAGAAGAGCCGGCGGCTCATGGACGAGCGCATGCGCACAGAGGCGCAGGCGGGGGAGGAGTAGTGGACGTGACTGAGAGCGTGCTCCCGCAGCCGACCGGCGTGCAGCAGCCCCCTTGAGCCCGCGTGCCACCCGCCGGGCCGGTGGGGCGGCCATTCTTGGCTGACTCCCACTGCTTCTTCCCCCGTACGGCCGTCGGGCGAGAACGCCCGACCCACGAGACCCTCAGGGTGAGGTCCACTCCGCATTGACATGAAGATCCTGGTACTCAACTGCGGCAGCTC
Source organism: Armatimonadota bacterium (assembly GCA_046760465.1). Classification (GTDB taxonomy): domain Bacteria; phylum Armatimonadota; class Zipacnadia; order JAUWAU01; family JBHIEF01; genus JBHIEF01. Next base: position 1,066 of record JBHIEF010000174.1, on the reverse strand, counting down.
GTCGGTCAAGTATGAGCTGTTCGACATCGAGCCCGAGCAGAGCCTGGCGGAGGGAGTGGCAGAGCGGGTGGGGGTGGGCGGCGCCGAGAGACCCGTGCTGCATCACCGCGTCGCCAGCGGGGACGAGGTGAGCCTGGCGGCACCGATGCCCGATCACCGCAGCGCGATCGGCCGCATCGTGGAGGCGCTGACCGATGCCGACCACGGGGCGCTGGAGTCGCTGGGGGAGATCGCGGCGGTCGGGCATCGCGTGGTGCACGGGGGGGAGAGGTTCGCGGAGGCGACGCTGATTGACGACGAGGTGCTGCGCATCGTCGAGCAGTGCAGTGAGCTGGCGCCGCTGCACAATCCGCCCAACCTGGTCGGCATTCGCGCCTGCATGGAGCTGCTGCCCGACACGCCGCAGGTGGCGGTGTTCGACACCGCCTTCCACCAGACCATCCCCCAGCACGCCTACCTCTACGGGCTGCCCTACGAGCACTACCAGCAGCACGGGATTCGGCGCTACGGGTTCCACGGCACGTCCCATCGCTATGTGACGCTGGAGGCGACGAAGGTGCTGGAGGAGAGGGGCGTGCGGGCCGACCGACAGCGCCTGGTAACCTGCCACCTGGGCAACGGATGCTCCATGACGGCCGTCCTGGCGGGCAAGTCGGTGGACACCAGCATGGGGTTCACGCCGCTGGAGGGTTTGCTCATGGGCACCCGCTGCGGCGACATTGACCCGGCGGCGGTGCTGTACCTGATGGAGCGGGCGGAGCTGAGCGGAGATGAGATGGACCGACTGCTGAACCGAGAGAGCGGGCTGCTGGGGGTGTCGGGCGTGGGCAGCGACCTGCGGGACGTGCTGGCCGCGGAGGCGAGCGGCGACGAGCGAGCGGCGGCTGCCGTGGAGCTGTTCTGCTATCGCATCAGGAAGTACGTTGGGGCCTATGCGGCGGCCCTGGGCGGGCTGCATGCGGTGGTCTTCACGGCCGGCATCGGCGAGAACTCGCCGGAGATCCGGGAGCGCGTGTGTCAGGGCCTTCAGTTCCTGGGGATTGACCTCGATCTGGCCCGCAATGAA
>JBHIEF010000173.1:0-9118 GCA_046760465.1 Armatimonadota bacterium | reverse complement strand
ACCAGGCAAACCAAAAACACCCGCGGGAGCCCTTGACGCCCGTCTTATAGAGACACGCTCAGGGCAGGCGAGGACGCGGCTCCTACCACGTCGGTCCGTCTACCCACACTCCGAGAACCCGCACGCCCGGCAGGTCTCGCAGCCGCCCTCGTGCTCGATGGGGCCGCCGCACTCGGGGCAGGCGCCGGACATGCGCAGCACCGGCTCGAAGGCGAACTCCTGCTGGCCCGTGTCCAGCCGCTCTTGCAGGCAGCGCTGCACCGCCTTGGCAATGGCGTCGGCGCAGGACAGGATGCGCCCGCCCTGCTCCCAGGCCGGCTTGTGGCAGCTAATCCCCATGAGCTGCTCGATGATCGCGTCGGGAACCACGTTCGACCGCAGGGCCAGGCTGGTCAGCCGCCCGATGGCCTCGTTCTGGCTGGCCGCGCACCCGCCCGCCTTGCCCATGGCCGTGAACACCTCGAACATGCCGCGGTCGTCGCTGTTGATGGTCACGTACAGGTTCCCGCACCCCGTGTTCATCTTGCGGGTCGTGCCCACCGTCACCTGCGGCCGCCCGCGGGGCACGATGCGCCCCTCCTGGTCGGTATCGGCCTCCTTCTTGCCGTAGGTGATCACCTGCTCGTCGCGGCTGCCGTCGCGGTAGATGGTCACGCCCTTGCAGCCCAAGGTGTAGGCCAGCTTGTACACCCGCGCCACGTCCTCGGTGGTGGCGCTGTTGGCGAAATTGACGGTCTTGCTGACGGCGTTGTCCGTGTACTTCTGGAAGGCCGCCTGCATGCGGATGTGCCACTCGGGGGCGATGTCGTGGGCCACCACGAACAGCCGGCGCACCTCCTCGGGAATCTGATGCATCCCCTGTATGCTCCCGTGCTCGGCGATCTCGTGCATGAGCTCCTCAGAGTGGAACCCATGCTCCTTGGCCATGCGCTCGAAGATGGGGTTGACCTCTACCAGGTCCTCCCCGTCCAGCACGTGGCGCGCGAAGCACACGGCAAACAGCGGCTCGATGCCGCAGGAGCACCCGGCGATGATGCTGATGGTCCCCGTGGGGGCAATGGTAGTCACCGTGGCGTTGCGCAGCTTCATCCCGTCCGGCCCGTTGTAGATGCTGCCGGTGAAGTTGGGAAAGACGCCGCGCTCTGCGGCCAGTTGCGCTGAGGCCTCCCGCGCCGAATCGCGGATGAAGGCCATGACCTGCTCGGCCACCTCCAGCGCCTTCTCGCAGTCGTAGGGAATGCCCAGCTCGATCAGCGTGTCGGCCCAGCCCATCACGCCCAGGCCGATCTTGCGGTTGCCCTTGGTCATCTCGCGAATCTCGGGGATGGGGAAGTTGTTCATGTCAATGACGTTGTCCAGGAACCGCACCGCCGTGTGCACCGTACGCGCCAGATCCTCCCAGTCCAGTCCCACGGTGCCGTTACTTCGCACCACGAACTTGGACAGGTTGATGGACCCCAGATTGCACGACTCGTACGCCAACAGCGGCTGCTCGCCGCAGGGGTTGGTGGACTCGATCTGCCCAACCTGGGGAGTGGGGTTGTCGCGGTTGATGCGGTCCAGGAAGATGATGCCGGGGTCGCCGTACTTCCACGCCAGCTTCACTATCTCCTCGAAGACGGCCTTGGCGCTCTTGGTGCCCACCACCTCTTGGTTGCGCGGGTTGACCAGCTCGTAGTCCTCCTCCTTCTCGACCTTCTGCATCCACTCTTCGTCAATGGCCACCGAGATGTTGAAGTTGTTGAGCACATCCTGGCGTTCCTTGGCGTGGACGAAGTCATCTATGTCGGGATGGTCCACCCGCAGCACCGCCATGTTGGCTCCGCGCCGCGTGCCCCCCTGCTTGATGGCCTCGGTGGCCGAGTCGAAGACCTGCATGAAGGAGACGGGCCCGCTGGAGACGCCCTTGGTGGACTGCACCACGTCGTTGGCCGGTCTCAGGCGCGAGAAGGAGAACCCGGTTCCCCCTCCGCTCTTGTGGATAAGCGCGGTGTGCTTCACCGCCTCGAAAATGCTCTCCATATTGTCGTGAACGGGGAGAACGAAGCAGGCCGAGAGCTGCTGAAGCTCGCGGCCCGCGTTCATCAAGGTAGGGGAGTTGGGCATGAACTTCAGCGAGGTGATGACCTCGAGAAACTCCTGCTCGCGTCTCTCGGGGTCGCCGCCCTCGTAGTTGCTCTCGGCCTGCGCTATGTTGTGGGCCACCCGCCGGAACATCTCCATGGGCGTCTCGACGGGGTGCCCCTCTTCGTCCTTGCGTAGATACCGGCGCTCTAACACGGTTCTGGCGTTTTCCGTTAGTTCGACTGTGGCTGCCTCGGTGGCTTTGTTAGACGCCGGGGTCATCCAGTCTCCTCCTCGGGATGGGCTCGTGCCACTGCAAAACTCTGTTAAGGAACGGTCCGCAAACTTGAAAGGGCCTATACTATAGGCCAGTTCGCTGCCTCTGTCAAGAAATACCTCAAGAAAAGCCCAAAATGGCCGCAATGGCCCCAAAAAGGCCCGTAGAGGGCTATTCCCTCCCCAGTTCGACCCTCAAGTCGACGGGCCTCTTCCCATGGGCAGCTTTTACGAACAATCGTTCGTTTTCCTGGTCCCAGGACCACCCGCTCTCCGCCTCCTCGAGAGCCGTTCTCCGACCCAATGCGGCTCCATCGGCATGCACAGCGGCCGGCTCCGACAGCCCAGCGACCAGGGCGTGGCTGGCCGCGCCCTGATGGTATTCTAGCCGCACCGTCAGCGCCCCGTCGGTGAGCTCGGCGGAGGTCACGCGCGCACCCGAGCTGACGGTCACTCGACCCTCCGGCGTCTCGACCATCCTCGTCTGGACGTCGGGGTCGTGCCCGTGCAGCGCCAGCACATTCAGGATGATGTCCTCGGGGTTGATGTAGGGAGGAGAGCGCTTGGTGCAGTCGCCGTAGAAGCCGTCGGGGTAGGTGCCCTTGAGCTTAGGTTCCTCGTCGCCGAACTGCTGGTACATCCCGCTGATGGTGATGCCGCGCGCGACCTCCAGCCAGGGCAGTGACTGGTCGTACTCCCACAGGTGCTGCAAGTGGTAAGCGTAGACCAGCCCGCACCACTGCACCGGCACGCCGAACCACGTGTGCGACAGGAAGGAGCTGCCGAACACGGGCACCGTGGCCCAGAGCATCCCCGGCCGATCCTCTTGATACCACGCAAAGCAGAAGGGCAGGCCGGTCTTCGCCCAGTACACGGCCTGGTCCAGGTAGTGCTGGTCTCCGAAGATGCGGTACGCCTCCAGGTAGGCTGCCAGCGCCCAGGCCGAGGCCAGGATGTCGGGCTCGCGCAGGGGGCACTCCCACGTCTGAGCGCCCCGAGGAACGGTGAAGCGGTCCATGAAGGCCAGCGCTTTCTTGCCCGCCTCCGCGCACTCCTGGTCGCCTGAGATGCGAGCGTACTTGAGCATCGTCCAGGCACCGTGCGCGCACAGCCCCACGGCCGTGTCGCCGGTCTCGCCGAGCTTCTTCCTTCGCTCATCCGGCCGGAAGCGCCGGCCGCCGTCCTCGTCCATGCTCTCGACCAGGCCGTAGGCCTGCGCCCGCGCCCCGGCCAGACCCTCCCGCAGGTATCCGTAGTGGAAGGGAAGCTCAAAGCGCAGGATGTGACAGCCCGCCCCGGAGGCCAGCGCCTGCGCGCCCTGCTCGCGCAGGATGCGGTCCGTGTGCGTGCGGATCCGCTCCAGCACCTCGTCGCGGCTGCCGTCTGTCGAGAGGTGGGCATCCTGCCAGAGCAGCGCGCAGTACCCCGGCATCAGGCCCGGCGCCCAGTCCACGCAGTGCCGGAAGCCCTTGCTCTCCTTGTCCCACACCGTGACCATAAACCCATGCCGTGACAGTGCCAGCTCCTGCTCGAAGCTCCGGGGCGGCTCCAGCGGATCGGGGAACCCGTAGGCCTCGTACCACTGGGGCACGGCGTCCAGGATGCCGCCTCCGGGCATGAGCACAATCTGGGCCTCCAGCCGCAGCTTCTTGCCGGCCTCAAGCCGGTACGGCTGCTCAGCCCTGGGCGCGTTCTCCGGCACGTAGTCTGGCACGCTGGGCAGGAACAGGCCCAGCAGGTGATTGTCCTGACCCTCCAGGAAGTTGGGCGAGGCGAAGCGCGGCGACAGGCTCCAGTGCTCACCATCCCAGCGTTGCTTTTGGTCCCAGACCAGGCCCACCAGCCCCGCGCCACACTCCACCGCCATCAGCGGCACGGTCACCTTGTAGGGCTGGGGGGTGGTGCGCTCGGCCTTCTCGGGAATCACGTCCCGGTCACTCGACGAGCGCTCCTCGGCGGACAGGTACTCCAGCCCCGGGAACAGCGCGAACCGTTTCTCGGTCCCGAACGAGTTATCGCCCACGTACAGCCACGGACCACGGAAGCGAAGTATGTCTAGCTGCTTGCCCGCAGTCAACTCGTAGCGCACGTGCACGCGCTCAGCGCCGTCGGTCAGCTTGAAGGAGAGCGTGGCCTCGGCCAGCGCCGCGTCCACGCCTCCGACGGTCCCGGTGAAGACCACTGACGCCGCCCCGTTCTGCTGCCCGACGCGCGCCTCGTGCAGCACCACGGCGCGCGGCGCGTCCTCGTCGGCCAGATGACACTGAGCCAACCCGTCAGTCGCAGCCACCATCTCGCATCCCTCGCCTCCGCGGAGGTAGAAGGCCGCGTAGTCGGCCTCCGTGTTCTCCCCGCGCACGAAGGCGATGCGGCAGCGCGAGTTCTGAAGCAGGATGACATGTTCGGTGAAGGCAGCCTCCGCCCGCTCCGGGGCCTCGGCGGGCAGGTCGGGCAGGCCGGGGCGCACGCGGACGAAGCGGTCCACGATCTGCGGCTCGCCTGGACCCGCTAAGGCCGCGCTGATGAGCGTGCCCGGCGGCTCTGCCTCGAACTCGTGGCGCACGGTAGCCGTGCCGCCCGCCGGCACGGCAGGCACGCGGGTGAACGGAGGCCCATGCCGTAGGTCGTCCGGCCCGCGCCACGATCCGCCCAGGCGCCACCACACGATGTACTCGTCCTCCGCCGAGGGCGCCGGGCTGTCGTTCCGCACTTGAGCGACGACCTCGAAGGGCCGACCGGCGAAGACCAGCGCCGAGGCGGGGGAGAGGGAGACGATTCTGGGCGCGGGGAGGTACTCATGCGCCGTCAGCTTGCGCACGGTCAAGCCCTCGGGCGCCTCCACCCGCAGCGACTGGAGCCCCGGCTGGTCCGAGAAGTCGTAATCCAGGACGGCCAGACCCGCCCCGCCTTCCTCCGTCCGCGCAACCCGCGAGAGGGGAACCGAGACTGGCTTTCCCGACGGCCGGCCCCGCCGCTGGCCGACCACCTTCACGGCGGCGCCCTGCGCCGGCTGCCCAGTGACCTCGTAGTCCAAGGCCACCACACCAACGCTGCCCGCACGACGCAGACGCGCCGACACGTCCCCCCGGAGCAGCAGGATTCGCGGCCTACCCCAGATGGCCCAGTCGTAGTTGGCGTTGCCCTCCCCGTTGCAGTTGGTGACCAGCACCAGCTCGACGGTCTTGCCAGCGTAGGGGGCCAGATCCACCGTACGCCGGCGCCAGCCGAAGTCCAACACGGCCTCCTGCAACAGCCTCTCTCCCCCGACGTCCACCGCGAAGCCAACGCCGTTGAAACGGGCCCGCTGATCCTCGATCCCCGCGCCGTCGCGCAGCCCGATGTCCGTAACCAGGAGCAGCCGTGCCCCAGCAGGACAGTGGGGGAGACGCACCTGGATCGGAAGAGCGGCCTCCCCCTCGCTCAGAGGGTGCTGGAAGATGCCGCGCTGCGTGACCCCGCCGGTGGTCTGAGCGCCCACCGCGCATTCGAGCGTCCGCTTGCACTTGGCGGCCACGTCTGGCTGAGCCAGGTCGGCGACGACCGTCAGCGTCGGCTCCATTGTCTGGCCAACTCCCGTCTGCGCCACGAGAAGGCATGCGGTGAGGATAACAGGCTGCATTCGGCGCCTCCTGCTTCAATCGGCGATGTCGCTGCGGCACGCACTGCCACAGACTGGCTGGGGGCGAAGATCGTGCGGGCCACTGCCCTGCGAGACTAGAACGAAAAGTCCCTGCCGCCCACCCCGTTGATCGTGTAGTTGAAGTCGCATGCGCCCGGCGGGTCCACGTACGGCGAGTTCGTGCCATTGCCCTGCGAGGGGCGGACGTGCTTGACGTGGTTGTCCATGAAGCACACGTTCAGGCCGGACTCCTCGCGGCCCCGGATCTCCAGCCACAGGTCGTGGGGTGGGTCGTGGAAGAAGGCATGCTCGAACAGCATCACCTTGTCGGAGGGGAAGTACACCTCGCTGAGCTGGTGGGCGCGGAACCCGCAGGGGTTGAGGCCGGCATTGATGTCGGCCACCTCGGTGTAGAGGCAATAGCTGTACATGTACGAGTACGGGTAGCGGTGCTGAGCGTCGGAGGGACACCAGTTGATCCCCTCGTTGCGCACGTAGGGCTCGATGACATCCTCCACGTAGGCCCAGAGCTGCTCGTTCACGCCTCCTATGACCATGTGCGGAGCCGTGCCCGCCGGCAGCATTTCGTCGTAGTCGTCCGCGTACATCTTCACTGCCAGCCCGAGCTGCCTCAGGTTAGAGCGACACGTGCTGGACCGGGCCTGCTCGCGCGCCTTGGCAAAGACGGGCATCAGAATGGCCGCCAGAATGGCGATGATGGCCACAACCACCAGCAGTTCAATCAGCGTAAAGCCTCGCGCCTGCCGCATCATAGCACGACCCCCTGGTTCGTTGAGCGAGGATTTCGCTGTCACGCGACGCGCTCAAGTTCGCGCCCCAACGCACGCATACCTGCGGCGTGGGGCAGATGCCGTCAACAATACCAACGCCGGGCCCTCGCCTTGGGTTGCGGGACCGGCACCACGTCCAAAGGCCCCCCGGCTTCAGCATGTGCTCGCACGGGCGTTCGTTACGGCACTCGGACTACACTCCCATCCTACCACAAATCCTAGCACAGCGGCGATAGGCCACCGAGATCACCAGAGGTCGCTCGATAGCCTCCTGGACACGCGCGCCTGCCACTCCAACCTCGTAGGAGGGGCGTCTCGTTTATCCTGAGTTCGTCGAAGGGCCCCGACTAGAACGCCCGGCAGCGGGCTCTGAAACCACCCTTAGGCGTCAGATGCCTCGACAGCCGCCTCGTCTTCGGCCCAGCTCCGCCCGCCCCGGCAGTCCCTGTACGCCTTGCCGACCAGCAGGGCCACCTCCTTCTGATCGCGCAGCCTGTCCTCCTGAGCCTGGGCAACCGCACGCACCTGCTCCGCCAGCGCCTCCACACGTTCCCGCTGATGGGCGGCCAAGGCAGGGGAGCCCGACAGCATCCGCTCCAGCTCGGCCGCCGCGGCCTCTGCCGGCTCGCGCTCGACCACGGGAATGGCCGCCAATCGCTGACATAGCTCGCTCAGCCGCTCCAGGAACGCCCCATACTCCTCCTGGCGCCGATACATCCGGCCTATCATGTACCTCGTGTCCTCGAGCAGCGACGGCAGGTACCCGGGATCGTCCTGGGCGCGCTCGGGCTCCTCCGCGACCACACGCTTGATCTCGTCCATGCTGCCGCACACGTCGCTGTACTGCGTCGCCCTGAACTCGGCCCGCGGGCGCTTCTCGGGATCCTCGGCGTGGTAGAACGACCGCTTCTCGTCGTAGCGCACCTTCGGCAGTTCCATCACGCCGCCGTCCTCGAAGGCGAGCAGCGGCGCCTCGTCTGGCCCCTGAGCCACAATGCTGGCACGCCCGCGCCGTAGGAAGTCGCGCACGGCATCGCTGTGAGGGTGCGGCGGGAGCCAAGCCTCCCACCCTGAATCGTCGAGCTGTGCATCGGTCATATCATCTCATCACCAGGTCAACAGGATCGGGCGTACAAGGCCTTTTTCGACGCCGGCCGTGCATCTCCTGTGAGCCAGATGCGGCATGGAGCCCATATGGGGCTGAGAACCGGACGCAGGCGGTTCTTAGGCTAAGTCATCATAAGATATATTATCAGACGTTTACTATCCCCGGGCCCAGCAGGGCTCACAGCGCCTGCACAGCGCCCGCGGCCGAGCGCCCGTTCTCTCCCCTACTGAGAATGCGCACCTGACTCAGTGCCTTCGTTCTAGCGGACGTTGTGTACAGGGGACTACGAGGGCTGACGGCTACTGCCGGCGGGAGGCGGCGGCAACACCTTCGTGGAATTGGGCAATGCTGTCCTGGAGTTGGTCCAGCAGCGACTCACACGCCGTGACCAGGTGCTCGGCTCTGTCTGCGGGCTCTTCACGACCGAGGAGCTGCTTGGCCAGCAGATACGCTAGGAGGCCAGCGCCCGCGGCCAGGCCCAGGGCGATCAGCGGCCGCGCCACACTGCGACCCTCTCCCCCATCCTGGCCGGCGTCCAACTGATCTGTGGGCTGCTCCGCCGACGCGGGCGTCATATGACTGCCTCACTCAACTCGACAATGCGAAGCGAAACGGCGGCCCAGGGCCGCCGGAGTCGTGCGTGTGCGGGTCCGTCCACCTGCGCGGCCGCTCAGACTTCGTAGACCGGGCCCTCGTCCTCCGGGCCCTCGTCCTCGCTGGCGAAGATGCGCTTGACGAAGGTGAGCAGCTCCATGGGGCTGAACGGCTTGGTCAGGTACGAGTCCACGCCCGCCTGCCAGCCCCGGAACACGTCCGCGTCCTGGGCCTTGGCGGTCAGCATGATCACCGGGATCTCGGCGGTCTCCGGGTTGCCGCGAAGCTCCTTGAGAACCTCGAAGCCGTCCATCTGCGGCATCATCACGTCCAGGATGATCATATCGGGCTTCTGGTTGGCCAGCACCTCCAGGGCCTCCTTGCCGTCGTAGGCCTTGTCCACCTCATAGCCGGCGCGCCGCAGGTTGACCTCGACCAGTCGCACAATATGCTTCTCGTCATCAACAACGAGGATTCTCTTTTGCGCCATGTCCGCCGAGTCCCCTTCCCTCGCGTACGGAGGCAATATGGCGACAGCGCGCACGCGCCGCACGAATGGCCGCGCCCGAATCGGCCTGAGTATAGCCGAATCGCCACAGGCTGTCAACCCGCCCCGGCCGGCAGGAAAAGCCCGACCCCCTCTGGAAGGAAGCGGCGCAACACACA
>JBHIEF010000172.1:0-9238 GCA_046760465.1 Armatimonadota bacterium | reverse complement strand
CTTTGCGGGTGGGCGGAAGGACTAGAAGTCCAGGCCGCCGCCGGGCGGCGCGGCGCGGGCGGTCGAGCCGACGGCCGCCAGGGCGTCCCAGTTGGCAGCTGCGAGAGCCTGGCGGGCCTGCTCGGCCGTCCAGCCCGTGCGTTCGCATACCCAGGCTATGGTCTGCTGCTGCCACGCCTCCCAGGCCCGCGCCTGCTCGGCGCAGTACTCGCAGACGCCGCCACCAAGGTCCAGGGCGCGGCCGCACTGCGGGCAGTTCATGGTCTGGCCACCTCGGAGCGAGCGGTCGGACGCCAGAGGCTTCCACCAGACGGGTGGGGATTCCTGCGCCGGGAGGGGCGCAGCGCCCGTAGGCGGCGGACGAAGCTGTGGCCGCTGCACTGCGTGAGTTGCCGGTCGGTGACTGCCATGGGCGGTTGCGGTATGCGGGCTGGGGCATGTGGCGCAAGCAGCAACCGTGCCCCTAATGGTAGGACGAATGCCATCGGCCTGGGGTTTCCTCGGGCCTGCCGCGAGTCGAGCTGTGCTGCCGTGTTTCTACCCCGAAAGGGCGAGGCGTTGTGTTTGGAGAGGGGATGTGGCTTACGATGTGTGATAGAAAACGTACGATGTAACAGCTTTGGAGTGCAACACCTCCCGATGTTGCACGTGCACAGTCAGAGACTGTGCACTCCATAGACGGCGCGAAAGCCGGCGATCTCGCACTGCATAGCAGGCAGCCGTCGGACGACAGCCACGACCGGCCACCCCCCGAAGCTGGAGCCTGCGAGTACCCAAAGTACGCCAGCCAGAGCCCTCCACCGCCGGTCGCCAGCGGAGCTGGCTCTTACGAGGGAGTGGCCGGCTGGTGCATCTCGATGAGGTAGGGCAGGCGGCTGGCGAGGGCGCGTTGGAGGGCGTCGGGGAGGTCGGCGGGGTCCTCCAGGCGCTCCCCCTGTGCGCCGAAGGCCCGAGCCAGAGCCACGAAGTCGGGATTGGTCAGGTCGGTGCCGAAGGTGTGGCCGTCGTGACGGCGGCGGTGGGTGCTGGCGACGCTGGTCAGGGACTCGTCGTTGTAGAGGACGATGGGCACGGCGAGTCCCTCGGCCACGGCCGTAGCCAGCTCGTGTGCGGTCATCATGAAGCCGCCGTCTCCGCAGACTACGGCGACCTGCCGGTCCGGGTTGGCCAGCTTGGCGCCAATGGCGGCGGGCAGGCCGTAGCCCATGGCGATGTACGTGGCCGGATAGAGCAGCGAGCGCGGCTGCTCGACCTCGAAGCGCGAGATCATGCGGTAGGCGGGCATGCAAACGTCCAGGCAGACGATGGCGGTCGGGTCCAGGGCCTCACGGAGGCCGTCGTTGATGGCCTGGTAGGCGGCCTCGCGGCCCTCCGGCCGCTCCGGCGGCGCCTCGGGCAGCGTAAACCACGGCGCTCGCCTGGTGCCAGTGCCGCGTGCCTCCGAGAGCAGCTCGCGCAGCACGAGCCTGGCATCGGCCACCAGGCCGAGGGTGGGCTGGAAGGTGGCGCCGATGATGCGGGGGTCGGCGTCCACGTGGATGGACTTGTCCGGCAGGGGCAGGCTCCAGCCACGCGTCGAGACCTGCCCGAAGCGACAGCCCGCCGCCAGCAGCAGGTCGGCCTGCTCGAAGGCGGGCGTACAGCGTCCGCCCTGGGTGACGCCGAGCGACAGCGGGTGGCTGGCAGGAATGGCGCCCTTGCCCATGCAGGTGGTGGCCACGGGCGCGCCCAGCGCCCGGGCCAGCGCCGCCAGCTCTCCGCAGGCCCCCGCCGACACCACCCCTCCCCCCACCAGCAGCAGCGGGCGCTCAGCACAGAGAAGGAGGCCGGCAGCGGCCGCGAGCTGGTGCGGGCGAGCAGCCGGGCGAGGGATGCTCAGCGGGTCGGGAATGGACACGTCCACCTCTGCGTCGAGGATGTCCTCAGGCAGGTCCAGGTGTACCGGGCCGGGCGGGGGCGTCTGGGCGATCTTGAGGGCCTCGGCCACGAGGGCGGGGACGTCGCCGGGGCGGTCGGGGGCGGCATTCCACTTGGTGGCCGGCGCGAAGACGGCCAGCAGGTCGAGGTCGTGGTAGGCTCCGGCGTGCTTAAGGTGGCGATCGGTGTGCACCTGAGCCGTCAGGCACAGCAGGGGTACGCAGTCGGAGTAGGCGGTGGCCACCGCGGTGAGCGCGTTGGTGGCGCCGGGGCCGGCGGTGGTGACCAGGACACCGACCGCGCCCGTGCTGCGCGCCAGGCCGTCGGCGGCGAAGCCGGCGGCCTGCTCGTGCCGGACCAGGAGGTGGCGGACGGCGTCCTGCTGCGTCCGCAGGGCCTCGTAGATCGGGATGGTGTGGTTCCCGGGATGGCCGAAGATGAGCCGGACACCGTGGGCGCGGAGCGTGGCGACGAGGGCGTCGGCGGCGGTGGTCATCGGTCGGTTGAGGAGGTCTCCTGGTTGGCGTGCAGGGGTGGTGCGAGCTACGATGTAGGATCTAGGATGTATGACGGGAACGGCAGCGGCCCAGTCCCGGCCACCCCTAGTCGCCAGCCCTTCGGCCTGCGGACCAGAAGGTCCGCCGCTCAGGACAGCCAGGAGTTGGCTCCTACGCACTTGGCTTGGCGTGGCGGCGGTCCCCGCCACCGCTAGTCGCCGCGAGACGCGGCTCCTACAAGTCAACGGCTTGGCTGCGGCAGCCGCTAGTAGGTTGGGACCATGCTCTGGCCCTGCCCGACCAGGCCGACGCTGCCGTTCAGGTAGCCGATGTGATTGCCGAGCCTGGTCTCCCGGCCGCTGTACCAGCGCGCACGATGCCGGCCCTCGGGAGCCGCCTCGGGGACCGGGGCCGAGGCGTTCCAGTGGCCCAGGTCGGACTCCATGAACAGCACGATGCGGCGATGGGCGACCATCTCGGTGGCGTTCTTGCCCGCTACCTCGGAGTTGATGGCGAAGCCGCACTCGAACTCGGGCTTGACGGGACATACGAAGACATCGGCGGCATCGGGGTCGTTGGCCAGGTAGACCAGCAGGTCGTCGCACCAGGTGTCCGCCCCCGGCAGCCGGCCCTCGTTGTCCTTGGCGAAGGCCAGCGCGGCCCGGCAGATGCGTCTCAGGCGCTGCTCGCAGGTCTCGGTGATCGCCTCCTCGGCGAAGATGGCCTGCGGGGTCTCGCCCCTGGCCGCCACGCGCGAGTTGGTGTCGGCGGCGATGAAGTGCACGGTGTCGCCGTGGCGGGGCTCGAAGGTGGCCATCTGGTGGGCGGGGACGGCGGCGTTGCGCTCGCCGCTGCCCCATTCGAAGAGCAGGACGAACTCGCGGCGCTCCTGCCAGTCGTTGGGCACGTGCTTGCCGGCCGCCTCCGAATTGTAGGCGTAGGCGTATTCGAGGTCCGGCGCCCCGGGGCACTTGTACACGGACTTGTCCAGCAGGTAGGGGTCAATGTCGTCCATCCAGGTGGCGGCCTCGGGCAGGAGCTGATCGTGCTCGTCGGCATAGTCGGTCAAGGCCCGGGCCAGGATGCGCAGGTGGTTCTGGCAATCGTAGGGCCTGTCGCCGCCCGGGCCGCCAGGGCCGCCCCCCGTGCGCTGCATCACGAGGAAGGAGCCCTCCCGGCCGGTGGTGGCCTTGACCGACTCGAGCAGGTCAATGGCCCAGAGGCCGTCCTCGTCCTTCTTGAGCACGAACTTGCGGTCGAGGGGGAGCGTAGCCGGAATGGTGACCGTGGCTCCCTCGGCCGTCTGCTCGGACACGGGAGCGCCGGCCTCCAGCGGGAAGGGCATGGGCATGAGGCTGAACTCCTTCAGGATGCTGTCGAAGCTCATCGCCTCCTGGGTCATTCCCCGCGCGACCTCGCTGGCGAATTCCTCCATGTGCTCGCGCAGGGGGTCGCCCTCGACGATGAGGGAGATGGCGGTCTTGACGTCGGTGTCCTGGCAGGCCGCCAGATACGCGTTGACGACGGCCACGGGGTCGGTGCGGTCTACCGCGGGCTTCTCCTCTTCCTGACTCGTGCAGGCAGCCAAGCAGGCCAAGGTGCAGAGCAGGATGATGAGGGGGCGTGCGGTTCTCATTGTGGGCCTCCCGGTTGAGGGGATGTCCCCTGAGCAAGGCGACCGTTCCTGGCGCGGTGCGGTGGCACCTTCCCGAACGGCCCACCGCAGGCCGCAGCCGCAGGCTAAAGACCTGCGACCACGCACAGCACGCCGGCCAAGTCCCACCACCACAAGCCCCGACGCGCGACCGCTCGTCGCGGCCCTTCGGCCAGCTCAGGACAGGCAGGGGCCGCAGCCGTCACCAGCTCACATCGTCGAACCAGGCGCTGATGTTGGCGGTGGGCGCGGCGTTGACGATGAGCAGCAGGTTGATTTGCATGAGGACGGCGTTCTGCGGAACCTGGAACTGGGCCGTGCTGATCTGGGTCCAGCCGGTGTCGGCGTAGATGGGGGCCTGGATGAAGGCGCCGGCGGGCAGGGCCAGCAAGTTGCCATTCTGGTCGTAGAAGGCCAGCTCGACGTCCACGCGGTCGGCGGGCGTCTGGGCGCCGGCGGTCAGACCGGAGGCCTTGACCCAGACGGAGAGGGTCTTCGAGGCTCCGCCGGTGACCTTGACCTTCTGCTTCCAGCCGGAGTCGGTGACGGAGTTGCAGCCGTTGCCCACGGTGACCTTGGCCGAGTAGGTGCCGGTGTGGGAGTCGGTGCCATCGTAGGTGGGGGTGATGCAGCCGCCCTCGCCCCAGTCGCCGTCGTCGTTGGCGTCGTCGGCGTCGAAGTAGCACCAGCAGTCGGGCTCGCCGTCGGAGTTGTCGTCGTTCTCGAAGCCGGCGTTCTGCACGCTGTTCCCGGCGGCGCAGTAGCAGGCGGGGAGGTTGGCGACGAAGATGGGCGCCTCGCCAAAGAACTCTCGCCGTCCGCCGGCGGTATCGGTCTCGCCGGCGGCGGAGTAGTAGACCTGGCCGCCGCCGGTGCCGCAAGTGGGACAGTCCAGGCTCTGCAAGAACAGGAAGCCCGTGACCCTGATCTGGAGCTCGGGGGTGCCGTCGGTGTCCAGGTCCACGATGTTGTGGAAGCCGGGGTCGGGCTCGACCCAGCCGTTGATGCGGACGGTGCCGAGGTCAATCAAGTTGGGATCGAAATCGGGCGGGAGCTCGATGCAGATCTCCACCCACGGCTCGGGCGCGTCGAAGTCGTGGGTCGCGGGAATGGCGAAGGTCTCGGCGGGAAGGGGTCGAGGCGGGCGGCAATCGTCGGCGCAGCAGCCGGCCAGCAGCCAGCCCGTCGTGATCAGGAGAAGAGCGAAGGCGACGGCCTCAAGCCGCCCCCCGGTGTCAAGTTCCCTGGCAGGCCAGTGACGCATGGTGCCCTCCCCCTCGCGCGGGCGCCCCGAACCGCCTCTTGTCAAAGCGCGTCGTCGAACCAGACGCTGATGTCGCCCAGCGGCGGGGCGTTGATGATGAGCAGCAGGCTCATCTCCATAATAGCAGCATTTGGCGGCGCCTGGAAGTCCGGTGTGAACATCTGCTCCCAGCCGCTGGTGTCCAGGTAAATCGGATTGGCGTTGGCGGCGGCCGGCGGGGCGGGCAGTGGGTTGCCGTTGGCGTCGAAGAACCGAAACTCCATGTCCACGCGGTCCTGGGGGTGGACGGCGCTGGCGGTCAGGCCATCCACGAAGGCCCAGGCCCAAAAGGCGTAGGTCTGGCCGCCGGTGACAGCGACGCGCTGCCGGTAGCCGGAGCGGCCGACATTGGGGCAGAGCGCCAGCATGGTGAGGCTGGCCGAGTAGTCGCCGTCGGAGGCGAAGGTCCCGTCGTGGGTGGGCTCGATCCACCCGAAGCCGTACCAGCCCTCGGTCCAGTCATCGTCGTCGGCGTCGTCGGAGTCGAAGTACTGCCAGCAGTCGGGCCGGCCCTCGGGATCGGAGGAGAACTCGAAGCTCTCGTTCTGTAGGTACGGCTGCGCGCCGCAGAAGTTGTAGGGCAGGTTAGTCACGGACACCGAGCCCCAGGCGAGGAAGCTCCTCTTCCCCGAGCCCGTGTCGGTCTGGCCGGAGGCGAGGAAGTCCACCTGGTCACCGGCGGGATTGCACACCACGCAGTACAGGCTCTGTAGGAAGCAGAAGCCGGTCACCCTCACCTGAAGCTCGTCAATGCCGTCCAGGTCGAGGTCCACCAGGTTCTGGAAGCCCGGGTCGGGGTGGACCCAGTCGTTTATGTGGACGGTGCTCAGGTCAATGAGGCTAGGGTCGTAGCCCTGGGGCAGCTCGATGGCCACCAGCACCCAGGCGCCCGGGGAGGCGAAGTCCTGCGCGGCGGGGAGGGCGAAGCTCTCGCCCTGGAGCGGCGGCGGGCCCGGCGGAGGGCCGCCGTCAGTGCCCGCCCCGCAGCCGGGGAGGAGGGCGGAGAGCAAGAGGAGAGGTGGGATGGAGGATGGGCGAGGCGGCATGGGGTTCTCGGTGGGTGGATGGGATCTACGATCTAGGATGTAGGATCTAGGATGTACGATGACGGCGGACGGCGGAGCGGCCAGTTCATGCCGCCGCAAGTCGCCGCGAGGACCCTTCGGCGCCGCTCAGGGCAGGCGCGGCTCCTACAAGTCAACGGCTAGTCGGCAGCTGGAGCTGCCTCCTACGCATTCACCTTGCGGTGGGCTACTGGGGGCCCTCCTGGGGCTGGGACCAGTAGCCCATGGATTGGGTGGCGGCGCCCATGCGGTAGAGGTGGTTCTGCATCAGGCAGACGCGGCGCGTGTCGGCCGGGATGGTCGTCGTGTAGAGCCGCAGCTCGCCGTTGACGCTGGCGATGATCTCCTCGCGCCAGTCGCCCAGCACGTCGGCGATGGCGATGATGCGGCCCTCGATGCGGGCGTACTGCTCGCCCTGGTACTGCTGGATCTTCCCGCCCAGCACGATCTCCTTCTGCGGGCGGGCGTCCCAGTAGGCGGTCGGTGGGGCCAGGCCGCCCAGCTTGTCCTTGGACAGCACCTCGCCCTTGGCGCTGTAGAGCCAGTAGTTGCTGCCGTCCTTCTCGCCCGCGTAGCACTCCATGCCCGGCGCGTCAGGGATGATGTCGGCGCACATGCCCTGGCCGTGGACGTGCCGGGTCTGGCCCACGTAGCCCCACAGGATCTCGCCTGTCCGGGCGTCCACTAGGCAGACGGCGTTCTCCTTGCGTCCGGGCTCGATGCCGTAGAAGACCTCCAGGCCGGGACGGTCGGGGTCTATGTCGGCCACGTGCATGCCGTCGGGGTGGCGCAGGCCCGTGCACCAGAGGGCCTTGCCGTCGTCGTCTATGGCGCCGGAGCCGATGACCAGCTCGTCGCGGCCGTCGCCGTCTATGTCTGCGGGCTGGAGGGTGTGAGCCCCCTGGCCGCGGAAGCGGGCATCGTCCCCGCTGGCCTCCCAGTACCAGATCTGATTGAGGTCGGCGTCGAGGGCGGCGATCTTGATGATGGTGTAGGTGCCCCGCTGCATGATGATGGAGGGCTTCTGGCCGTCCAGGTAGGCGATGGCCAGGAAGTTGCGGCAGTAGTAGTTGTAGCTCTCGAAGCCGTCGCGGCTGAGCCAATCGGTGCGGGCGCGCTCCCGTCCCGTCTCGCCGTCGAGGACCATCAGGTACTCGGGGCCGGACTTGACGTGGCCCTCGGGCTCGCGCGGATCGCCCTCGCCGGCCTTGGTGATGACCTCGGCCTTGCCGTCGCCGTCGAGGTCGTAGACGATGTAGGGCGAATACCAGATGCCCTCCTCGATGGACCAGCCCATGTCGTGGCGCCACATGAGCGTGCCGTCCTGCTTGTAGGCCTCCAGCTTGTAGGTGTCCTCGCTCTGCTTCCAGTAGCCGGGCTGCTGGTAGGGGTCGGTGTTGAAGTCGGGCTGCTTGATGACGTACTCGTACTGGCCGTCGCCGTCCAGGTCGCCGATGCCCACCTTCTGGGCGCGGTAGTCGCCCTGGAAGGGGATGGTGACGTAAGGCTTCGGATCGGCGCCGGCAGTGGCCTGGACGGGCCCGGCGTGCTCGCGCATCTTGCCGCCGACCCGGGTCACGACGCAGTAACTGTAGGTCGTGTCACGCTCCGCCGTCGTGTCGAGGTGGTTCGTGGAGGCGGTAAGCGGCTGCTGGTTGAGGCGCTTGTAGTTGCGCTCGTCCGGAGCGCGCCGGAAGACGGTGAAGGCGACGTCGGGCGGGTCGTCGGCCAACAGGCGCCAGCCGAGGTAGACGCCGTCCTCGGTGGGCAGGGCCACCAGGCCGCGGTCGAGCCTCTCGGCGGCGGTGAGGGAGGTGGCGGCAAGGCAGCAGGCCAGGATGAGGCAAGGGGTCACAACGGTGGGGTTCATGGTTGTCACTCCCGTCCCAGACCTTTTCGCCAAGGGAGGCACACTGGCCTTCTGGCAGCGGCGGGAGCGAGGGGGTCACCGTGTGGGATGTATGATGTAGGATCCAGGATGTGGGATGTAAGACGGGAAGGGCGGCCCACAGCACCGCCAGCCCGTGCGCGCCACCTCTAGTCGCGGCGGGACGCCGCTCCTACAAGGCACGGGCGTCGCAGGCCCAGTGGAGGGCACAGTGGGCGCAACGGTCGGTGTGGGGAGGGAAGTCGCCGGAGCAGATGCCGGCGATGGCCCGGAGGGCCTGTGAGCGAGCGTCGTGGGCGGCCGCGGCGACGTCGAGCGCTTCGGCGCGGCCCTGGTCGAGGTAGTGGACAGTGGCGGAGGCGGGGAGGCTGCCCACGGCCCCCTCAAGGCCGGCGCAGTAGAGGCCCAGCTGGAAGGCGTGCTGGCCCTGATCGCGGCTGGCGCCCGTCTTGTAGTCCACGAGGTGCAGTTGATCCCGCTCGTCGGTGGCGGCCGCGTCAACCTTGCCCTGGATAAGGGCGCGGTCGAGCGTGAACAGCAGGCGCGCCTCGGTGCGCAGGGAGCTGGCGGCGGCGACCATGGCAAAGGTCTCGGAGTCCATGTAGCGGCTCAGTAGGTCGGTCAGGTCGCTGAGCACCTTGTCGGGGGGCGCGTGCCCGAGCGGGAAGGCCTTGAGGGCGCGCTCGGCGACTTCCTGTGGATCGGCCTGCCGGTCGCGGCCCAGGTACTCGAGGGCCAGATGGGCCAGCGTGCCCCGCCTGACACCGCGCCAGGCGCCCCACTCGCTCACGGCCGCCTCGGTATAATGGCGCAGGTCGCGCAGATACTGAAGCTCGTAGCCCTTGGGGCAGCGCAGGTAGTCGCTCAGCTCGGTGACGGTGAAGCGGCGGCGGTTGGGCAGGTCGGGGCCGAGGG
>JBHIEF010000171.1:0-9296 GCA_046760465.1 Armatimonadota bacterium | reverse complement strand
TCCGTCTCACGACCGAGAGCGGCGACAACTTCGAGCCGCAGATCGCGCAGGATGGCAGGAACAACACTTGGGTTGTCTGGTCCTCACAGGTGGACGGGAACTGGGACCTGTATGCACGGCGCGTCAGCGTTGCGGGGCGCGTCGGCCTCGGGCCGGTGCAGCGCTTGACGACTGACCCCGGGCCGGACATCTACCCAGACCTGGCCAGCGGCCCGGATGGGCGGCTGTACCTGGCGTGGCAGGGGGCAAGGGACGGGCAGTTCGACATCTTCCTGAAGGTCCTCAGCGACGGCGCGTGGTCCAGGGACCTGCAGATCACGGCGGACCCGGCGAACGACTGGGAGCCGGCGGTCGCGGTGGCGCCGGATGGGACGGCCTATGTGGCCTGGGACTCCTACCGCACGGGCGACTACAACATCTTCATGCGGAGCATCCAGGGCGACCGGACGTCGGCCGTGCTGGCCATTACCGACTCGCCCGCCTTCCAGGCTCACGTGAGCATCGCGGTTGATCCACGGGGCCGGGCCTGGCTGGCGTGGGACCGCTCGGGCACCAACTGGGGCAAGGACCAGGGGTTCATGTGGCGCCAGAACAAGCTGGGCGTGGGCATCGGGCTGCATGCGGGCCGCTTCATCGAGATCGCGTGCCTGGACGCCGCCGATAGGAAGCAGCCCTCGCTTTACGTGGGCGAGGCCTTCCCCCAGGGCCAGCGCAACCTGAACGAGCTGCCGCAGATCCACTTCGACGGAGAGGGGCGGCTGTGGCTCAGCTACCGTCGGCGCAGCATGAAGCAGCAGTCCGCCGGCGGCGGCAGCAATCGAGGCACGTGGAACGACTACCTGGCCTACTGGGACGGGCAGAAGTGGGCGGCGGACATCTGGGTGCCGCACACGGCGGGCCGGCAGGACCAGCGCCCGTGCCTGGCCGCCGACTCCAATGGCGGCTTCCAGATCGCATGGGCGGCGGACGGTCGGCCCTTCCGCAATCCCAGGCCGGTCAACAACGACGTCTACGTGTCCAGCATCGTCGCCGATCCCGGCCCGGTCAGCCTGCCGGAGCTAGCCGCGTACAAGCCGCCGGAGGTCACGCCCAAGCCGCCCAACCATCCCAACGAGGATGCGGACGTGGCCCGCTGCCGCGACGTGCGCGTGACCATCGGCGGCAAGACGTATCGTCTGCTGCGGGGCGATACCCACCGCCACACGGACATCTCGGCCGACGGCAGCGGCGACGGCAGCCAGTGGGAGATGTACCGCTACGCGCTGGACGCCTGCCAGCTAGACTGGATCTCCATCGGCGACCACGACAATGGCTGGGGGGAGGGGCAGGAGTACTCCTGGTGGCGCACGCAGAAGGCGGCCGACCTGTTCCGCATATCGAGGGTGTTCACCCCGCTGTTTGGCTACGAGCGGAGCAACGGCTGGCCGCACGGGCACCGCAACGTGACCAATCCCAAGCGCGGGTCGCGGGTGGTGCCGCGCCTGCGGGAGGGACGCAGGCTCTCCGACGACGACACCAAGAACCTGTATAAGGAGCTGCGCAAGCAGGGCGGCATCACCTTCTCCCACACCTCGGGCACGGACGGCATGGGCACGGACTGGCGCGACAACGACCCGGAGATCGAGCCGGTGGTGGAGATCTTCCAGGGCTGCCGCACCTCCTACGAGTACCCGGGCGCGCCGCTGGCCGCCACCGAGGACGAGCCGAGGCTTCAGGCGGGCGGCTTCGCCAAGGCGGGGTACGTGTGGGAGGCGTGGGCCAAGGGGTACAGGCTGGGCGTGATCGCCAGCAGCGACCACGGCTCGACGCACCTGTCCTTTGCGTCGGTGTGGGCCGAGGACTTCACCCGCGAGGCGATCTTCGAGGGCATGAAGGCCCGCCGCACCTTCGGCGCCACCGACAACATCATCCTCAAGTTCAACATCGGCCCGCACTTCATGGGCGAGGAGTTCGCCACGCGCGAGCGGCCCAGGCTGCACGTGGAGATCCTGGGCACCAACGAGCTGCGGCGCGTGGACATCATCAAGAACAACCAGTTCATCTACGACTTCGACCCCGAGGGCAAGAACGTCGTCTTCACCCACGAGGACAACGACATTGAGCCGGGCACGAGCTACTACTACGTGCGCGTGGTGCAGGATGACGAGCAGGTGGCCTGGTCGTCGCCCATCTGGGTGAACTACGAGGGGTAGGGCGTGCCCTGTAGGAGCCCCGTCTCGCGGCGAAGGGTTGGCGGGGCCTGGTTGGGGAAGGTGGTGGATAGTCGCGGGCTTGCCGCTCTGCGAAGTAGCGACCCTCGCTACGTAGCACGAGTCAGCCCGCGGCCGTTGCCCGCCACCGACACCACTGCGGCCACCGCCGCAGGCTAAAGCCTGCGACTACCCACAGCGCGCCAGCCGGTTCCAGGCCACTGCTAGTCGCGGCGAGGACCCCTCGACTAGCTCAGGGCAGGCGCCGCTCCCACAAACGGCCGCCACCGACACCACCGCTGGCCACCGCCGCAGGCTAAAGCCTGCGACTACCCGTAGCGCGCCAGTCCGTTTCAGGCCACTGCTAGTCGCGGCGAGGACCCCTCGACTAGCTCAGGGCAGGCGCGGGTCCTACCTGAAGCGGACGCGGACTTCAGGCTGGGGTTCGATCTTCAGGCCCGCGATCTCGCCCAGGAGCTCCTGCGCCTCCAGCCAGTTGCTTGGCTCGGGCCCCAGCTCCTCCAGGGCCTCCATCTTCTCCGGGTCGTCCATCAACGCCATGATCTCGTCGAAGATGACGTGGGCGAGGGTGATGCGGTTGCCCTCGCAGTGGGTGGCGTTGGTCTCCAGCACTTCGGTGCCGCACTCCACCGCCACCATCATCTCCATGCCCTTGAACAACTCCTTGAGCATCTCCTGGGCGGCCTCGTCCTCCATCTCGTCGCCGCCCTCGGCGCCCGGCTCCTCGTCCGGCGCCTGGTCGGGCTCCTGCTGTTGGGGCTCAGGCATCCTCATGACCAGCTCGGAGGTGCCGTCGTCCCGCCGCGTGAGGGTGAACTGCGCCAGGACGCCGACCGTGTCTTCCGTGCCCATCTCCCACTCTATGCCGGCGCGGCCGGGCTCTTCGGTCTGCTGCTTGGGGGGCTGAGGCTTGAGCTGCGTCACGTCGTCGAAGGCGTAGACGGCTGTGCACACGATCCAACCCTCCCTCTCCTCCTCCGTCGTCTGCACCAGTCGCACGCCCTCGCCGTACTGACCGGCCTTCTCGGCCGCGTTCTCCTGCCATTGCAGGTCGGGCGTCTCCGGCTCCTCGGCACCCTCCCCGCCGAAGGCCTCGCCCACCCCCTCCATGAAGAGGTCTACGAGCTCTGCGTTCATCTGGAAGGTCTCGCGGATCTGGCCACTGCCATCGGGCTGCACGTGGATCACGACGAACTGCTTCATGCAGCCGTTGAGCACAACTGCGCAGCTGAGCACTACGGCGACCAGCAGCCATCTGCGTGGCAGCTTCACGGTACGCTCCCCCTTCCGCCTTCTGCGCCAGTACGAGATTCTTCGGCGCTTCGCGCCTCAGAATGACGCGGGCCTTCTATGACGCTACCCCGCCGTCAGCCAGACCGGCGACGACCAGGCGATCTCCTCGTCCTCCTGGATGACGCGAACGTAGTAGTAGCTATCCCCTTCTAACGGCTGGTTGTCGCGGTAGGTGAAGCCGACTTGGCGACCCTCGACCTTCGGCGTGTAGACGAACTCGTTGTTACGCACCACGTCCACGCGCTGGATGGGGCCGGCCGCGGTGGCCTCGACCTGCACGGTGACGGGGCCCTGGGCCCGGGCGATCTTCTCGCCCATGAGACGCCCGTTGACGCGGACATCGAGGAAGATCTTGGCCGAGGTGGTGCCGTAGCAGTGGCGCTGGCGAATGCCGTTCAGGATGGCGTCGCGCGTGAGCCGGGGGGCGTACACGGCCGCCTTGCCGTGGCCGCCGCCGTGGTCGGGGCTGGCGATGACGCCGATGACCACGCCCCTGGCCCAGGCGTCCTGGATGAAGTGCCCCTTGGCCTGGGCGCGGCCCGCCATGCGCGGCGCGCCGTCGTACTCATAGGAGCCGCGCGTCTGGAAGATCTCCGCCACGGGCTGGGCCTCTTCGTCCACGAAGTCCCAGTCGGTGGGTACGTTGCCCACGTCGGCGAGCTGGTGGGGGATGTGGACGAAGTCGGCGCCGTCCTTCTCGAGTTGGTCCCATAGCTGGCGCGGCGTGCTGCGGTCGCGGGCGTTGTACCAGTTGGGGAAGTAGGGGTTGGCGAAGATCAGGTTGCGGTGGCCGTAGAAGCCGTCGGGGTACTTGTCGCTGTACTCTTCGAAGGTGGAGGTCCACTCCTCGGCCAGGAAGGTCACAAAGCGCTCGGGCTCGCAGTTGAAGCGGGCGGTCTTGGCCAGGAAGTGCCACATGGGGGGGCTGAGGTTGTAGCCGTGGTCGGTGACGGCGGCGAAGTCCAGGCGGTGGATGTCGCGGTTGTGGGCGTAGTTGTCGTCCGGGGCCAGGTCGCCGCGGCGGTTGCACACCGAAACGTCGGAGTGGTCGTGGAAGTCGCCCCAGTAGAGTTGAAGCTGGTCGCCGCGGTAGTCAATGGCGTAGCGTTCGGCGTCCTCGGCGCGCCTGGCGCGCTCGTCGGGGACGTTCAGGTCGGTCTCGGGCATGGCCAGGTCCGTGAGGGTGATGGTCTGAGCGGGCGGGGCCTCGGTCACGTCAACTGCCGCCAGCCGCACGTCCGCAACCGTGGAGCGCGAGGCCTCGATGGTGGGATATGAGGCCGGGATGTTGTCGGTCTGCGCGGCCACCAGCAGGCGGTCGCCGACCAGGGCCAGGTCCGGCACCCAGGCGCGACCCGCCTCGACCATCACGAGCTGCTGCGGGGTCCACTGCCGGCCGGTGTAGGCTGCGGCGATGGTCTCCCAGCCGGAGGCTCTGTTGCGGAACTTCCGCGCCACCACCCAGACGCGGCCCTGGGCGTCCACCATCACATTGGGCCGCTCCAGCCAGCCGGCCAGGCCCTCCAACATCCCGATGGGGGCCTCCAGGCCTTGTGGGCCGAGCCGGGCCAGGCAGATGCGCTTGGTGCTGAAGGCGTTGGTCTTGTACCGCTGGAACAGGGAGGCCTCCCACGTCACCCAGAAGCCGTCGCGCCCGGCGGCCACCTTGGGGCGGTGCTCGATCCAGGGATTGTCGGTGAGCTGGACCTCGTTGTGCCAGCCCTGTCCGTCCAGCCGGGCGCCGTAGAGGTTGTAGTTGCCGTCCCTGAAGCTGTCCCAGACGGCCCAGGCCTCGGCGCCGTTGCTGGCGATGGAGGGGTTGTAACTGTTGACGCCGGCTGCCGACAGGCGTCTGGGCCCCTCGAAATAGAAAGCGCGGCCCAGGGGCCCAGTGAGGATCTCACGTGCCCCGCTGCGATTGCTCTCCCAGACGGCCAGTGCGCCACTCCTGAAGGCCGCCACGGCTGGCTTGCATTCGACGAAAGGGGACCCCTCCAAGGGCCATGGTTCACCGGGTCCCTGCTGGGTCATCTGCGTGCAGTATATGCGCCAGTCGTGGTTGACCTCCGCCGCCCAGACGAGGTGGGCACGGTCCGGCCCGCCCGCCAGAGAGGCGTGGGCCAGATAGGCGCCCGCGGGCGTGGGGACGGTCCACTTCTCCTTCACCGCGATGCTGCCGTCGCGGCCCATCTCGACCTGCGCGGCCCACAGGTTGTCCTGAGCGCCGTCGAAGGTGATCCAGGCGGCCCAGATGCGGCCCTGGCCGTCCACGGCGATGGCGGGCGAGTCGCTGAAGCCGTCTTCGTCGGAGAGCACTGTGGACGGCGGGAGAGTGGTCTCGTAGAGGGAGATGTCATCCAGGTACATCGAGCCGGGGCGGGCGCTGTGCGAGGAGGGGGCCACGATGCGCAGCGTCCAGTCGCCGGTGCTGGGCGGGCTGAAGCCGATGGTGTACTTCTGCCAGCGGCGGGCGATCTCTTGCCAGTGGGTGAGGTTCTGCTGGTTGTCGCCCTGGTCCAGCCAGATGGCGATCTTGCTGCGCTCGGGCGAGCGCGCCCACAGCTCCAGCCGGTACAGCCGGTCCTGGTGCAGGCGGAAGGTGCGGCGCAGGAACTTGGCCTGGCGCGGCTGGTCAATCTCGGCGAACAGGTAGCTACGGCCCGTGTGGGCCTGCGCCTCGTCGGTCTGGAGCTCCTGCTCGGCCTGCCAGCCCTCCAGGCCCTGCTCGAAGCTGGGATCGGGGACCAGGTTGACTTCCTGCGCGCCCAGGGCGGCGGACAAGAAGGGCAGACAGATGAACGTCAGAACCGGCATGAGTCCGGCTAGTTTGCGCATTGCTGGCACCTCCTGAGGCCAGGAGGTTATTCGCCGTGTCGTGCGCGGAACCTGCCAGGTGCGCGACAGCGCGGGGGCCCTTCTGTCATTCCGAGCGACCAGAGTGAGCGAACGCTGTCGTCGACTGCGGGGCAGGAGGCAAGCTCCTGCCCTACGTGTCCAAGGCAGATCCTTCGCTTCGCTCAGGATGACAGGGGAGGGAGGGGCTCAGGATGACGGGGGCCGACGCGGCGCGTAGGGGCGGGGGAGGAGGCCGGACCGGGCCGGCGCAGGTTCCACGCCCGCGGGCGGCGAATACAGGCGGGCACACTGAGTGACTCCTGGATGAGTAGCACCCTCAGAGACTGGCTGCGCTTCCTCTGGCACCACGCCCTGACCCCGCTGGTGGTGGCCGTGCTGTTGGTGCTGTATTGGCAGGGCGTGTGGCGGTCGGTGTTCGGCGTGGACCTGGCGGCCATTCTGACCCTCGTGGGCGGCTGGCGCATCTTCTACGAGGCCATCAGCAAGCTGCTGCGGCTGCGTCTGTCGGCCGATCTGGCGGTGGCCCTGGCGGCCATCGCGGCCCTCATCATCGGCGAGAACGTGGCCGCGGCGGAAGTCATCCTGATCATGCTCATCGGCGAGGGGCTGGAGGAGTTCGCGGTGGCGCGGACGCGCGGCGCCCTGCGGGCCCTGGCCGCGGCGCAGCCGACGCTGGCGCGCCTGCGGGAGGATGGGACCGAGCGCGAGGTGCCGGTGGAGCAGGTGGAGCCGGGGCAGGTTGTCGTGGTGCGCCCCGGGGAGCGGCTGCCACTGGACGGGGAGGTCATCGAGGGCAGCTCGGCGGTGGATCAGAGCCCGATCACGGGCGAGTCCATGCCCGCCACCAAGCGGCCCGGCGATCCCGTGTACGCGGGCACGCTGAATGGCGTGGGGCGGCTGGAGATTCGGGTAACGGCCGCGGCCGAGGACACGACCCTCGCCACCATCGTGCGCCTGGCCGAGGAGGCCGAGGAGAAGAAGGCGCCCATCGAGCGCCGGGCGGATCGGTATGCGACTTACTTCGTGCCGGCGGTGCTCGCCGCCGCGGGACTGACGTATCTTGTCACCCGGCAGCCCATACAGGCCATCGCGGTCATGATCATCGCCTGCCCCTGCGCGCTGGTGTTGGCCACGCCGGCGGCTGTGGCCAGCGCCATCGGCCGCCTGGCGCTGGACGGCATTCTGGTCAAGAGCGGCGCGGCGCTGGAGTCGGTGGGCACGGCCGACTGCGTAGTCCTGGACAAGACGGGCACGCTCACCGAGGGGCGGCCGCGCCTGGCGCGGATCGTGCCCACGGCAGAGGTGGCCGAGGACGAGGTGCTGCGCCTGGCCGCGCTGGCCGAGGGCCATTCGGAGCACGTGCTGGGAGCGCTGATCCGCGACGAGGCAGCGAGGCGGGGCCTGTCGGTGGGCCAGGTGGAGCAGTTCGAGGCGCTGCCGGGCGTGGGCGTTGTGGCCACGGCGGCGGAGGGCCGCGTACTGGTGGGCAGCGAGGCGCTGTTGGCGGACCAGGGCGTCCAAGTCGGGCCGGAGGTGCTGGAGCGGAAGCGCGGCCTGGAGGAGGAGGGGCTGACCGTCGTTGTAGTGGGCACGGAGCGGGGCGTGCTGGGGCTGCTGGCGGCCGAGGACCCTGTGCGCGATGGCGCCAAGCGCTTGGGGGAGCGGCTGCGCGAGCTGGACGTGGAGCGCATCGTGGTTCTGAGCGGGGATGCGCAGGTGCCGGCGGAGCGGGTGGCCGAGCAGGTGGGCCTGGCCGAGGTGGCCGCCGAGCTGCTGCCCCAGGAGAAGGTCAGCCGCATCGAGCAGCTCCAGGGCGAGGGCGCCACGGTGGTGATGGTGGGGGACGGCATCAACGACGCGCCCTCGCTGGCGGCGGCGGATGTCGGCGTGGCCATGGGCGGCATCGGCACGGACGTCGCGGCGGAGGCGGCCGACGCGGTGCTCATAGCCGACGACCTGGACCGCCTGCCGGAGCTGATCGGCCTCAGCCGCCGCGCACACCGCACCATCCGCGAGAACCTGATCTACTTTGCATTGATCTTCAACGGCGCCGCGGTGATCGCCGCCGCGGTCGGGCTGGTGCGGCCGGTCAGCGCGGCCGTCATACACCAGATCTCCTCGCTGCTGGTAGTGGGCAATTCGCTGCTGCTGCTCGGGGCCGGGCGGGCTGCGCAGACGCGCCCCGGTCGAGCCTGGCGGCGCGTGGTGCAGGCCTTCGCCGGCGCGCGGGCGCGGCTGGCCGAGGCGGACTGGCTGGGCGGATTGCGGCGCGGCTGGGAGCAGCGGGCGCGCATCGGCAGATGGGTGGCGCTGGGTCTGGCCGTGCTGTATGTCTGGTGGGGCGTCTTCCTGGTCCGCCCGGAGCAAGTCGGCGTGGTCCGGCTGTTTGGGCGGATGGTGGCGGACACGGTCCCGCCCGGGCTGCACTACTGGCCGCCGCCACCGTTCGGCAGCGTGAAGATCGTCCCCCAGCGGCGGGTGCGGGCCGCGGAGATCGGCTTCCGCAGCGCTGCGGCGGGGGCGCCGCCCGCGCCGGCGGCCTACGAGTGGAGCTTCCAGCACCGCGCCGGCGGCTACCGCAAGGTGCCGGAGGAGTCCATCCTGCTGACCGGCGACGCCAACATGGTCTCGGTGACCATGGTGGTCCAATACCTGATCGCCGACGCGGGCGACTATCTGTGGGTGACCGCCGAGCCCGATCGGTTGGTGCAAGCGGCGGCGCAGGCGGCGCTGCGCGAGGCGGTGACGGCCACCTCGCTGGATGACGTCCTGACTGCGCGACGGCGGGAGATCGAGCAGGCGGTGGCCGCGGGCACGCAGCAGCGAGTGGTGGCCTACGGCTGCGGCCTGACCGTGCTGCGAGTCGCCCTGCAGGATGTGCATCCCCCGGTCGAGGCGGTGGCGGCCTTTCGCGACGTGGCCAGCGCACGCGAGGAG